>NZ_CATZLL010000005.1:0-381422 GCF_958415495.1 Ralstonia flaminis | reverse complement strand
ACCGCGACACCCACCCGATCAACACCACCAATCGGCCGGAAACCCGCACCACATCTACTTCTCCACCGCCTCGACACCACCGCCTCAACCTGCGTTTCGGCGCTGCGTCGTGCAGCGAGGGGCGAACTATATGCAGGTTTTCCGAACTGTGCAAGCCCTTTCTTTTCGTGGGGTCTTTCCGCGCTTTTTAAGGGGCTATGGCGCCGCATGATCGCGTATCCAACGTAGCCGTCGGGCCGCGCGCTTCCGGGCCGAGCGGGCGCGCTTGTGAAACACGCTCACGATAGAAGCTGGTGGCGCACTCCGTGCGACTCCGGCGGCACGCTCCAGGGAGATATCCGCGTCATGCACCTCGCCCAGGGCGTCCTGCAGCTTGCGCAGATGTGCGTGCCAGCGTTTGGGGGCTTGCGCACCGAGCGCCGGATAGAACGCTTCATATAGATAGCGCCATTGCTTGGCAGTGATTCGAGCCCGGTGCAGGCGCGCGGGCGACGCCCGCTTCGGGCCGCGGCCGCGCTGGACGAGCTTCTTTCTGAGCGCCCGCGCCTGAGCATGGGCGAAGTCTACGTATGGGCCCGCCTCAGCCTCCAACCGGAAAGGAACGACGGCCTTTTCCAGATCGGCAAGCGTGCTCAGCACATCCGGCGACGCCAGCTCCACCCGGAGCGATCGCCAAGATCGGCTGCGCGCGGCCTTGGCCTTGGTGACCGCCATGGCAAGCCATGCGCGCCCGACCTCATCCTCCTCGGCCAGAGACTGCTGAGCGGCCGGAAGCCAATCTACTAGAAGGACATCCCATTCGCGCACGGGGCCCGTGGATGCCGCCAGCGCCCGCAGGCGCGGCTTCCACTCGGCGGCAAATGCGTCGGGCAACACAGGGCCAAAGGTCACCCAGGCCGAACGCAGCCGGCGCAGAGTGACTCGGAATTGATGGAGATCCTCGTCGCTGGGCCTGGGTGCCGACAGTTTGGCCAGGACGTCGCGCAACGCGGCGACGTGTTCGGCGACGATGCCCGCAAAGATCGAAAGGATTGCCGCTTGTGAGTGCTCGCTCACGACGCCCCTCAAGGTGACGACCATGTGGATGGCATTGGGCACACGAGGTGCGCGCCCTGTCATTTCACTGTAGTCGACGGCGGCAAGACTGGGCGGTACGCCAGATCAAGAGCGCAAGAGACGCTCAGGGTTGCCCGGCCTCGCTGGCGACGACAACGTCGACTTCAGCGGCGCGGAAGACGTCAGCCATCGGCTCGGGCACCGGTACGTCGGTGAAGAACTTGTCGATCTGCGAGATGTGACCGAGGCGTACCACGGCGCGACGGCCGAATTTGGAGTGATCGGCGGCAAGCCAGACCTCGCGCGACTGCTCGATGATGGCCTGGGCGACGCGGACTTCGCGGTAGTCGTAGTCGAGCAGGGTGCCGTCTACGTCGATGCTGGAAACGCCGATGATGCCGATGTCGACCCGGAACTGCTTCATGAAGTCGATCGTAGCCTCGCCGACGATGCCGCGGTCGCGGTTGCGCACCAGGCCGCCGGCGACGATGACTTCCGCATCCGGGCTGCCCGACAGGATGGAGGCGACGTTCAGGTTGTTGGTGATGACGCGCAAACCCCGTGGTCCACCCTGGCCCACCAGTGCCTTGGAGATCTCTTCGGTAGTCGTCCCGATGTTGATGATGAGCGAGCGGCCCGGTTCGACGTGGCGCGCGACGGCTTCGGCAATGCTGCGCTTGGCGTCGATATGCAGAACCTGACGCTGGTCGTAGTCGATGTTCTCAACCGACGACGGCAGGCCGACGCCGCCGTGGTAGCGCGCGAGCAGGCGCTCGTCTTCAAGCTGGCGGATATCGCGGCGGATGGTCTGGGTGGTCACGCCCAGCACACGGGCAAGCGCGTCGACGGAGGCATCGCCGTGCTGGCGGACGTATTCAAGGATCTGACGGTGGCGGGGAAGCATCAATTCATCAAATGAACACAAACGAACATATGTGAGCGAATTAGGCGATTCCCTATGTTGCTTTATTTTCGCCTTTCACTACACTATCCGCGAACGCGTCACTATTCGCAAGAATTCGCAAACATTGGCGCGCAAATCAACAGATTCCAACCCATGCAACTCTCTGACGCGTCTCATCTGGACTGTGATCTGCTGGTGGTCGGAGGCGGCATCAACGGCGTGGGTATCGCACGTGACGCTGTGGGCCGTGGCCTGTCGGTGGTCTTGTGTGAAAAGGACGACCTGGCTCAGCACACCTCTTCGGCCTCGACCAAGCTGATCCACGGCGGGCTGCGCTACCTCGAATATTACGAATTCAGCCTCGTGCGCAAGGCCTTGCAGGAGCGCGAGGTGCTGCTGCGCATGGCGCCGCACATCATGTGGCCGCTACGCTTCGTGATGCCGCACGACGCAGCCCAGCGCCCGGCGTGGATGATCCGCGCGGGCCTCTTCTTATATGACCACTTGGCGCAGCGGCGCTTTCTGCCGGGCTCGAAGTCGATCAAGCTGGCGCAGCATCCGTCCGGCAAGCCGCTCAAGCCCGGTTACACGCGTGGCTTCGTCTATTCCGACGGCTGGGTCGATGACGCCCGCTTGGTGGTGCTCAACGCCCGCGACGCGGCTGACCGCGGTGCGCAGATCCTCACCCGCACGCGCTGCCTGAACGCCGAGCGCCGCGCCGATGGCTGGCATGCCTCGCTGGCTGGCCCGGACGGCATCCGCTCGGTGCGCGCCAAGGCCATCGTCAACGCGGCCGGGCCGTGGGCGGCGGACTTTGCCCGCGCGGCCCACGCGCTGCCGAGCACGCGCGGCCTGCGTCTGATCAAAGGTAGCCACATCGTCGTGCGACGGATGTTCGACCACCCGTTCGCCTATATCTTCCAGAACCCGGACGGGCGAATCGTCTTTGCGATCCCGTACCAAAACGATTTCACGCTGATCGGCACGACCGACCTGGAATACAAAGGCTCGGTGGACCAGGTGGCCATTGATGCCGGTGAAATCCAATACCTGTGCGACATGGCGAGCCGCTATTTCACGCAGCAGCTCACGCCGGCCGATGTGGTGTGGACGTACTCGGGAGTCCGCCCGCTGCTGGATGACAGCGCGGCCAACGCTTCGGCCATCACGCGCGACTACCTGGTCGAATGCGAGACCGGCGCCGACGGTAAAAGCGCACCGCTCATCAACGTGTGGGGCGGCAAGATCACGACCTACCGCAAGCTGGCCGAAGAGGCGCTGGACCAACTGGCCCCGCACCTGCCTGCTGCAGGCAAGCCATCGTGGACGGCGACCGCCTCCCTGCCGGGCGGCGACCTGGAAGCACCGGGCCAACTCGTCGCCGAATACACCTTCGACGATTTTGTGGCACGCCTGCAAAAACGTTTGCCGTGGCTGCCGACCTCGCTGGCCACGCGCTATGCGCACCAGTACGGCACCCGCGTGAACACGCTGCTGGCCGGCGCCGCACGTTTGGAAGACCTGGGTACGGAGCTGACGCCGGGTCTGTATGAAGCGGAGATCCGCTACCTGATCGAACACGAATGGGCTCGCACTGCGCAGGACATCCTGTGGCGGCGGACCAAGCTGGGGCTGTACGCCAACGATGCTGAACGCGGCCGCCTGGAAGGCTGGTTGATGCGGCATCTGCCGGAGAACGAAGCCGCCCCGGTGGCAGAACGCGCCCCCTGAGGTTAGCGGCACAGCAGCAAACGGGCCGGGGGGCCCGCACACAGATCAAGACGTAGAAGTAAAAGACGGGAGACACAATTGATTCTGGAACTGGACCAGGTTACGGCCATGGTCGGGGCGCAGACACATCTGTACCCGACCAGCCTGCGGCTGGCGCCCGGCGCGATCAACGTGCTGCTCGGGCCGACGCAAGCCGGCAAGACCACGCTGATGCGCATCATGGCCGGGCTGGACCGGCCGACCACCGGCCGCGTACTGGTCGATGGCAAGGACGTGACGGGCGTAGGCGTACGCGATCGCAATCTGGCGATGGTGTACCAGCAATTCATCAACTACCCGGCGATGACGGTGTACGACAACATCGCGTCGCCGCTGCGCCTGCAGGGCACCAACAAGGGCGAGATCGATACGCGCGTGCGCGCAGTCGCCGCCAAGCTGCACATCGAACACCTGCTGCAGCGCCTGCCGGCCGAGCTGTCGGGCGGCCAGCAGCAGCGTTGTGCGCTGGCGCGGGCGCTGGTCAAGCGGGCGCCACTGGTGCTGCTGGACGAACCGCTGGTGAACCTCGACTACAAGCTGCGCGAAGAACTGCGTGCCGAACTGGCCTCGCTCTTTGCCGATGGCGGCACGACCGTGGTGTACGCCACCACCGAGCCGCAGGAAGCGCTGCTGCTGGGTGGCCACACCGTCGTCATGCATGAAGGCCGTGTGCTGCAGTCGGGCCCAACACTCGACATGTACGAAGTGCCGGTGTCGGTCAACGCCGCCGCCATCTTCAACGACCCGCCGATGAACGTGCTGGACGCCACCGTGGCCGAAAGCAACCACATCCGCTTGCCGCAAGGGATTGACGTGCCGTGGACGCGCCCGCTGCCGATGGCGGCCGGCACGCGCTGCCGCATTGGCCTGCGCCCGAGCCATATCCGCCTGGCGCCGCGCAACGGCGGCAGCGTTGCCCTGCCGGGCGCGGTCGAGCTGGCCGAGTTGTCGGGCTCCGAAACCTATTTGCACGTGCGCGCACATGCCGCCGGCCAGCCGAGCAGCATCGGCCTGGTCGCGCAGTTGCCGGGCGTGCACGAGTTCGAGCTGGGTGCGGCGCTGGATGTGTTTGTCGATCCGGCCGAGCTGTTCCTGTTCGATGAAGCGGGCAAGCTGGTGAGCGCGCCCAAGCAGGGAGACGCACATGGCGCGCATTGAATTCCGCAACCTGGGGCACAGCTACCGCCCCAATCCGCAAAGCCTGAGCGACTACGCGCTGCAGCCGATGAACATGACCTGGCGTGACGGCGGTGCCTATGCACTGCTGGGCCCGTCGGGCTGCGGCAAGTCCACGCTGCTGAACATCATCTCGGGGCTGCTGGTGCCGTCTGAGGGCCAGGTGCTGTTTGACGGACAGGACGTCACGCACGCCAGCCCGCGCGAGCGCAACATCGCGCAGGTGTTCCAGTTCCCGGTCATCTACGACACGATGACGGTGTTCGACAACCTCGCCTTCCCGCTGCGCAACCGCAAGACGCCCGAAGCCGAGGTGAAAAAGCGCGTGGAAGAAGTCGCCGAGATTCTCGAGTTGCAGCACGCGCTCAAGCGCCGCGCCTCGGGCCTGGCGGCGGACGCCAAACAGAAGATCTCGCTCGGGCGCGGCCTGGTGCGCAAGGACGTGGCGGCCATCCTGTTTGATGAGCCGCTCACCGTCATTGATCCGCACCTGAAGTGGCAACTGCGCCGCCAGCTCAAGAAGATTCACCAGCAGCTCAAGCTCACGCTGATCTACGTGACGCACGACCAGGTGGAAGCGCTGACCTTTGCCGACGAGGTGGTGGTCATGACCGAAGGCAAGGTGGTGCAGCAAGGCGGGCCGGAAGCGCTGTTCGAGCGGCCGGACCACACCTTCGTCGGCTACTTCATCGGCAGCCCCGGCATGAACCTCTACCCGGTGACGGTGGATGGGGATGTGATTGCGCTGGGCGACCAGCGCCTGTCCGTGAGCCGCGACACGCTTTCCACGCTCAAGAGCGCAAACGGTTCGCTCAAGCTCGGCATCCGCCCGGAGTTCGTGCAACTGGCTGCGCCGGGCGAAGTCGGCACAGTGGCGGCGGATGTACACCAGGTGCAGCAACTCGGTACGCACCAGTTGCTGACAGCAAGCCTCGGCGCGAATGGCGACAGCACGGTCGGCCTCCCCATCAAGGCCAAGCTGCCTAACGAAGTGAGCGTGACCGATTCCCGCGTGTGGCTGCGCCTGGATGCGCCGCAGACGCTGTATTACAGCAATGACGAGAGGATTGGCCGATGAACAAGCCGCTCAACAATAAGGCCTGGTTCCTGATCCTGCCGGTGTTCCTGTGCGTGGCGTTCTCCGCCATCCTGCCGCTGATGACGGTGGTGAACTACTCGGTGCAGGACATCATCAGCCCCGAGCAGCACGTGTTCGTGGGCGTGGACTGGTTCCGCCAGATCCTGCGTGATGGCGATCTGCAAGACGCCCTCACCCGCCAGTTGATCTTCTCGCTGTGCGTGCTGGCGGTGGAGATTCCGCTGGGCATCGGCCTGGCGCTGGCGATGCCATCCAAGGGCTGGAAAGCCTCGGCCGCGCTGGTGGTGCTTGCCATGCCGCTGCTGATTCCCTGGAACGTGGTCGGCACGATCTGGCAGATCTTCGGGCGCTCGGACATCGGCCTGGCTGGCTACTGGCTCAACCAGATGGGCATCGACTACAACTACACGTCGCACTCGTTCGACGCGTGGATCACCGTGTTGATCATGGACGTGTGGCACTGGACGCCGCTGGTGGCGCTGCTGGCGTATGCCGGCCTGCGCTCGATTCCAGACGCGTTCTACCAGGCCGCCGAGATTGACGGCGCAAGCCGCCTGGCCGTGTTCCGCTACATCCAGCTGCCGAAGATGCGTGGCGTGTTGATGATTGGCGTGCTGCTGCGCTTCATGGACAGCTTCATGATCTACACCGAGCCGTTCGTGCTGACCGGCGGCGGCCCCGGCAATGCCACGACCTTCCTGTCGCAGTACCTGACACAGAAGGCGGTCGGCCAGTTCGACCTGGGCCCGGCGGCGGCGTTCTCGATCGTGTACTTCCTCATCATCCTGCTGTTCTGCTTCGTCCTGTACAACTGGATGCAGCGCATGGGCAGTGCCAGCACGGCCGTGGGAGACGACCATGCGTAATCAAAAGAACGAACATCAACGCAAGATCGCACGCGCCATCACACTCGTCGTGTACGTGGCCTTTGCGGTGCTGCCGCTGTACTGGATGTTGAGCATGTCGCTCAAGACCAACGAGGAGACGCTGGCCGGCTTCTCGATCTGGCCGAAGCTCGTCACGTTCGACAACTACAAGGTCATCTTTACCGACCCGTCCTGGTACTGGGGTTACATCAACTCCATCATCTACGTGACGATGAACACGGTGCTCTCGACCGCGGTGGCGCTGCCGGCGGCCTACGCCTTCTCGCGCTACCGCTTCCTGGGCGACAAGCACATGTTCTTCTGGCTGCTGACCAACCGGATGACGCCGCCCGCGGTGTTCCTGCTGCCGTTCTTCCAGCTGTATTCGACGGTCGGCCTGATGGACACCCACCTGGGCGTGGCGTTGGCACACATGCTGTTCAACGTGCCGCTGGCCGTGTGGATTCTGGAAGGCTTCATGTCGGGCATCCCACGCGAGATTGACGAGACAGCCTACATCGACGGCTACAGCTTCCCCGCGTTCTTCCTGAAGATCTTCCTGCCGCTGATCAAGGCAGGCGTGGGCGTGACGGCGTTCTTCTGCTTCATGTTCAGCTGGGTGGAGCTGCTGCTCGCGCGCACGCTCACCTCGGTCGATGCCAAGCCGATCACTGCCGTGATGACGCGCACGGTGTCGGCCTCGGGCATGGACTGGGGCGTGCTGGCGGCGGCCGGTGTGCTGACGATCATTCCTGGCGCGCTGGTGATCTGGTTTGTGCGGAACTACATCGCGAAGGGCTTCGCGATGGGCCGCGTCTAAAACAAGAACGGGAGACACAGCCATGTTCAGCTGGATGGCCTGGACGCCCGAAGTGGCGATCTTCTTCGGCTGCATCGCCCTGATGCTGGCCGGCATGACGATCTGGGAGGTGACCCGCCCGACGGTGGAGCGCAAGGGCCTGCTGCCCATTGCCACCACGCGCGGTGACCGCCTCTTCATCGGCCTGTTGACGGCCGCTTACATCAACCTGGCGTGGGTCGGCCTGGCATCGGAAGACACCGGTGCCTGGGGCGGCTTCATCGCCTCGATGGTGGTGCTGCTGCTCATCATGTGGCGCGGTTGACGCGCAATCGTTGTATTCGCAGTTGCAAGTCCGGAGGCGTCAGTGCGGGTTGACGCTTCCACGCCCACATTGACGTACGGGCACAGGCATTCCATCACGCTCCCCGCGTCGGAATGCCGGATGTTTTCGCTGCGGGGAGAACAACAAGCCAACAAGCACGAGGAGATACCGATGAAAACATCCTGGCGCATGACGCTTCAGTTCAGTGCCATTGCACTGGCAAGCGCCCTGGCGGTCGGCGCAGCACACGCCGGCGAAGCCGAAGCCAAGAAGTGGGTCAGCAGCGAATTCCAGCCCAGCACGCTGTCGCAAGACAAGCAGATGGCGGAAATGAAGTGGTTCATCGATGCCGCAGCCAAGCTCAAGGCCAAGGGCGTAACCGAGATCCACGTCGTGTCGGAAACGCTCGACGTACATGCCTACGAATCGAAGACGCTGGCCAAGGCGTTTGAAGAGATCACCGGCATCAAGGTCAAGCACGACATCATGCAGGAAGGCGATGTCGTCGAAAAACTGCAGACCTCGATGCAATCCGGCAAAAGCATTTATGACGGCTGGATCTCCGACTCCGACCTGATCGGCACGCACTACCGCTATGGCGTGGTGATGCCGCTGTCGGATTACATGGCCGGCGAAGGCAAGGAGTTCACCAACCCGGGCCTGGACCTGAAGGACTTCATCGGCACGAGCTTTACCACGGCGTCTGACGGCAAGCTGTACCAGCTGCCCGATCAGCAGTTCGCCAACCTGTACTGGTTCCGCGCCGACTGGTTCGCCCGCAAGGACCTGCAGGAGAAGTTCAAGGCCAAGTACGGCTACGACCTGGGTGTGCCCGTCAACTGGACGGCCTATGAAGACATCGCCAACTTCTTCACGAACGACGTGAAGGAGCTGGACGGCAAGCGCGTCTACGGCCACATGGACTACGGCAAGAAAGACCCGTCGCTGGGCTGGCGCTTTACCGATGCGTGGCTGTCGATGGCAGGTTCTGCCGACAAGGGCATCCCGAACGGCCTGCCGGTCGACGAATGGGGTATCCGCGTGGAAGGCTGCGCACCGGTGGGCGCGTCGATGTCCCGCGGCGGTGCCACCAACAGCCCGGCTGCCGTGTACGCCCTCACCAAGTACATCGACTGGATGAAGAAGTACGCCCCGCCCGAGGCGACCGGCATGACCTTCAACGAAGCCGGCCCGGTGCCCGCACAGGGCCACATCGCCCAGCAAGTGTTCTGGTACAGCGCCTTCACCGCGCCGATGACCAAGCCGGGCCCGGTTGTGAACGCCGACGGCTCGCCGAAGTGGCGCATGGCACCATCGCCGCACGGCCCGTACTGGAAGGACGGCATGCAGAACGGCTACCAGGACGTCGGCTCGTGGACGTTCTTCAAGTCCACCCCGTTCGAGCGCCGCTCGGCTGCATGGCTGTACGCCCAGTTCGTCACGTCGAAGACCGTGTCGCTCAAGAAGTCGATTACCGGCCTCACGTTCATTCGTGACTCCGATATCCACAGCGACTACTTCACCAAGAACGCAGCCAAGTACGGCGGCCTGATCGAGTTCTACCGCAGCCCGGCCCGCGTGGCCTGGACGCCGACCGGCAACAACGTGCCCGACTATCCGAAGCTGGCGCAGCTCTGGTGGAAGAACGTCGCCACGGCCGTGACTGCGGAGAAAACCCCGCAAGCTGCCATGGACAACCTGGCCAAGGAAATGGACCAAGTGATGGGTCGCCTGCAGCGCGCCGGCATGAAGAACTGCGCGCCCAAGCTGAACCCCGAAAGCGATCCGGCCAAGTGGCTGTCGACGGAGCACGCCCCGTGGAAGAAGCTCGACAACGAGCGTCCGAAGGGCGAGACGGTGGCCTACGACAAGCTGCTGGCGGCCTGGAAGGAAGGCAAGGTCCGTTAATTTCGGTGCCCGTCTGATCGACGCATCCTCGATCAGCGGGCTACCATGCCTGCTTCCGTTTCACCCACCGCCGGGTTGGTTCGCTCCAGCCCGGCGGTCACTTGAATCTGTCTTATGGAATACCTCCTCGCGCTCGACCAGGGCACGTCCAGCTCACGTGCCATCGTCTTCAATCGTGCCGGCCAGATCGTGGCCAGCGCCCAGCAGGAGTTTCCGCAGCAATTTCCGCAGCCCGGCTGGGTAGAGCACGACCCGTTCGACATCTGGAACAGCCAGCTCGCCACCTGCCGCGCCGCACTCGAACAAGCCAAGCTGACGGCCGCTGACATGGCCGCGCTGGGCATCACCAACCAGCGCGAAACCACCGTGGTGTGGGAACGCGCCACCGGCAAACCCATCTTCAACGCGATCGTGTGGCAGGACCGCCGCACCGAGAGCATCTGCGAACGCCTGCGCGCCGAGGGCCTGGAAGACGAAGTGCGCAAGCGCACGGGCCTCGTCATCGACCCGTACTTCTCTGCCACCAAGCTGCGCTGGATTCTTGACCATGTGGACGGCGCCCGCGAGCGCGCCGCCCGTGGCGAACTCGCCTTCGGCACCATCGACACGTGGCTGGTGTGGCAACTCACGCGCGGCCGCCTGCATGTGACCGACGTGTCCAACGCGTCGCGCACGATGCTGTGGAACATCCATACTGGCCAGTGGGATGCGGACCTCATGCGCGCGCTCGACATCCACCCGAGCCTGCTGCCCGAGGTGCATCCGTCGGCGTATCAATTCGGGCAGACCGATGCCGACTGGCTCGGCGCCTCGCTCACCATTGGCGGCATTGCGGGCGACCAGCAATCGGCCCTGTTCGGCCAGGCCTGCTTCAAACCCGGCATGGCCAAGAACACCTACGGCACCGGCTGCTTCATGTTGCTCAACACGGGCGACAAGGCGGTGCAATCGCACAACGGCCTGATCAGCACAGCCGCGTGCCAGAGCAGCACGAAGCGTAGCTACGCGCTGGAAGGCAGCGTGTTCGTGGGCGGTGCGGTGGTGCAATGGCTGCGTGACGGCCTGCGCGCCATCCAGCGCTCGGCTGACGTGGAAGGCCTCGCCGCCTCGGTGCCCGATTCCGGCGGCGTGGTGTTCGTGCCGTCGTTCACCGGCCTGGGCGCGCCGTACTGGGACCCAACCGCACAAGGCGCCATCGTCGGCCTGTCGCGTGGCACGACCATCGGCCATATCGCCCGCGCGGCGCTGGAGTCGATTGCCTTTCAAAGCACCGCGCTGCTGCAAGCCATGACGCGCGACGCCGTCTCCACCATCTCGGAGCTGCGCGTGGACGGCGGTGCCTCGGCCAACAACCTGCTGCTGCAGTTCCAGGCCGACCTGCTGGGCATTCCGGTGGTGCGTCCCGAGATCATCGAGACCACGGCACTCGGCGCCGCATACCTGGCCGGCATCGCCACCGGCTTCTACCGTGGCGAAGACGAGGTCGCGCAGCAATGGCGCGCCTCACGCACCTTCCACCCGGTCATCAGCCGGGATGAGGCACTCAGCCGCATCGCACAGTGGGAAATGGCTGTTGCGCAGGTACGCCTGCCGACGGCTTCGCGCGGGCACTGAGCACCGCACATCGGCACAAAGAAAAAGGCGACCCTCGGGTCGCCTTTTTCATGATGCCGTCAACCGCTTACTTGCCTTCGCTGACCGGCGTCTGGGCTGGGCCACCCTGCTCGCTCATGGCTTCCTTGCGCTTGGCGGTAGCTTCCTTCTTCTCAGCCTTGCGGTTGGACTTGGCAGCCTTCTTTTCTTCCTTGTAGGCGGCCTTGGCTTCGGACTTGCGCGCCTTGTATTCGTCGTTGGCGGCCTTGTCGTCAATGCGCTTCTGCACCAGCGGGTCCGACGATGACGTCATCGGTGCCGGGTTGCCCGGTGCGGTCTGCACCGTCCCCGTGGTTTGCGGCGACGTCTGGGGTGCGGGTGTCATCTGGGCCAAGGCAGCCGACGCGGCGAGCGTGGCAGCCATGGCGAATGCGTTCTTCAGTACACGCGGTTCGATCATGGTTGGGCTCCTTCTCAGTTCGTTTCGAGGGATGAATTAACCACATAAGCGGTGCCCGAGGCACTCCGAAGTGATCTCGACGCGCCTCAAACGCCGCGCGCCGAATATTGCAAGTCACAACACCCTTTGTGTCGCAAGAAACGCTCCCGAGCCATCGACTACACTGCGCGCTGGTTTCCTCCTCCGTGCCCGCTGTGTCCGACCGCCCCCTGCATTTCGTCCTGCTCGATCCACCCGCCGATGCCCTGCCGCTGAGCGAAGACACCGCCGCCAACCATGTCACCCGCGTGCAGCGCTGGCTGGAAGACGCCGTGATCGGCCTGAACCTGTGCCCGTTCGCCAAGGCCGTGCACGTCAAACGGCAGGTACGCTATGTCGTCAGCCGCGCCACGATGGACGGCGACGTGCTCGACCACCTGCGCGCCGAAGCCGACCTGCTGCACAGCACACCCGCCGCCGACATCGACACCACATTGCTGCTCGTTCCCGCACTGGCCGACTTCTTCGATTTCCACACCCTCACCGAACGCGCCGAGGCGCTGCTCGCCAAAGCCGGCTTCGAAGGCGAACTGCAACTCGCCAGCTTCCACCCCGATTTCGTCTTTGCCGATGCCGACCCAGACGACATCGCCAACGCCACCAACCGCGCCCCCGCCCCGATCCTGCATCTGCTGCGCGAAGACAGCATCGCCCGCGCCGCCGCAGCCGTACCCGATGCAGCGGACATCTACGAGCGGAACATCGCGACAATGGAACGGCTGGGGCCCGAAGGCTGGGCGGAGATGGTGGACAAATTCAGCGGGAAGGCGCGTCGCCGTTGATCCAGCGCGCTTTGCCAAGTCCCGCCCTCTCTCGCAAACATCAAGAGCGATTAACTCTGATTTCAGAAACACGAAATCAAGATCGGACGCGCCCTATATCTGCTTGCCATCGTCTCTGAGAGTCTTCTGCGCGGGGTAAAGGGCCGAGGTTGTGCCATCCGCCATGCGGCTTTCAGCACAAGTGAAGACCTGCCCCATCGATGCGTAAAACAACAACGGAGCAACGATGCAGGAACAGCAGACCAACGCAGTGACGCACGCCTTTGCGACCCTCGCCGCAGAGACGAAGCGCGGCGGGCGTGTGAGCAAGCTGAGCACCAAGGCTGAATACCGCGGACTCGCCCTCGCGCGCGTCGGCGATATCGTGACCTATGACGACGGCACCGAGGCCACCAACATTGACAGTGCAGGCTTCGCAGCCGCCTGGGACGGCAAGCCTTTTGCACCGATCGGCTCACGCCTGAGCAACGGCGACAGAATTACCAAGGGCCTACAGAACGGCTTCGGCATCCTCGTCAACGAAGACAAACCCATCGCCGGTTTGCTTGACCCGGCCTATGTCCTGCCGGAGCGCAACCATGCGTAAGGCCGTGGTCAGGCACGGCGACCCAACCACCACGGGTGGGATGGTCTTCGCCTTTTCGTCCACCTTTTCCGACAACAGAAAGCTGATTGCCTTGAGCGGCGACGAGGCAACCTGCGGCCAGTGCAAAGGCACGTACAAGATTTTTGGCACCGGACAGGGCATCTCCGAGAAAGGACGCGACGCTGTGGTAGACGGTGATCTCGTGCTCTGCCCATGCGGCAAGAACCGCGTGATCGTTGGCGCGAATCCGGGGATTTTTCTTGAGTCCAGAGGGTCGGCGGGGACGGTCAGCCCGTCGATGCCGGCATCTCCCAGCGCAAGCGCCAGCCACCTGACTCGCCCTGCGCCGGTCAACTCACGCTATGACCTGTTTTTCCATGCAAAACATGAAAGAACCGGAGAAGACCTCTGCCACGTGCGTTACCAAATCACCCTTGAAGACGGTAGGCAATTCATAGGGGTAACCGACGAGAAAGGCCATACACAGAAGGTTTCTGCTGACACAGCACTAATCGCAAAAATCGAGATTCCCTACTATGACAACAGCGCAGCTCACACCTCAAGCGAACCAGAGCCCTGCAGTTGTTAGTGGGGGCAACGAGCTAAGCGGCTCGCAATGGGTCGCAAGGTTCCCGGGTAGCAATAGCACGTCGGCTCTGACGCCAGAATTCAGTCAATCCGTGGATCGATTCATAGAAGCCATGCGAGACGCTGGCGCCACGATCACGGTTTCCGCGACGTATCGCCCACCACAGCGAGCTTACTTAATGCATTGGTCGTGGAAGATTGCCCACGGAACACCCCCGTCGGCAGTGCCAACGATGGATGGCGTCAATATTGAATGGGTTCACCCAACGCTGGAAGCTTCTGTTCGAGCCGCCAGAGACATGGTCAACGCATATGGCATGCAAAATCTTCAGATAGCAGCGGCTCTGGTTAGCCGGCATACCCAGCGCAAAGCAATCGATATGACGATCGGTTGGTCGGGCAGCTTGGCCATTAGAAACGCCTCTGACGAATTGATCACGATCTCCTCGACGCCGCGAACTGGCATGAACGCTACCTTGAAGCAAGTCGGTCAAAGCTACGGTGTCATCAAGTTTGTTGGCGGCGCCTCGGATAAACCTCACTGGTCAACGGACGGACACTGAAATGCGCCGGCTCTTATTTTCCGCATTGCTGCTCGTGGCCACTGCTTCCTTGGCTGCCCCACCCAGTGCACGACACCTCGGCTTCTTTACCAATCAGAAAACTGTGGGGAGTAACGACGACCCGCACACTGAAGGGTATGCCCTGGATCTTTACCAAGAAGAGCAAAGAGTTTTTGGCAAGTTCTGCGTATCAACCGGAATCGAAACACCCTGCGGCATCATTGAAGATGCCAAGATCAGACCATCGACAGGCATCATCACGTTTCGAGCAAAGTTATCGACTGGCATAGAGTTCACTCGAGACTCTGGTTCGCAAGGACGTCCCTCGCGGGACCTCTTTGAGTTTGCCGGCACGATTTCCAACGATGCCGTAAAAGGTCGCATTACTCACAGAAGCGGTTATGACTCGGCAAGCGAGGTGCGGAGGGAACGCGTTTCTCTACATCGCATCCACGCCGATACGATGCCAACAAACTACGCCAACTGGGCGAGAGAGCCGGCCAACAAACCTGTTGATTGGTGATAGTCAACCCTGCGCGCACTCTGCGATGGACCGGGCTGATTTTTGTGTAACGCTATGGCCACGTGGTCCACGGTGATGAAACTCGCAATGCGAAGCCTATTGGTATGGCGGTCGTAGTATTCCAACCAGTCTATCCGCACCCATGTTGCCGCAGCCCTGAACCGATCAGCAAACAATGAAGAGGAAAGTACACAGAATTTCCCTGTGCGTTCTTTTCCCGCCACCGCAATATTCATGTCACTAGTAAAAAATATACTCCTGATCATTTCCTTCTTCTACGTAACAACGGCAGCACTCGCCTGCAAGCCAAGCGAGCACTTCTACGCCCATTTTCCAGAGTGGGCGGATCGACTGGAAGGCGGCGAGGCAGCAAGACTCGCCTCGTGGGCCGTAGAAATGAAGAAATATCCCAACCATCAGATATTTGTTCTAGTCGGGTTCAAAGACGTGGGTCAACAAACGGAGGATTTGGCTGAGCGCAGAGCCCAATGGGTGAAGAGCTTCTTGGTTGGCATGGGAGAAGACAGCAATCGCATCGTTTTCGGTGGTGCGGAAAAATATCATTCCGACCCCTATTCGGGAGTCACACCGTCAACACTAATGATTGAATTTGGACCAGGCTGCCCCAATGGCTGTTGCACCGCCGATGGAGAACCCACGATTAAACCCGTGGAACCATCAAATCGATAAAGAAAAGTGGGGGCCATGGAAAAGGCATCGCTGTATATCAACACCGCTTACATCGGGATCAACCCGCGATGCCCGCATGCGTGCTGTCCGGGCCCCACGCCAATTCGACGGTAGCAGACTAGCCTCACCCACCGCCCGGCACTCGCCGGGCGCTCTAATTCTTGAACCTCAAACTGCCCGATCCACCGGCGGCGTCCACTGATACATCCAAGTCTCAGAAAGCAACCGCTCCCCCGACTGCAACGTCAGCGACAGCTCAATCGGCGCATTGCTGGCATCGGGCACCACATCAAACATCGCCCGTACCCCGTCGATACTGGCCAGCGGCCGTGCCGAAGCAATCTCCACCCGCCCGCGCGAGGCGCGTATGACCGGCTCGACGGTCGACCCGGCCGTGCTGCGCCCAAGCCGCGACAACTCCCCGCCCGAGAAATCGACCACGAACCGCCAAGAAAAATACTTACGCGGCTGGCCGACCACACCACCGATCCCCGTGCGCGTTGCCACCACACGTGCCAGTGGCGAAGCGGCGGCAGGCTGCGCGCCCCAGGTCAGCCGATAGCCGAACGCCAATTCCTGCCCAGCCTGCGGCGCCACGGCCGGACGCCAGAAGGCGACGATGTTGTCGAACGTCTCATCGTTGGCCGACAGCTCCACCAGCTCGACCGCGCCCTCGCCCCAGCCGTGCGTGGGCTCAACCCACACGCTCGGGCGCTTCTCGTAAAACACGCCGTCGTCCTGATAGTGGTCGGGGTTGCGGTCGCGCTGCAGCAGGCCAAAGCCGCGCGGGTCGTCATCGGCAAAACGCTGGCTGCGCAGCATGGGCGGATTGGCCAGGGGCCGCCAGATCCATTCGCCCGAACCGCGCCAGATGGCCAGGCCATCGGAATCGTGAATCTCGGGCCGCCAGTCCGACGCGCGCCAGCGGCGGGCGGCGCTGTGGCGATCCCCGGCGCGGTCGGTGCGGTCGTTTTCGCCGTAGAGGAACATGCTGGTGAGCGGTGCGATGCCCAGCCGCTCGATCGGTTTGCGCACGAAGAGCGTAGCGCCCACGTCCATCACCAGCGTGTCGCCGGGGCGGATGTCGAAGCGGTAGACCCCGGCCACGCTGGGCGAGTCGAGCAAGGCATACACCCGCAGCGTCTCGGCGTCAGGCGCTGGGCGCACCAGCCAGAACTCGGTGAAATCGGGAAACTCCTCGGGACGCGACAGGCCGGTGTCGATCGCCAGCCCGCGCGCCGACAGGCCGTACTGCCACTGCCCGCCCACCGCCCGAAAGTAGCTGGCGCCCAGGAAGGCGGCCACATCCCGCGTCGGGTCCGCCTTGGTGGTCAGCCGGAAGCCTGCAAAGCCGAGATCGACCGGCAGCGCCTGGTGGTCCAGCCCGCTCCTGCCGTAGTCGAACATGGCCGGGTCATAGGCAATCAGGTGCGCCTGGCCGTCGACCACCTCGTGCATGCGCACGGGCGACTTGAAGAACAACCCCAGGTGGAAGAAACGGGCCTCGAACGGCAGATGCTGCCCGGCCCAGAGGGCGTGATCGGCACGGTAACCGATGGATTGGTAGCCATCCCACCCCAGGGTGGCCAGCGGCGCAGGAAGCTGCGTGCTGCGTGGCCGATATGGCTGGGCGGCTAGCGTACGGGCACGCGCCAGCAGGCGCGTTTCGTCAAACGGTTCGGGCGCGCCGAGCGGACTGCCGGCGCGATCGCCAGAAGCTATGCTGCGGGACAAACCGGGCGCCAGGGCAAGCAGCCCGGCGGCCAACTGCTTGAGCAGGTCGCGACGATGCATGGGTCTAGGCCAAACCAAGGGTGAGCCATCTTCGCATAAACACCCGCCCAGGCAGCATCCAGCAAGAAACCTTTCATTGGACCCACAACCCTTCACCAAAACCGGGATTGGGGCCGATCCGCGTGGCGCCTATTCTTCAATTGGCGCACAATTCACGCCCTACTGGCCCCAAGCCATTCGCCACGATTCTCACGGCGCACATGTTTCCAACGTTTTCCAAGACTTCGCTGCCTGGCACGGGCCAATCGTCCGACATGACGGTCGCCCTGGAGGCGTTCGATCGTTTCTACGACGACGTCCTGCTGCCCATGTGGCTCGGGCCCGGCTGGAACGCCCAGGCGGGGCTCTGCTATGAGGCGCTGATCGCCGAGAACGGCACGCTGGCGCCCACATCGACGTCGCGCTACCGCGCCATGGCCTGCGCGCGGCAACTGTATACATTTGCGCGCGCCACACAGCTCTCGACGCGACACCAGGCGCTGTGCGCCGAGCGCGCCGCCGCGCTGTGTCACGCGCTTGACACACGCTTTCGCGACACCATCAACGGCGGCTGGCTGTTCTCGATCGACAGCGCGCTCGCCCCGCAGGACACCACCAAGGATCTGTATACGCACGCCTTCGTGCTGTTCGCGGCCGCCCACTGGCTAGCCGTGAGCGATGACCCGCGCGCCGCCGCCCTGATGGACGACGCGCACGAGGTGATTGCACGCCGCTTTGCCCGTGCGGGCACGGATACGAATACCGCCGCGCTGCCGGTGGCCGCCATGGATGCGGCATTTGCCGTGCCCCTGGCCGGCGTTGCGCAAAACCCGGTGATGCACCTGACCGAGGCCTACCTGGCCGCCGCCGCGCTGGGCGAACCGCCCGCCTGGGCTGAAGCCGGCGTGCGCACGCTGGCCGAGGGCATCCTCGCGCGCTTCATCGATACGCGCACGGGCAGCATCACCGAATTGCCCGTCGACGAAGCCAGTCCGGACAACCGCATCGAGCCCGGTCACCAGTTCGAATGGTTCTACCTCGTGCGGGCGCATGCCGACGTATTCACCCGCTCCGACGCTGGCCGCCACCTGGCCGAAACGCTCGGCCGCGCCCTCGACACCGCCTGCAGCCTGGGCGTCGACCCGGACACGCAGGGCGTGTGCCTCGCACTCGGCCTGGATGGCGCCATGCGCGACGCCAGCCAGCGCATCTGGGCGCAGACCGAATACGGTCGAGCCCTCGCGCTATGCACCGAAACCCACGGCGCGATGCTCGCGCACATGCTGCCGGCGTGGTTTGCGCGCTTCCTGCACGCGCACGGCTGGCATGAGGTGATCGACGCCGCCACCGGCCAGTGCCTGCGCGCCGACATGCCGTCGAGCACCCCGTACCACATCACCACTTTTTACGAGGCGGCCCGGGCAACGCGCACCGCAGCGCTGCCCGGTTCACCTTCACGTTGTACCCAAGCTGTTGAGTGAGGCACCCCATGCATACCCATAACCCCAACGAATCCAAGGCCCGCGCCATCTTCCGGGTGGTCAGCGGCAACTTTCTGGAGATGTACGACTTCATGGTCTACGGCTACTACGCCAAGGCCATTGCGGACACCTTCTTCCCTGCAGGCAACGAATTCCTGTCGCTGATGCTGTCGCTGGTGACCTTCGGCGCCGGCTTCCTGATGCGGCCGCTGGGGGCGATCTTCCTCGGCGCCTATATCGACCGCCACGGCCGCCGCGTGGGCCTGATCGTGACGCTGGCGCTGATGGCGTGCGGCACGCTGCTGATCGCGCTGGTGCCGGGCTACGCCACCATCGGGCTGGCGGCGCCGCTGCTGGTGCTGATCGGCCGGTTGCTGCAGGGCTTCTCTGCGGGCGTGGAACTGGGCGGTGTGTCGGTCTACCTGGCCGAAATCGCCACCCCGGGCAAGAAGGGCTTCTTCGTGAGCTGGCAGTCGGCCAGCCAGCAGGTGGCGGTGATGTTTGCCGCGCTGCTGGGCGTGTTGATGTCGTTCCTGTTGCCGCCGTCTGAAATGAGCGCGTGGGGCTGGCGCGTGCCGTTCATCATCGGCTGCCTGATCGTGCCGTTCCTGTTCATCATCCGCCGCTCGCTGCAAGAGACGGAGGAGTTCCAGAAGCGCAAGCACCGTCCGGACCTGGCTGCCGTGTTCCGCTCGATGGGCCAGAACTGGCGCCTGGTGGGCGCGGGCACGCTGATGGTGGTGATGACCACGGTGTCGTTCTACCTGATCACTGCGTACACGCCGACCTTCGGCAAGAGCGTGCTGCACCTGTCGGACATGGACAGCCTGATCGTCACGCTGTGCGTAGGCGCTTCCAACTTCTTCTGGCTGCCGGTGATGGGCGCGGTGTCTGACCGTGTGGGCCGCCGCCCGCTGCTGATCCTCTTTACCGTGCTGATGCTGCTGACGGCCTACCCCGCGATGCAGTGGCTGGTGAGCGCACCGTCGTTCGCCCGCATGCTGACCGTGTTGCTGTGGTTGTCATTCCTGTACGGCAGCTACAACGGCGCGATGGTCGTTACGCTCACCGAGATCATGCCGCCGGAAGTGCGCACCACCGGTTTCTCGCTGGCGTACAGCCTGGCCACGGCCATCTTTGGCGGCTTCACCCCGGCTATTGCCACGTGGCTGATCCACGCCACCGGCAACAAAGCAATGCCGGGCGTATGGGTGTCGTTTGCTGCGCTGTGCGGGCTGATCGCCACCCTGGCAATCGTCAAGCCGGCAGGCAAGCACGTGCACGGCGCGGGCACCGCCCC
Organism: Ralstonia flaminis; assembly: GCF_958415495.1. Taxonomy (NCBI): domain Bacteria; kingdom Pseudomonadati; phylum Pseudomonadota; class Betaproteobacteria; order Burkholderiales; family Burkholderiaceae; genus Ralstonia; species Ralstonia flaminis. Next base: position 361,141 of record NZ_CATZLL010000005.1, on the reverse strand, counting down.
GGCTGCCTGATCACTGGCGCAGTTTGCGGATGAATCCTCCCCCGGGGCTTGTCTCGGGGGATTTTTTTTGTGGTGTATCGCTTGTTTCACCCCCTGCCGGGGCGGGCCCTGGTGGTCCATCCCTTGTTTCATCCCCTGCCGGGGCTGACTCACTTTCTTTGTCTTGCCAAAGAAAGTAAGCAAAGAAAGGCGCGCCCGATGCGGCGAAAGACTCCTTGAATTTCTGTGACCGTGCGGGGAAGGAGCCAAACTCGCTGCGCTCAGACAAGGCTCCTTCCTTTATCCGCACGCTCACAGAAATTCAAGGCGCCGCATAGGGCAGAGGAAAAGCAAACAATCTCTTGCCTGCGCACAACTTCGTCTTGGGTGCCGCTGCGCGCATCGGCGTCACCCCCGCCTTGGCGCTCACATTCGTTGACCGCCGGTTTGGCCTTTGACTTTCCTGCCCTTGATGGCGCCTTGGATTTTTGTAAGCGGGCGGAAAAAAGACGGGGAACTGTCTGAGCGCAGCGAGTTTTTCCCGTCTCCGCCCGGTTGCACAAATCCAAGGGGAAGTCGCCATCTCGGGCGCGCCTTTCTTTTGCTTACTTTTCTTTGGCAAGACAAAGAAAAGTGAGTCGGCCCCGGCAGGGGACGATACCGGGGATGCACCAACACCAGAAACCCCCACCCTCATTCCGACGAACGCGCGCCAACAAGCCCCCAACCCTCACGTTTCACGCTCAGAGCACCGCCTGCCGAGCACTGAACTCGACCTTCGAAGCAAAAAACCTCACACATGGCTCTCCGATATCCATTCGCCGAGCCAAAAGACGCATGGGTCGAGCTGAAAGCCTCACGTGCCGAGTGATGAACGTCACGATCCGAGCCCAAAGCCTCACACGCGGAGTTCCAAGCTCGACAGTCCGAGTTCAAAGCCTCGCGTTTGAGGTTCGAACCTTGCGCGCAGCGTTACTGAATCACCAGCCCGTTCGGCCCGACCACGCCCAGCTCCACATAGTGCGAGCCCGGTCGTGTGCGATCAGAAAAATCCACCACAAACCCGCCGCCCACATCAAAGTTGCGCAGGTTGGCCAGCTCGCGGCGCACCTGGTCGCGCGTGGGCTTGGAGCCGGCGCGGCGCACGGCTTCGGCCAGCACCTTGGCCGCCACAAAGCCCTCCACCGCGCGGAATGACAGGTCGACATCCTTGGCGCCCACGGCCGTGCGGGCGCGGTTGAATTCACGGATGACGGGGTTCACGCTCTTGCCCGGGTTGGGCATCACCAGCGCCAGCGAGTAGCCTCGCACCGCCTCGATGCCCGCCACCTTGAGCAGGATGCCCGGATCGATGGACGACAGCCCAAGCAGTTGCGCCCCGCCCCCGCGCGCCCGGTACTGCTTGACGAACTGTGCGGCGGGCTCCGCCGTGGCCCCCAGGAAGATCGCCTGCACATCGGTACCCAGCAGCTTGTCCACCGCCGGGCCGACGGCGGCCGTGTTGCGCGGGTACGAGGCCGTGGCAGCAATCGTCAGCTTGTAGGGTTTCAGCGTGCGCTCCACGCCCGCCAGCGCCTCCTTGCCCAGCGCATCGTCCTGATACAGCACACCGATGCGCGTGATGCCGATGGTGACCAGCGCACTCACCATCTTGTCCATCTCCTGCTGGTAGCTCGCCTTGATGGGGAACACCCACGGATCGCCCGTCATGGTGGTGGCGCCAGTGGCCGGGCCAACCAGCGGCAGGTTGGCCTCGGCCAGCACGCCGTTGCGCATGAGCGCTTCCACATTGGCGGTGCCCACGATGGTGAGCGCCGCCACCGGGTTGTCGATCTTGGCCATGTCGCGCACGTTGCGCACGGTCTGCTCGACCTTCTGCTCATCGTCGCGGGCGACCAGGCGGATGTATTCGCCATTGATGCCGCCGTCGAGGTTGAGCCAGTCGAAGTACAGCCGGGCGCCAGCATTGAGCGCGCGCCCCGTGGCAGCCTGTGAGCCGGATAGCGGCAACGATTGGATGACGCTGATGTCGGCGCGGGCGACAGACGCCGCGAGCACCGTGTACAGCGTGAGCGAGACCGCAAGCGCGGCGGCCCACGGCCGGCCGCGCCAGGTTCTTCCGCGCGCCCCCCGGCTACGCGTGTGATTTCCCGTTTGCATTGCTAGCACCCTTCACCGTCACATCTTGGGCAACGGCGTTATTGTCGAGGCCGCCTGGGCGGCCCGCTTTGTCGTTCTGGTCGCGCGGAACATCATTCACGCGGGCGATAGCCTGCCATCGCGCAGGGGCTTCGACAAGTCCTGCCGGGGTCGTTTTAGACTCACGCCACCGCTTCTGTCGCAAACCCGCCATGCCACAGCGCCTCCTGCCCACCGATGTCGAAGGCCGCACGCCGCCCTCTCCGGCGCATCCGGTGCGGTTGTACACGCGGCAGATGGACGCCAACACGCGCTTCCCGCGCCATACGCATCCGTGGGCGCAGGTGGCGTACAGCCACAACAGCGTGTTGCGCGTGCAGGCCGGCGACACAGCCTGGGTGGTGCCGCCCTCACGCGCAATCTGGATTCCGCCCGGCATCGAGCATGAGGTGTGGGTGGTCGAGGCAGCATTCCTGCGCACCCTGTACGCCGACCCGTCGCTGGCGACGGGCACGCTGGCGCAGTGCCGTGTGATGGAGGTGTCACCGTTGCTGCGCGAGCTCATCGCGGCGATGGACGTACGCCACCCGCTGCCGCCCGCGCGCGAGCAGGCGATGGGCGCCCTGATCCTCGACGAAATCCGCCACAGCGCCCCGCTGCCGCTGGATCTGCCCATGCCCACCGACAAGCGCCTGCGCGCCCTCTGTGAGCGCGTGATGGCCGACCCCGGCACGCCACTCACCTTCGATGCCCTGGCCCGTGACGTGGGCGCCAGCGAGCGCACGCTGGCGCGGCGCTTTCGTGAGGAACTGGGTGTGAGCTTTTCTCAGTGGCGTCAGCAGGCGGTGCTCGCCAGCGCCATTCCGATGATGTCGAAGGGGGTGCCGCTCGCACGCGTGGCGCAGGCGCTGGGCTACAACAGCCAGAGCGCGTTCTCGGCGATGTTCCGCCGGGCGTTCGGTCAGAGCCCCAGCGCGTTCCTGCATCGGCCGGGCTCGGAAGGGGACGCCGCTTAGATCGGCGGTATGCTCATCGCCGGCAGCAGCATCGCAAAGCGCGCGCCGCCACCCTCTGCGGCATCGAGCCGGATTTCGCCGCCATGTACCAGCGCGATACGCCGAACGATCGCCAGGCCCAGGCCGAAGCCGCCGGTGTGGCGGTCGCGGCTGGCGTCCAGGCGCAGGAAGGGCTCGAACACGCGTGCACGGTCTGGCGCCGGAATGCCGGGGCCGTCGTCTTCCACGGTCAGGAGCAGCGCACCGGCGTGGCCGGTCTCCACCCGAACGGTGATGGTGTTGCGTGCATAGCGCGCGGCGTTGCGGATCAGGTTGAGCAACGCACGCGCCACCAGGCGCGGATCGCACACATGGTGGGTGGGGGCTGCCTCCGTGTGCACGGCCAGCGTGAGCTGGCGGTCCGCCACATCGTTGGCGACGCTGGCGACCACACTGTCGAGCCACTCGCCCACCGCCACGCGCATCAGCACGAGGTGCGTGGCGCCCTGCTCCAGGCGGCTCAGGGCCAGCAGTTCGCTGACCAGTTCGTCCAGCTCACGCACGTCATGGCGCAGGGCGTCCAGGCGCAGGGTGCGCTGCGCCTCGGGCACGGGGGACTGCAGCAGCGCGATGCCGAATTCCAGCCGCGCGATCGGCGTCTTCAGCTCGTGCGAGATGCCGTTCATCATCTCGCGCTGGTGCTGGATCGATCCCTGAATGCGCTCGGCCATCTCGTTGAACTGGCGCGCCAGGCCGTACACGTTGGAGCGCTTGGGCAACTGGGCGCGCGTCGACAGCTTGCCCGCGCCAAAACCGCGCGCCGCCTCTTCCAACGCACGCAGGTCGCGCCAGTGCAGCCAGACCCAGGCCAGCAGGGGCAACAACGCAGCAATGGCGATCAGCGAGTAGGCGATCAACTGGATGCCGAGGTAGTCCATGTCTGCGCTGTAGGCATGCAACACGGTGCCATCGCGCAGCGGCAGGTAGTAGTCCTTGCCGTTGGTCATCAGGATGAGCTTGTGGTCGGCCAGATCGTGCCGCTGCTGGGCGGACAGATCCGGCACGGTATCCGGGTCGACCAGATCGAACTTCTCCCACGCGTTTTTGTTCAGGCGCGCCAGTGCGGCGTCGCGGCCGGCCGGGCCCGCATGGTCCAGGTAGTCCTGCAGCGTAAAGGCATAGCCCTTGCGCACCTCGCGCTCACCATGCGTGAGGGTGTCGTGAAACAACCAGACAAAGGACTTGTTGACACCAATCAGCGCCAGCGCCGCCGCCAGCACCACCATGGCGTAAAGCTTCAATAGGGACTTGAGCACGGCTCAATCCTCCCAGGCCGATGGGCTGAACAGATAGCCGCGCCCCCAGATCGTCTTGATCTTGTGTGGCTCGGGTGAGGCATCGCCAAAGCGGCGGCGCAGGCGCGAGATGCCCGAATCCACGGTGCGGTCCAGCCCGTCGAACTCGATGCCGCGCAGCTGCTTGAGGATGTCGTCACGGCTGAGCACGGTGCCCGCGGCGCGCGCCAGGATCAGCAACAGGTTGAACTCGGCCGTCTTCAGGTCGACCGGCTGACCGCGCCAGCTCACAGTGCGATTGGGCGGCGAGATGGCCAGCTCGCCAAAGACAAGCGTGTCGTCATGGGGCGCAGCCGGTTCCGAATTCGACATGGCCGGCAAAGCGCGGCGCAGCAAGGCGCGGGCCCGTGCCACCAGCAGGCGCGGCTCGATGGGCTTGAGCACGTAGTCGTCGGCGCCAATCTCCAGGCCTGCCACCTGGTCGTAGGTATCCACGCGCGCCGTCAGGATCAGCACCGGCACGCGTGAGAACCCGCGAATGCGCCGGCACACTTCCATGCCGTCCATGTGCGGCAGCATCAGGTCCAGGATCACCAGCGCCGGCTCATGCTCGCGCACGGCAGCCACGGCGATGTCGCCCCGGCGCACCACCTCCACGGCAAATTCGTAGTTGCTCAGGTATTCACTGATGAGCTGCGCGAGACGGTCGTCGTCTTCGATCAGCAGCACCTTGGTCTTGAGCGGCTCGTCGGTCATCGCCGTCATCGCTCATACCCCCGTTTTTCTTTTGATGGGGCGCAGTGTACGGCGGGCGGCTTGCAAGTGGAGGGCCCGGCGAAACTTGCAAACACTCGCGCACAATTGCGCACAACTTCCTGGCAATTTCCAGACAGACGTGCGCGCGGCCTCTCGCCAGACTGCGGACTCTCTCTCAAGAGGTCCAACAAGAGGTCCTACGTGTCGACTCATCTCTCCCTGCGTCTCCCCCAGCGTCTTGCATCCCGCTTCTCCATTCCTTACCTGGTTCTGCTCTCGGGCATGTGGCTGCCGGCAGCGTCTGCGTATGCCGACGAGGCTTCGTACTCGCTGTCGCTCAACGCAGGCGTGGCCCCGCGCTACCAGGGAGGCAAGCAGTACACCGTGACCGCCGGCCCAGGCTTCCGGGCGGATTTCGGCAACGGCTGGTTCATCGACCCAACCCAGGGCGGTGCGGGCTATGCCATCCGCTTCCTGAACGGCATGTTCGCGTCGGCTGCGCTGTCATATGACCCGGGCCGCTCCGACACCAACCGCTATGGCCGCCCCGGCTCGGACTACCTGAAAGGCATGGGCTCGGTGAAGGGCTCGCTGCTGGGCGTGTTCACGGTGGGCGGCAAGATCGTCGGCGAGACCACGGCTACCGCCTCGCTGGAGGTGCCACTCACCAACCGCGAGCGCGGCTGGTCCGGGCACATCGACATGGCAACGCCGCTGGTGAGCTGGGGCACCAGCAAGATCAGCGTGAGCCCGAGCCTGCATTTCGGCTCGCGCAAGTACATGCAGACGTACTTCGGGGTGACGCCGCAGCAGTCGATCAACAGCGGCTTTGCGCAGTACGACGCGGGCAGCGGTCCGCAGGCCGCTTCGGTGACGGTGGCCTGGACACACGCCTTCTCGCGCCACTGGGCCATGCAGACGGCGATCGGCACCACGCGCCTGCTGGGCAACGCCGCCAAGAGCCCGATCGTGCAGAACAAGCAGAGCTACTTTGGCGGCACGGGTGTCGTCTACACGTTCTAAGTTCGCCAGACCTCAGGCGAGGGCGGGCAATGCGTCCAGCCACGTCACCGTTTCGCGCCACCACGATGCACCGGACGACGCGCGGAAGAAGCCCATGTGGCCGACGCCCTTGGCTGGCAGCGCAGCGCCGCCCACCTGCCGGCGCGTGACGCTGGCGGCGGGAAACTGCGCAACCAGCGCATCGATGGCGCGGGCAGGCGCCATCGGGTCGTCATCAAAACCCCAGGCGAGCAGCGGCACCGCGAGCCTCGGGTAGCGCGACGTGTCCAACCCCGCCCCCGGCGCGAACAGGTAGCCGCGCTGCCGGGCAAAGCGCGCCCAATCGCCCAGGATGGTGGCCGGAATCGCCATCGGCCCCATCCCGACGGCAGACAGCGGCAGCATGCCGCCGCGCACACGGGCCGCCATCAGCGGAATCCGCACGCGCAACAGCCACGCCAGCTGCGACCGGCTCAGCAGCCCCCGCCAGGGCCACAGCCGCGCATTGGGCAGCGACACCGCCACATGGACCAGCGCATCGGCATGCACGATGTGCGGCGCCAGCCCGGCCAGTTGTCCGCCCGCGCTATGGCCGAGCACCACCAGCCTGCGCCCGCCACAGCCCTCGGGGACGAGCGTGTCGTGCACCCACTTGAGCACGGCGTCGATGTCCTGCCGGCCCCAATCGGCAAAGCGCGGCGCAGGTGACAAATGCGCAGGCCCGGTGGCCAGTGCGTCCCCAATACCGCGATAGTCGAACGTCACCACGCACCAGCCGGCCAGGCAAAGCCCGCGCGCAAAGGCGCCATAGAACTGGCGCGGCACGCCCAGCGCCGAGCAGATCACCACCGTGCCGTGTGCACCCAGCCCTGGGCTGGTGACAGTCACGGGCAGCAACCAGCCGTCGGCCGTGCGCACGTGGTCCTCACGGGTGGGAAGCGCATCGGCGGGGTAGTCCATCGGTTCGCGCTGCATAGGGCACTCCGCTCGGGGTGTCGAGGATGCTGGCAGTATGGGCAGCAGGGGTGGCGGTCACAATTACGCGACAGGTAATCGCCGCACCTACCCGACTCTGCTTCAATAGGTGCCATGAAACCCGCCCAGCCTCCCTCCGCCGACAGCACCGCCGTGCTGGATGACGCCGACGTCGCCCAGGCCAGCGCCGAGCCGCCCGAAGCCGCGCTGACCCGCTTCCCGCAACTGCTGCGCTTTTGGCGCACCCGGCGCGGCTACAGCCAGTTGGCCCTGGCGCTGGCAGCCGGGGTGTCGCAGCGGCACGTGAGCTTTCTGGAATCGGCGCGTGCCGCACCCAGCCGCAACATGATCCTGCAACTGGCCGAAGAACTGAACGTGCCGCTGCGCCATCGCAACCAGATGCTGCTGGCCGCCGGCTTCGCGCCCGCGTACCCAGAGCAGGGCCTGGCCACGCCATCTGACGAAACCTCGCCGATGATGCAGGCAGTGCGCCACGCGGTGAAGCTGATCCTCGATAAGCAGGCGCCCTATCCGGCCATCGTGCTCGACCGCTTCTGGCACCTGCTCGACGCCAACGCCGCGCACCGGCGCCTAATGCGCTGGGCCATCGGTGACGACCGCTCCGAGGGCGCGCCCGGTGCCGTCAACATGATGAAGCTGGTGTTCGACCCGACCGGGCTGTGGCAGGCGATGGTCAACCGCGAAGAAGTCGGCCGCTACCTCGCCCGGCGCGTGCGGCAGGAACTGGCCCTGCACGCCATCGACCCGGCCACGCAGCGCCTGCTGCACGACATTCGCGCGCTGCAGCCCGCCCTGTTCGATGCGGCGGAAGCGCCGTCGTCGCCCACGGCAGCCGGCACCGGCGATCCGCTGCCCTTCCTGCCCGTGACCGTGCAGCGCGACGGTGTGACGCTCTCGCTGTTCACCACGCTCACCACGCTCGGTACACCGCGCGATGCGGGGCTGCAGGAAATGCGCATCGAGTGTTTCTATCCGGCGGATGAAGCATCGCGGCGGGCGCTGGAACGGATTACGTTGTAAGCGCACACGCATTGCAACGAGAATCATTCTCATTTATATTGACCGGTCGATTTGTCTCCCATCGGCGGCCGCAGTGTCGCCATGTGCCTCATGACCGACCTGTCGCATCCCCCCATTTCGGCCGAACCCGGCGTCAAGCCGGCGGCAAACGCCCGCCCGGCCAAAGCCAAAGCCGAACACCCTGCCAACCACCGCGCCACCCTGGTGCGCTGGCTACGCAAGACACACGGCTGGTTCGGGCTGTGGGGGGCGGTGATCGGGCTGATCTTCGGCGTCTCCGGCATCTGGCTGAACCACCGCGCCGTGCTGAAACTGCCGGTGGCGCAGCAGCGCACGAACACGCAGATCGCCCTGCCCGATCCCATGCCTGCCACGCCCGAGGCCATGGGAGCGTGGCTGCAACAAACGCTAAGCATTTCGGAACCCGCCAACCGCATCCGCGTGGAGAAGGCCAAGCCTGTAGCCTGGGCCGAGCGTCCGGCCAAGGGGGAAGGTCACAAGGAGGCCAAGGAAGGTCAGGACGGGTCGGGGGACAGCGCCGCCAAGACCGAAGGTGACACCCCGCGTGAAACCGCCAAGCCACTGATGCAGCCCGAGCAGTGGACCTTCAGCTTCGGCAATGCCACCACGCAGGTTCAGGCCGAGTACTGGGCCGGCAACCGCTCGGTATCGATTCGCCAAACCGACAACGGCTTCCTCGCCACGCTCAACAATCTGCACAAGGGTGTCGGCATGACAGTGCCGTGGATTCTGCTGGTCGATACGCTGGCCGGCTGCCTGATCTTCCTGTCGATCTCGGGCCTGTGGCTGTGGGTGCTGACCACCAAGCGGCGTACTGTCGGCTGGACGATCTTCGGGCTGGGGAGCGTGCTGACGCTTGGGCTGATCATCGCCCGGCTGTAACGCTTGCCCTTATTAAGGGCGGTCCACGCTCCGTTCTGTGAGCAGCCGCTGGATCGCCCGCATGCGCGCGCGCACCATCTCATCGCGGCGCTGCGCCACACAGGTCATCAGGATCTCGATGACCGTCAGATGCACCAGGTACGCCTCGGTGCCGACCCGCATCACCGCATCTTCCGGCACATCCACCGTCAGCGCGATCTGCGCGCGCTCGGCCAGCGGCGTGCCCGCCTGGGTGATGGCGATCACGCAGGCGCCCTGCTCCGCCGCGTAGGCAATCGACTCCAGCAGATACGGCATGCGCCCCACGTGCGAAAACGCCACCACCACGTCCGATGCACCCAGCGTGGCGGCCGACACCAACTGCAGGTGCGCATCAAAGTAGGCGTTGGACGCCAGCCCCAGCCGCATCAGCCGCGCCTGCATGTCGTTCGCCATGAACGACGAGGCCGCACCGGCCGCATAGCAATCGACACGGCGTGCACGGGCGATGCGCTCGGCGGCGGCGTCGATGTGGGTGGCGGAAAGCGTGTCGCGCAGCCTTGCCAGCGCGCGCGTGGCACCGTCGATGACCTTGCTGGCCACCAGTGCGGGCGGGTCGGCCCGGCCGACGTGGCCCGGCAGCGTCGGCTGCGCGTGCGCCAGTTCGGCAGCCAGCGTGGCCTTGAACTCGCGCAGGCCCTCGAAGCCGAGCGCCTGGCACATCCGCACAATGGTCGGCATCGACACACCCGCGCGCACGGCCAGCGTCTCGACCGATTGTTCGAGCGACAGCTCCGGCGCCTCCAGGATCAACCGCGCCACACCCTGCTGCGCCGGTGAAAGCGCGGGCAACTGGTCACGCAATGCATTGAGTACGGGCACGGAGAGCGAAGGCATGTCGGCGAGCAAGCGAAAACGTCGCCAGTGTAGCGGCAGCCCCGTGCCGCACCGCCGGCCCGAGGGAAAACCCCCAAGAATCTGTAAGTCCGCGGCTTACGCACACCGCACAAAGACCGTGCGCCGCCCCACCCGGCGAGGCGTGCGCGGCGCTTTGCCGGTGCGCGCGTAACTTCAACCCTTACAGACACGACTTGCCTGAGAGTCGGCCCCCGAGCCAATCCGGAAACCCACTCCGGCAATACAACGACAAGGGAGCCACATGACCACTTCGATCCGTTCCATTCCACTGTCCGCCGCCACACTGGCGGCCCTGCTCGCTTGCGGTGCCGCGCACGCGCAATCCAGCGTCACGCTGTACGGCGTGATGGAAACCGGCCTGCGCTACAGCACCAACAACGATGCCGCCGGCCACGGCAAGGCAGAAGAGGTTGGCGGCTACTACAGCGGCAGCCGCTTCGGCATTCGCGGGTCGGAAGACCTGGGCAACGGGCTGAAGGCCGTGTTCCACCTGGTCAGCGGTTTCGCACCGGACACGGGTGTCGGCTCGACCAACGACATGGGCATGGGCGGCTACAAGCCCACCACACCAGCCACGTCGCGCCTGTTCGGGCGTCAAGCCTATGTTGGCCTGGAGGGGGGCTTCGGCTCGCTCACGTTCGGGCGCCAGGAAAACCTGGTCTTCAACACGGCCGGCCAGTACGACGCGCTCGCCATCGGCAACCTGGGAGCAACGGCGTGGCACGTCACCGCCACCGGCGTGCGCATCGACAATTCGGTCAAGTACGTGGGCGATTTCAACGGCCTGCGCCCGGGCGTGATGGTCGGCATGGGCGAACAGGCGGGCGCGTTTTCAGCGGGCAACTACAGCGCGCTATCGCTCAACTACGCCAGCGGCCCGTTCGCCGTTGGCGGCGCATGGGAGCAACAGAAGGACCTGCTGTCGGTCGCCACCCGCACGTGGACGACGGGCGGCAGCGTGCAGGTCGGCCCCGCCAAGCTGATGCTCGGCTACATCAACTACCGCGACGGCACGCCCACCAAGAACGACCTGATCCTGGGCGGCGTGAAGTACGACTTCAGTGGGCAATACAACCTGGTGGTGGGCGGCATGGCCACGCGCCAGCGCAACCCCGACGGCCTGCGCTACACCGCCTACGCGATCATGAACTACGTGGTCAGCAAGCGAACCTGGCTGTACGTCGGCATGGACTACACCCACCAGAAGGACGCCGGCACCGTGCTGGCCGCCGCGCTGCCCAAGTCGTCACAGACCGGCGTGATGGTGGGCATGCGTCACGGGTTCTAAGATCGACGCCCGACCTCCCCGGACATGGCGCTACCGCAAGCGTCTAGACGGTGTGGCCGTACCCTGCCCTAGATGGCGCCTTGAATTTTCGTAGGCGGGCGGAAAAAAGACGGGGAACTGTTTGAGCGAAGCGAGTTTTCCCCGTCTCCGCCCGCTTACGGAAATTCAAGGAATCTTTCGCCATCTCGGGCGCGCCTTTCTTTGCTTACTTTCTTTGGCAAGACAAAGAAAGTGAGTCGCCCCCGGCAGGGGACGAAAAGGGCGCAAACCAACAACGTCCTTAAGCAGTCGCCCCCGCAGGCGGCTCATTCGAGCCCAGCGATACCCTCTCCCCACCCACCTGCGTCATCCACTGCTCAAACGCGGGCGACGTCCGCAACACCGTAGCCGGCGTCGCCAGCGGCATCTTCGCCTCATCAAACGCATCCTTGAGCACGACGTTGAAGGCGCGCAGCACCTCGGCCTGCTTCTGCGGGCGCGTCTTGAAGCGGCCCTTGACGATCATGGCGCCGCCATTGCTGCTGTCAAATCGGTCCAGCCCAAACACTTCGGCACCCCCCAACAGCGTATAGGCAAAGCGCGGCTCGCCGGCAATCTGGTCGGCTGCCGTGCGTACGAGGTCGATCGCCTTCTGCGGATCGGCATCCATGGCAACGCGCACCTCAAAGTCCGCAAACGAGTAATCGCGCGAGAGGTTGCGTACGGTCTTGATCTGGCTGAACGGAATCGAGTGGATCGCGCCCGTGCCGTCCCGCAATCGCACCGTGCGAATGGTCAGGCTGATGACGGTGCCGGTGGCCACCCCCACATCCACCGTGTCACCCACGCTGATGGTGTCTTCCATCAGGATGAAGATGCCGGTAATCAGGTCCTGCGCCAGCGACTGCGCACCAAAGCCCACCGCCAGGCCGATCACCCCGGCGCCGGCCACCAGTGGCGTCACGTTCACGCCCAGGTTGGCCAGCACGCCAATGGCGGCCGTCACGATCAGCGTGACTTTCAGGCCGTTGCGCAGCAGCGGCAGGATCGTGCGCGCACGTGTGCTGGGCTGCGCGCGCGATGTGGCCGGTGACAACGCCCGCAGGATGGCCGTATCGAGCAAGATCCACGCGAGCCATGTGGCAAACACGGTGCTGATCAGCCCCGCCAACGCATCGGCAATGCGCCGCCCGTTTACGGAACTGTGCATCACCTCCACCAGCGTGTGGCCCCACACGCGCAGCACCAGCTCGACAAAGACAATCCAGATGCCGAGCTGCACCAGCGCCGCAAAGAAATGCTTAAGCCGCTCCACGTACGGTGACGTGCTCGTGAGCCGCAGGTGCGAGCGCCAGTTCGCGCGTGGGCGCACCACGGCGGTCAGGAAGAACGCCGCCACCAGCAGCAGCGAGGTCATCACCGCGCGGCGCGAGATGGCATCCACGTTGTCGGGCATGGTGAGCGTGGCCGCCACCGTCACGCCCGCCAGCACCACCACGGGCACCGGCCACAGCGCAGCAATCAACCGGCGGACCTCGTTGCCGGCGTGCTCGCCCTGACGCAGTTCCAACGGCCGGTTGGTAATCAACTGGCCGATCGGGCGCCGTGCCCAAAGCGCGCCCACTGCCAGCATGATCGACGACACCGCATTGCAGACGGTCGACAACAGCAGGCTGAGCGCACCGCCCAGCATCAGCGCCACGCGCGGATCCAGCAGCGCGTCGCCACAGGCGCCAAGGCTGGCGGTCAGGAAGATTGGCCACATGCCGTGCTTGAGCAGGTACTCCACGGCCACACGCCGGTGCGCACTGCCGGCAAACAGCGAGAACAACATCGCCACGCCCGCCGTGATGATCGCGCCCCATACGATGGCATACGCCAGCACCACCGCCAGCACAAAGCCCGGCGTGGCCTCGTGCTCCCATCGCATCAACACGGCAAACGACACCGCCCACGGGCCGATCTTGCGCAGTGCATCGACAAACAAGGCGCGCGTGGTCGGGTGGGCGCCAAGCCCGGCCTGGATGCCGAACATGCGACGCAGCAACCAGCCCAGGCCAAGCAGCCCGCCGGCAATGGCTGCCCAAACGGCGACGGTCCCCACAAAGTCGGTCACGATGCGCATGCGCTTCTCGGGCGCGACGAGCAGGCTGGCGTTGCCGCTGGCGGCTTCGAGGCGGCGCTGCCAGTAGCGCGGCGCGCCGGCTTCCACGTCGGCTTCCACCGAGCCGTTCTCGATCAGCGAGGCCACAGCGCCGAGCAGCCCCGGCGCCTGCTCGGCCTGCACCTTCTGCTGCGCGGTCACGCCATCGCGCAACTGCTTGAGTTCACCCACAAGCGCGGCGCGCTGCTGATCGTTGTCGAGCAGCGTGATGACGGCATCGAGCGATTCGCGTGTCTGCGCGGGTGTGGCCGCTGGCGCAGACGCGCTGCCACTGGAGGAAGGCAGCCCCGCCAACTTGGAGAACGACACTGGCGCCGCATGCGCGGCCCCCAGCATCAGGAGAAACAGCCCGAGCAGCGGCAGCCGCTGCGTCAATAACAGAAGGTGGGTGCGCATGATGAGGAAAGCGATCGTGCAGACACGGAACACTGCACCATACCCGAATTCCCTCGCGCCCTGCCCGTTGGCGCGGCGCCCGAGGCCTCAACGCTTGGCGCCCAGCGGCAGAGGGGCACGCCGCCACAGCCAGGCGGCTGTGGCCAGCGCGCAGAGCATCAGTGCCGACACCAGCGCCACCACACCGGGCCAGCCCCACGGCGCATACAGCTTGCCGCCCGCCGTGCCGATCAGACTGGACCCCAGGTAATACGCCAGCAAATAGAGCGCTGCAGCCTGCCCCTTGGCCCGCTGCGCGCGGCGCCCAACCCAGCCGCTGGCCACTGCATGCGCGCCAAAGAAGCCGAAGGTCAGCAGCGCAATGCCGCCGATCACCAGCACCAGCGGCGCCGCCAGCGTCAGCAGCACACCGGCCGACATCAACACCGTGCCCGTCAGCAGCATGCGGCCGCGGCCATGCCGATCGGCCATGCGCCCAAACCATGCAGACGCAACGATGCCCAGCAGATACACCATGAAGATGCCCCCGAGCGCCGTCTGACTCAGGGAGTACGGCGCATCGAGCAGATGAAAGCTCGCGTAGTTGTAGATCGTGACGAAGCCGCCCATCAGCAGAAAGCCCATGGCAAACAGCGCACGCAGGCCGGGCTCGCGCAGATGCGCGGCAAGCGTGTCGAGCAAATCACCAAGCACCAGACCCTTGCGCGGCACAAAGCGGCGCGACGGCGGCAGCAACCAGATGAAGACCAGCGCAGCCACCAGGCACAGCCCGCCGGTCACGCCCATGGCGATGCGCCAGCCCGTATGGTCGGCCACCACGCCGGTCAATACGCGCCCGGCCATGCCGCCAAAGGCCGTGCCGCCCACGTACAGGCCCATCGCCATGCCCAGGCCCTGCGGGTGCACCTCTTCGGCCAGGTACGCCATCGCCACTGCCGGCACGCCGCCCAGCACGATGCCCAGCAACGCACGCGTGACCAGCAGGTCATGCCAGCCTGGCAGCACCGCCGCCAGCAAGGTGAGCCCGGACGACAGCACCAGAGACCCACCCATCAATGTCTTGCGGTGGATCGACTCCGACAGCAGCCCCGCAAACAGGATTGCAAACGCCAGCAGCAGCGTCGACACCGACAGCACGAGACTCGTCTGCGCGGGCGTGAGTCCAAAATCATGTGCCAGCAACGGCATCAGCGGTTGCACGCAATACAGCAGCGAGAAGGTGGAGAAGCCCGCGGCAAACAGCGCGAGATTGGCGCGCAGATAGCCGGGGTGCCCTCGGACCAGCCAGCGGGCAGGGTCGGCGGGTTCAATGGCGGGCGCAGATGTTGGCGCGGCGGCAGGCGCGCCGGAGGATGGAGCGTTCACAGCGAAAGAATGGGGCAACAAGCGCAAAGTCGACCGCCTATTATCGTTTGCAGTCACCTTTTCTGCTGCGATGCGGCACGCAGCGCTGGCCCTCCCTGACCCGGCCCGACCATGGAAACCACGCTCTATTACTGGCCCGAGATCCAGGGCCGCGGTGAATTCGTGCGCCTCGCGCTAGAGCAGGCGGCGGTGCCGTACACCGACATCGGCCGTGAAGACGAGGCCGCCATCGAAACCTTTCTCGACGATGCCGGCATCACCACACCGCCGTTCGCACCGCCCTTTCTGGTGGCCGGCGAACTGGTGATCGCGCAGACGGCCAACATCCTGCTGTACCTTGGCCAGCACTACGGCCTGGCGCCGCAGGACGAGGCCGGCGGGCTGTGGACGCACGGCCTGCAACTGACGATTGCCGACTTCGTGGTGGAAATTCACGACACGCACCACCCGATCGCCTCGTGCGAGTACTACGAAGACCAGCAGACCGAAGCGCTGCGCCGCGCACAGGATTTCCTGACCAACCGCGCCCCCAAGTTCCTGCACTACTTCGAGCGCGTGCTCGATCGCAATCCCGTCGGCCCGACCTGGGCGGTGCGAGGCGCGCTCACCTATGTGGACTTGTCGCTGTTCCAAATCGTGGCGGGGCTGCGCTACGCGTTCCCGCGTCACATGCAGCGCTATGAACGCAGGCTGCCGCACCTGGTCGCGCTGCGTGATCGCGTGGCCGCGCAGCCAAACATTGCGGCGTATCTGCAATCGCCACGGCGTCTTCCCTTCAACACGATGGGTATCTTCCGCCACTACCCGGAGCTGGACGCGCTGAAATGAAAAACCCGGCGCAAGGGCCGGGTTTCATCCGACATTCTGTGCACATCTACGCACACGCTGGACGCTTACACCCCAATGGGCTCGTCTGCGTGGCCCAGGCAGAAGCCGCGGTGGTCGTGATGCGCGCACATCGGCATGACTTCGTAGCCTGCGGCGCGCAGCAGCACGGCGCGTGCAGCCACCTCGACCGGGGGCAGGGGCTGCCCGGTGTCGGTGTCCCGCACCAGCCGCCCCAGTTGGGCAAACGGCTGGCGCAGCAGATGTTCCAGATCCAGCGAACCGCAGTACCGCATCACATCACCTACTAGAAAACGCCTGTGCAGGCCGGCACGACAAGCCGGCGCGCACAGGTCACATCGATTCGTCGGCCAACTCGGTTTGCACGACCAGCGTCTCGCGCATGCGTGCATAGGCAGCACGCTGCGCCCAGATGGCATCCGTCAGAGCGGCGATGAGTGCCTCGCGCGGCAAACTCTCGGGCGACACGCCAAACTCCTGCCGCACGGTAGAGCGTGCCTCCGCCACTTCACTGCGCCATCGGCGCGTTGACTCACTTGCAACTCGCTGCGTCATGTTGTTCTCGTTGGTCGGTTTTAGCGCGGAGGGCGGCAGGCTTGAGCCCACTCTGACCGTGCTGGGGAAGGGATCGGCGGAATCGGTTCCGCTCTTGCCCATGAGAACGGCAGGCAGGGCCGAAACTTGATTGCCATGGCGAGGAGTTAGGGCCCACCCTCGTCCGAATGGGCTCCCCCGTTCGCGCAGCAACTTCACCATGCGGGCACGGCCCAATGGGTTCCGCGTTTGCTACGCCTTTGCACCCTGCTCCCGATGGAGCGCCGCCTATGGAGCACTGCATGCCCCGACCGACGTCCCTCCCGTTCCGCCTGCGGCACGCGCTGCTAGGCCTGGCCTGCCTGACCTGCACACTGGCCGCCGCCACCCTTGCCCAGGCCAGTGCACCCGACCCGCGCCAGTACATGCACGGCATTGGCGCCGTGCCGGCCACGGCCGCCAACACGTTCAACGTGTTCTTCAGCGCCTCGGGCCTGCCGCCACGCGGTGCCGATCGCAACGGCAGTTGGCCGCACGACGTGTACGTGGCCCAGTGGCATGCCGATACAGGCGTGCTGGACGCGCCGCGCATCTTCATCCAGAAACCCGAGGCGCAGGAGCCGGTCACGGTGGCGCGCAACCGCACCGGACAGGTGATGGTGTCGTTTGAAGACGGCTGGAACGCACCGGAAAACGTCACACAGCGCTATGGCATCTACAACACCGCGCTGCGCCCGATCAAGCCGTACCCGCAGCAGGTGGAATCGGGCGGGCACTCAGGCCACATCACGGCCGTGGGCGATCGTTTCGTGGTGTTCTATTCCGATGGCTGGATCAACGGCGGCGGCGTCGACAACCTCGGCAGCGGCAACGGTGTCTATGTGAAGGTGTACGACGGACGTGGCCGGCGCCTGCACGACATCAACATTGCCGACGAACGCCGCGAATGGTGGCCCATGATCGCGGGCGGCAATACGCGGGCACTGCTCGCCTGGCAGCAGTTCGTGCCTGGGCAGTCCGAAGCCAATCTGAAGATCGCGGTGTTGGACCCCGTCAGCGGACGCGTGACCGGCGAACAGCTCCTGCACAAACATCTGCAGTACTACACCTACAGCGTTGCGTGGTTGCCAGCGGTTGAGCGCTTCCTGCTGGTTGGTGTTGCCAAGGGCAATGGCTTTGCCGACTTGATCGACAGCGAGGGCAAGCTACGCGCATCCATCTCCTGCATGCCGGCAACGGTGCGCGAAGCGGGCATCACCATCTCGGATCGCACCGCCTACACGCCGGCTGCCGATGGCCGCCTGCTGCAGTTCGCGGTGGGGCCGGATTCGCTCACGCTATCCGGCACGCTAATGGAAACGGGTGAGAAACCGGCTCAATGGCGCCCGGTAGGCAGCATCGGGCTGCTGCGCACCTCGGGTTCGCTCGATTGGCTGTCGCTCACAGAAAAAGGGTTGGAGCTGTTGCGCTTTGACCCAGCCAAGGCGCAACCACCCAGCGCGGTCGAGCAGTGCCGTTAGTCAGTGCTCAGCACGCGCAGGCGGACGAGACCGTCCCAGCGCGTTTGCAGCGCAGCGGCAATACGGGCGGGCTCGGCCGCCAGCGCAGCCGGCAAGATCAGGTCCATCTCGACCGCGCCATCCACATAGTGCAGTACACAGTGCCGGGCATCGAGCGGCGTGCCGGCAGGCAGCAGTTGCGCCAGCGCGGCGTGCAACGCATCACGATCGGGTAGCGGCAGCGGATCGGTCGCAATGCGCTCGCGCGGGTCGACGTGGATCTGCACATCGAGCACGGCCATGGCGGTGTGCGCGGCCAGCACACTGGCGCGGGCGCGCACGGCAATAGCGTGACCTTCGCTCACCGACACGCGCGGGTCGACTTCAATGTGGGCATCCACCAGTGCCTGATCGCCCGTCACGCGCGTGCGCAGGTCATGCACGTTGATGACCCCTGGCGTGGCAGCCAGGCTGGCGCGGATGTCCTGCACCTCTGAGGGCGGCAGTGCGCGGTCCATCAGATCGTTGAGCGCTTCCCACGCGAAGCGCAGGCCCACGCGACCGATCATCAGCCCCACCACGCAGGCAGCCAACGGGTCCAGCCAGTGGTAGCCCATCAGGTTGCCCGCCACGCCCACCGCCGCCACCAGCGACGACACCGCATCGGAGCGCGCATGCCACGCATTGGCAATCAGCATGCGCGAGCCAATGCGCTTGGCCACCGCCAGCATGTAGCGGAACAGCCCCTCCTTGGCGGCCAGCGCAATCAGCGCCACCACCAGGGCCAAGCCGTGCACCGGCGCCGGCCCCTGCGGCGAGCGCAGGCTTTCCACAGCCGCCCAGATCATGCCGGCACCGGCGGTCACCAATAGCAGGCCCAACCCGAGCGACGCCGCGTTTTCGTAGCGCGCGTGACCGTACTGGTGATCTTCGTCCGGCCCCTTGTGGCTGTTGCGGTTGGCGATGAAGACGATGCCATCGGCAATCAGGTCCGACAGCGTGTGCAGACCGTCCGCCACCAGCCCCTGCGAGTGCGACCACAGCCCCGCCGCAATCTGCCCCGCGGAGAGCAGGCAATTGACCCCGGCGCTTACGAGCGTGGAACGTTCGGCGCTCTGCTGGCGCGTGGCAGCCGATGGAGTGGTGGGCAGGTTGGGCGTCATGGCGATCGACAGATTTGGAGCGCGTGCATTGTGCCACGCACGAAGGCGTGCCCTCACATAGGACGCGCCACGTCACTTGTGACATGTCTTAACGAATTTGCACCAGAAGCGCGCAGATCGAGGGGCATTAATAAGACTTTTCCGATTTTCCCTCGTTGCTGCTTCAGCGATTCTCGGCAATGCGGCAAACAGGTTGCCGCACGTTACACGCTCTGGAGACTTGTTGACATGCAGCCCCCCATCCAACTCGTGATTGCAGATGACCATCCTGGCGTAGTGGCCGCGGTGCGGCACCTCGTTTCGCGGGTCGACGGCTTCGAGGTGGTGGGAGAAGCGAGCAGCGCCGACGAACTGCTCGCAGTGCTCGGCCGCGTGCGCTGCGACATCGCCATCACCGATTACGCCATGCCAGGCAGCCGCTACGGCGATGGCATCGTCCTGCTCGAATTCCTCGCACGCCGCCACCCGGACCTGCGCATCATGGTGCTGACCATGCTGGAGACGCGCGCGCTGATGAGCAACATCCTGCGTGCCGGCATCAAGGTCATCGTCAGCAAGGCTGACGAGCCGCGCCACATTCTCGAAGGCGTGCGCGCCGCGCTGAGCGATCGCATCTATCTCTCGCCGCAGCTCGACGCCCAGCTCATCCGCCGCACCGTCGCACCGGAACCGGCCGAGAACGACCCGATCAACCTGCTCGGCAAGCGTGAGCTGGAAGTGCTGCGCATGTACGTGACCGGCATGACGGTCAGCGAGATTGCCGTGCGACTGAACCGCAGCGTCAAGACCATCAGCGCGCAGAAGCAGACGGGCATGCGCAAGCTCGCGCTGACCACCGAGGCCGCTCTGTTCGACTTTGCCGTGCGACACGGCCTGCTTGGCACCTCCGAGGGCTGAGCCATGAGCTGGCGCGTGAGGTTCTCCCCCTTGTCGCCCCGGGGGCGGTTGCGTATGGGCATCGGTGCAGGCCTGCTGGCCTGCGCAGTTGCGCTGGCCTGGCTGAGCGGCGCGGGTAAAGCCCATGCGGAGGACGCCGCTCACGCCGTCCAGCTCTTTCACCAGATCCCGCCCAAGCTCACCGTGGGTGTCGTCGGGGAATCGATGATGCCGCTCGAAGGCGTGGCGGGCGACAAGCTCACCGGCTTCTCGGGCGACCTGCTGATACAACTACTGCCGCACGACCACGTGCGGATCACGCCTCGCGTGTTCAGCCGCCGCGACGAGCTGCTCAACGCGGCATGCCGAGGCGAGGTCGACATCATCATGAGCGTAGTGCCGCGCTCTCAGTACGACCGCTGCCTGGAATACTCCGCCCCCTATCTGGAGCGCCCGACTGCCGTGGTCGCACGCAGCGACAACACGCGCGTGGCACAGAATCCGTTCTTCTCCGGCGCGCGGATCACGGTGGAACAGGGCTCGCCGCTTGTGGAAGAGCTGCCGCGCCAGTACCCCAGCGTCCGCATGGTGAGCACACCAACGCCCACCGAAGCGCTCGACGCCGTGCTGCAGGGTGAAGCAGATGCCTATGTGGGCGTCACCTACCCGACGCGTGAGCTGATGTCGCAGCCACGCTACCGGCCCCTGTCGGTTGTACAACTGGTCAACCAGCAAGTCGATGCAATGCACTTTGCGGCGCCAAGCAACCGCGTCGCACTTATCCGCTACCTTGACCGCCATCTCGCACAGTTGCCAGATGCCGCCATAAGCGACCTGCGCACGCGCTGGATCACGCAGGGCGGCGCCAGCACCGTGGCCTTGCGGCTATCCGCCAAAGAACGCTCCATGCTGGCCGCGCTGCCGCCCCTGCGCTACGCAGCCGATGCCGACTACATGCCCTACAGCTTCAACGAGCAACGCGGCGAGTTGCTGGGCATCCTGCCCGAATACCTGAACTTTCTATCGCGCACGCTCGGCTTGCGCTTTGAGCGCGTGCATGTACGTGACTGGGCTGATGCGCTGGCCAAGGCAAGCGCGGGCGAGATCGACATCCTGCTGGGCCTGTCCGATCAGGATTACCACCCGCCCGGGTTCACGTTCAGCCACCCAGTCGACACCACCCCGATGGTCATCGTCGGGCGCAACGATGCGCTGGCGGTGGCCGCACTGTCCGAGCTTGCAGGCAAGGTAGTCGCCCTGCCACGCAGCGATACGCTGGCCGACGTGCTGCGCAGGAACGTGCCGAGAATCCGCATCGTACCGGCCGCCTCGCCCAATGACGCACTGGCTCAGGTGGCCGCGGGGCAGGCCGACTTCACCATTGTCAACCTGCCGGTGGCGGACGCACTGATCCGCCATCACTTCCCTGGCGAACTGAAGGTAACGGGTTCGGCCAACCTGACGGAGAGCATCGGCGTTGGGGTATCGGCGCACTATGCGGCGCTGCAGCCGCTCATCAACCGTGCACTGTTCGCCATGCCGGAGGGTGAGCAGATCAGCATCCGCAACAAGTGGCTGTCGGTGAGCTATCAGTTGGGCCCGTCCGCCTCTGCACTGCTTGCCAGGTTCGGGCCGGTGGTGGCAATCGTGCTGGCCGCACTGGTGGCCTTGTTCATCAAGCACCTGCAACTGCGTCGCGAAAACCGGCAACGTCGATTGGCCGAAGAAACGCTCGCGCGCCAGCTGAACTTCCAGCGTGCGCTGATGGAGTCGGTACCCTTCCCGCTGGCGGCCAAGGATGCGCAGCACCGCTACGTGGCCGTGAACGCCGCCTTCTGCAACATGTTCGACCGCCCGCGCGAGGCGCTGCTGGGCCGCACGCCGGGCGAACTCGGCCTGTATTCCGCGAGCAATATCGCCTACCTGTCCGACATCAATCGGCGCGCCCTGGAAACCGACGAAAGCACGCGCGAGGAAATCGCCATCACCACGCCCGACGGACAATCGCGCAACGTGCTGTATTGGGTCGAGCCGTTCCACCTGCCCGGCGGCCAGCCTGGCGGCATCATCACCTCGGTTGTTGACGTCAGCGAGATCCGCGAAGCCCAGGCGCGCGCCGAGCGCCTGGAGCGGCGCCTGCGCGAGGTGACTGAATCGCTGCCGGCGCTGGTCTACCAGTTCGAGATGGCGCCGGATCAGCCTCCGGGCCGGATGACCTATGCAGCCGGCAAGGCTTACGAGACCCTGGGCGCCCATCCCGACGACCTGCTGACGTATCTGTCCACGCCTGCGCTGCTGATTCATGAAGAGGATCGCCAGCGCATGGAAGAGATGCAGCACGCCTCCGCGCAGCACCTGACACCCTTCGACTTGCAGTTTCGCCATGTCTGCGACGATGGCTCGATCCGCTGGCTGCATGCGCGCTCGAACCCGCACCGGGAAGCGAATGGCCGCATCGTCTGGAACGGCTACCTGAGCGACGTCACCGCAGAGCGGGAACAGGCCGACGCACTGGAAGCCGCCAAGAATGCAGCCGAATCGGCGTTGCTGGCCAAGGATCGTTTCCTGGCCATGATGAGTCATGAGATCCGCACGCCCATGAACGGCGTGCTGGGGCTGGTCGAGCTATTGCAGCAGACCAAGCTGGAGGGCGAGCAGAAGCAGATGGTGTCGCTGGTACAGGATTCGGGCCGCGCGCTGCTGCACATCCTCGACGACATCCTCGACTACGCCAAGATCGAAGCGGGTCGCCTGGACATCCTGCCGGTGGACACCGATCTGCGCGAGCTGTTTGACGGCACGGTCGGCCTGCTGGCCAGCCGCGCGCATGAAAAATCGCTGGCGGTACACGTGGACGTGGCAGCCAACGTGCCGGCCACGGTGTCGGTCGACAGCGTGCGCGTGCGGCAGGTGCTGTTCAACCTGCTCTCCAACGCCATCAAGTTCACGGATCGCGGCAGCATCAGTCTCAAGGCCGAATGCGCCCGCGTTGACGACGGCGCCGCGCAGATCGCCATCCATGTCACCGACACGGGCATCGGCATCACCCCCGAGGTGCAGGCCACGTTGTTCGCGCCGTTTGTACAGGCCGAGCGCTCGACCACGCGCAACTACGGCGGCACCGGCCTGGGCCTGGCGATCTCGCGGCAGCTTGCCGGGCTGATGGGCGGCACGCTCGACATGGACAGCGCCCCCGGGCGCGGCACGACCATCACGCTACGGTTGCCGGTGCCGGTTGTGGCGGCCCGCTATGCGCTGCCGCAGTTGGCCGGCCGCAGCGTTGCCATCGACGTGGACTCGACTATCGATCACCGCTGCCTCACGCAGTTTGCCGAGGCAGCAGGACTGCATGTCACGTCGGGGGCCCGCGCAGACATGCGCTTCACCACATCGCAGCAGGCGCAGCCAGGAGCCATCCGCATCACGCGTGAGGTGCGCTACGCCAAGCGTGGCGCAGTCCTCAGCGTCAATCCGTTGAGCTGGCTTGCCTTCCTGCACGCCTGCGAGCGTGCCCTGCCCCAACCGGAGGTGATGAAGCCGGCCAGCACGCCAGCGCCCGTCGCACCGCTTGCAATGCCCAACCAAGCGCTGGGCGCACACATCCTGGTGGCAGAAGACCACCCGATCAACCGCGAGCTGATCGCCAAGCAACTGCGGTTGCTGGGATACCGCGTCACGCTGGCTGAAGACGGCATCGCCGCGCTCGAACGCCTGCGCGAGGGCCATTTCGATGCGCTCGTGACCGACTGCCACATGCCGCGCATGGACGGATTCGACCTGGCCGCGCACATCCGCAAGACGGAACAGGAACGTGCGGATGGCGCGCGCCTGCCCATCATCGCCATCACCGCCACCACGTTGGCCGAAGAACACGCGCGCTGCCGCGCCGTCGGCATGGATGGCAGCCTGCTCAAACCGACCACACTGGCCACCTTGCAGGAAGCGCTGTCGGCACTCTGGCCGGCCGCGCCAGGCCCCGAGGACGCGCCAGACGCGGGCGCTGCGGCAGACGACGACGCCATCGCCATGTCGCTCGACGATCTGCAGCGCACGCTGGGCATCGGGCCGGCTGCGGACGGATTGGTCGGGATCTTCCTGTCGTCACTGGATGACGATGCGCAGCAGTTGCGCCCACTGTTGAACGCTGCCAACCGTACCGCCCTGCGCCAATGGGCACACCGCACGGGCGGCGCCCTGGCCTTGCTGCGCAGCCCCTCCGTCGATGCCGAAATGCAGGCCTTCCGCCATGCCATCCACAGCGCCGCCGACGCCGACTTGCACACGGCCGGCGAGCGTGTGATGCGGTTGCTCGCGCATCTTCAACGGCTGATGACAGCGCTCGAAACCGCCAGCCAGGGCGTTGTGCACCGCACGCAAGTGACGGATTCATAAGGAAAATCCGTTTCAAGCGCCTGATGCGCCGCTTTTAGATGTTCTTTTCCAATCGGTCGATTGACTCGACCGGGGGCGCCTCCTACGATGACATCGATCAATGTCACATTAAGAGGCGCCCATGATGTCATGTGGTGCCCGCGGAGACACCACGTGAATGCACGGTCCGATTTTCCTCGCGCCGACTCGTCTGCCTCGGCCGCGCACGGCGGCGACGCCCCCGCGCTGGTCGACGTTGCCATCATCGGCACCGGCTTTGCCGGGCTGGGTATGGCCATCCAGCTCAAGCAGCACGGCATCGACAACTTCCTGGTCTTCGAGAAGGCCGGGTCGGTGGGCGGCACGTGGCGTGACAACCACTACCCGGGCTGCGCGTGCGACGTGCAATCGCACCTGTACTCGTTTTCGTTCGCGCCCAATCCAGATTGGTCGCGCATGTATTCACCGCAGCCAGAAATCCGCGCGTACCTGGAGCGCTGCACCGATGAATTCGGCGTGCGCCCGCACGTGCGCTTCCATCACGAGTTGGCGCGCGCCGCCTTCGACGATGCCGCCGGCGTGTGGAACCTGGAGATGGCCGACGGCCGACGCTACCGCGCACGCACGCTCATTTCCGGCATGGGCGGCCTGAGCCGCCCGTCGTGGCCGAACATCCCCGGCATCGAAACCTTCCAGGGCAAGGCGTTCCACTCTCAGTTGTGGGAACACGACTACGACCTGCGCGGCAAACGTGTCGCCGTGATCGGCACGGGCGCGTCGGCCATCCAGTTCGTCCCGCAGATCGCACCCAAGGCCGGCCGCGTCGATCTATATCAGCGCACCCCGCCGTGGATCCTGCCCAAGCCGGACCGCAAGGTCTCGCGTGCCGAGCACTGGCTGTTCCGCCACCTGCCGTTCACGCAAAAGCTGATGCGCACCAGCATTTACTGGATGCTCGAATCGCGCGTGCTGGGCTTTGTGATTCACCCCAAGCTGATGAAGGCGGTGGAGCGCATGGCGCGCAGCCACATCAAGCGCCGCATTGCCGACCCGGTGCTGCGCGAGAAGGTCACGCCCGATTACACCATCGGCTGCAAGCGCATCCTGATCTCGAACGATTACTACCCGGCACTCACGCGGGAGAACGTCGACGTCATTACCACCGGCATCGCACGTGTCGAGCCGAATGCCATCGTCACCACCGACGGCAAGCGGCGCGAGGTCGATTGCCTGATCTTCGGCACAGGCTTTCATGCCACCGATCCGTTCCCGCGCGGCGTGCTGCTTGGCAGCCAGGGCATGGACATCGTCGATGCATGGCGCAACGGGGCAGAAGCGTTCCTGGGCACCACGGTGTCGGGCTTCCCGAACTTCTTCATGGTGGTGGGCCCCAATACGGGGCTCGGCCACTCGTCGATGGTGTTCATGATCGAGTCGCAGGTGGCGTACATCGTCGATGCGCTCAAGTCGATGCGCGCGCATAACGTGGCGACCATCGACGTACGTCTCGACGTGCAACGTCGCTTCAACGACGGCATCCAGAAGCGGCTGTCGAATGCCATCTGGTCGGCCGGTGGTTGTGTGAGCTGGTACCTCGATCCAAAGACCGGCAAGAACACCACGCTGTGGCCGGGCTTCACGTGGCAGTTCCGCCGCGCCACCGCAAGCTTCCGCCTGGCCGACTACCGCACGCGCCCGATGGCCGTGCCCAAGGGCGTACCGCTGCGCGTGCCCGCCCGCACCGTGCCTGCTGCTACCGACACCACCCCCAACGAAGAAGCGCTCGACCGCGCCTGACCTGCGCGCAAGCCTCCCGGAGACCACGTCATGAAGTCATTCAACAACAAGGTTGCCGCCATCACCGGTGCCGCATCGGGCATGGGCCGCACGCTGGCGCTGCAACTGGCGCGCGAGGGCTGCCACCTCGCGCTGGCGGATCGCAATGAAGCTGCGTTGGCGCAGACGCTGCAACTGGTGCGTGCGCATGAAGGCGACCGCATCCGTGTCACCACGCACGCCGTCGACGTGGCCGACCGTGCCGCCGTCTACCGCTGGGCCGAAGAAGCCGCCGCCGCGCACGGCAAGGTCAATCTGATCTTCAACAACGCGGGCGTGGCCCTGTCCAGCACGATCGAAGGCATGGACGACGACGAGCTGGCCTGGATCATGAACATCAATTTCTGGGGCGTCGTGCACGGCACCAAGGCCTTCCTGCCGCTGCTCAAGGCGAGTGGCGATGGGCACATCATCAATACGTCGAGCATCTTCGGCATCTTCGCGCAGCCGGGCATGGGCGCCTACAACGCCAGCAAGTACGCCGTGCGCGGCTATACCGAGGCATTGCGCCAGGAACTGGACCTGATGAACTGCGGCGTGTCAGCCACGTGCGTGCACCCCGGCGGCATCAAGACCAACATCGCCAAGTCGAGCCGCGTATCGCCGAGCATGAACGGCTTCCTGGTGCGCGATGAGCAGCAGGGCAAGGAAGAGTTCGAGAAGTTCTTCATCACCACCGCCGAGAAGGCTGCCGAAGTCATTCTCGATGGCGTGCGCAAGAACAAGCGCCGAGTGCTGATCGGCCCGGATGCCCACGCCGCCGATGTGATGGCCCGCCTGCTGCCCGCCGCCTATCAGGCATTGGTCGTGCGCGAGGCCCGCCGCACACGCAAGAAGGCACTGCGCGACGACGCAGCGCCGGCCACCGCACGCGCCAAGTAAAGACCGGAGCCGGCCGATGAAAACCATCGCATCCACGCCGCCGCTGAACACCGCTTCCGGTGAACTGTTCGCCAGCCCCCCGCGCGCAACGCTGCTCAACGTCGCCCGCGCGATGCTGCGCCCCGGCCGCATCGGCCTGCGCAGCATCGGGCGCGACGTGTTGATCGCCCGTTACGCCAAGCCGCAGTCGCGCTACCTGCCGCTGATGGGCACGCGCGTGCACTACACCGATGAAGGCGCAGCCAACGCCGAGGGCACGCTGTTACTAATCCACGGCTTTGGCGCATCGCTGCACACGTGGGACGGCGTGCTGCCCCAGCTCACGCGCCGCTACCGCGTGATCCGGCTGGACCTGCCGCCGTTCGGCATCACCGGGCCGTTGCGCGACGCACAAGGCCGCCCGCGCGCGATGGAGTTGCCGCTGTATCGCGACTTCATCGACGCGTTTGTCGATTCGCTCGGGCTGTCCAAGCTCACGCTGATCGGCAACTCGCTCGGCGGCATGGTGTCGTGGGACTTTGCGGTGCGGCACCCGGGCCGTGTCGAGAAGCTCGTGCTGATCGACTCAGCCGGCTTCCCGATGAAGCTGCCGATCTACATCGACCTGTTCAACCACCTGAGCGTGCGGCTGACGTCGCCGTGGATGCTACCTGAAGGCATCATCCGCGCCGCCACGCGCGATGTGTATGGCGACCCGTCGCGCGTGTCCGAACCCACGCTGCGCCGCTACGCCGATTTCTTCTATGCCGACGGTGCCCGCCAGGCCATCGGCCAGATGGTGCCGAAGTTCCGCTTTGACGATGTCGATACCAGCGGGCTGGCCGCCATCCGTGTGCCGACGCTGATCCTGTGGGGCCAGCGCGACCGGTGGATCCCGCCCGCGCATGCCGGTGAATTTGCCCACCGCATTCCAGGCGCCACGCTGCGCATGTATCCGGCGCTCGGCCATATCCCGATGGAGGAAGACCCCGTGCGCGTGGGGACCGACCTCTGTGCATTCCTAGACCAGGGCCGCGCAGCAGCGCGCCTTGCAGAAACCACATACCAGGAGAACCGCCCATGATGCCAGTCCGCCGCGACGTGCATCCTCACCTGCCAGCTGATCGCATCAGCAACTGGCACGAGCGAGGCCACCACGTCACCCACTTCCTGAACGCGCTGTCGATCTTCTTCCCGACCGGTGAACGCTTCTTCATGGACAGCGTGCGCAACTACCGGCACTTGGTGACCGACCCCGAACTCAAGCAGGCCGTGGCCGGCTTCATCGGCCAGGAGGCCATGCACACGCGTGAGCACGTGCTGTATAACGACCTGCTCGACCGCGCCGGCCTGCCCGCCAATCGCATTGATCGCTTTGTCGGCAAGTTCCTGAATGTGCTGCGCAAGTACACGCCCAAGTCGCACCAGTTGGCGGTGACAGTGGCGCTGGAGCACTACACGGCCATGCTGGCCAATCAGGTGCTGAGCCACGAAGACGGCCTGGGCCGCAATTCCGAACCCGGCTATCGCCAGGTCTGGCTGTGGCACGCGATGGAAGAGACCGAGCACAAGGCCGTGAGCTACGACGTGTGGAACCTCGCCATCAAGCCAGGGCTGCGTCGCTACATCCTGCGCACCTCGGTGATGCTGACGACCACGGTGCTGTTCTGGTCGATGGTGTTTTACGTGCACCTGCGGCTGATCTTTGCGGACCGCACCTGCAAGAACAAGTTCTTTGGC
Source organism: Ralstonia flaminis (assembly GCF_958415495.1). Lineage (NCBI taxonomy): Bacteria > Pseudomonadati > Pseudomonadota > Betaproteobacteria > Burkholderiales > Burkholderiaceae > Ralstonia > Ralstonia flaminis. The sequence continues at coordinate 332,241 of NZ_CATZLL010000005.1, read as the reverse complement.
CTGGGCCGCGCGTTCCACTTCCTGTGGATCCACCCGGCACCGCTGCGCAAGATCATTCCGGAGTTCTTCGATTTCTTCCGGCCATCCTTCCACCCGTGGGATGAGGACAACCGCGCGGCGCTTGAGCGCCTGCCCAAGCTGATCTCGGAGATTGAAGCGTATGCCGCCGCCAATGGCGAGGCGCCGTCGCCGTCGATCCGCCGCAAGTTGTCGGCGGCAAGTGCAGCCGGGTCCTGAGCAGGCATTCAAAACACCTGCGGTACCCACTGCATCAGGATCAAACTAGAAATAGATAAGGCGCGCCCCACGCATGGGCGCGCCGGAGACACTAGCCTTTGTCCGGCGAGTTCGAGGGATTCGGCGACTCGTGCAAATGCTCGATGACCTGCGCCACGCGATCGCCCAGGTACTTGTTGGCGGCGATCTCGAGCGCACGCATCAGCTCGGCCTCGACTGCCACCAGCGCCAATGGGCGGATGCGCCAGATCACGTCGACCAGACGCGGCACATCTTCGACCGGCGGCAGCTGGCCTTCGCCGTACTTGTCGAGTTCGCGCACGACCATGGAGACAAGATCGTCGGCCACGGCCTGCGTATGCGGACGGGCCCGCTCGAGAATGTCGAGCACTTCAACCAACGGGAAACCGGCTTTCGCCATTTGTGCGCCGGCCAGCAACGCCTTGGGGCTGCGGGCCAGATAGCCCAGGCCGTCTGGCTGCAGCATGCCGAGCGATATAGCACGGGCCAGCGCCTGGCGCGACATGGAACGGCCAAACAGCTTGGCCAGCGCCAGCAGCGAGAAGTGCTTGGGCTGCTCATCCGACCACGGGCTGCTGATGGCGGATTCGAGCCCGAGGATGGAGCGCAGGTCGTGGCCTTCGACGATGGCCTTGAGCAATTCCTGGATGTTGGCGAGCGTGTAGCCGCGCGCCAGCAGGTGATTGATGAGCTTGAGCCGCCCGAGATGCGCCTGCGTGTAGATGCCCACGCGCCCGCGCCGCTCAGGCGGGTCGATCAGGCCGCGGTCCTGGTACGAGCGGACGTTGCGGACAGTGGTCTCGGCCGCGCGCGCGAGCTCATCAATGGTGAATTCGCGGGCAGGCGGCGTAACAGGCGGACCGGCATCGCCGGTTGGTTTGCGGGCAGGCATGCAAAAAATTCTACACGAGCGCGGCAACATAGCCGCGCCGGGTTGCCGGACGTATCCGGTGCTTTTCTCACGACGAGGAGACCGTCGATGTGGAACTTGAACTTGGGCAACCGTAGTTGGGCGCTTCGGGCTGCGGGCGTCCTGTGTGCAGCGCTGCTGTTGCAGAGTTGTGCGAGTGCCGGTGACGGCCATGGCGGCATCGAAGCTGCCAAGGCCAAGCAACTGGAAGACGCGCGCCAGCAGGCACGCGCGCCGTTCCAATCGGGCAACCTCGCCACGCGCGAAGTCCGTCCGACCACGCTGCGCGATTCCGGCCAGCCTGATGCGATCTCGTACCTGCGCCATGTCGACTTCCGCTTTGACGGCGGCGTCGGTTTCCTGGTCGACCAGCTCGCGCTGCGCATGGTGCCGCGCCAGCCGGGCGATCCGGTCTGGCTCGACGATGTGTCGTCGTACACGCTGCAGCCCGTCAGTGGCATGGTGCGCGTGAGCGCCGACAGCATGGCCGCGCTGTTCAACACCGTGGTCTTCGCGCGCGGGCCGGGCAGTGATCCGCCCTTGCGGCGCTTCAGCTTCGCGCTGGATGACGGCGTGCTCGACATGCGCGCCGAGATGCGCCGGCGCGGCGCCTGGGTGCCGATCGAGCTGCGCGGCCCGCTCGTGCTGCGCGATTCGCAGACCATCGTGTTCCACCCCAACGTGGTCAAGGTGCAAGGCCAGGATGCCGGCGCGCTGATGGGCGCTGCACATATCGAATTGGCCGATCTGTTACCGGTGTCCACGCCGGCTGTGCAGCTCACCGGCAGCGAGATCGTCATGCAGGTGCCCAAGCTGTTCCCACCGCCCGCGCTGGATCTGAAGGTCTCCGCCATCCGCGTCACGCGCGACGGGCTCGTCATGCAGATCGGCGACGGCAACCCGCAGATGCCGCCGCTGGCCAACGCCGCGGATGCACAGCGCCCCTACATCCTCTTCCGAGGCGGCGACATCCGCTTCCTGCGCTCGATGCCGATGAACGCGCGCATCGACATCATGGTTGCCGACCCGGCCAAGCCCTTCGTGTTCAACCTGTACCGCTATCGGGATCAGCTCGTTGCCGGGTCGCTGCGCTTCTCGCCGGACGGCAGCATTCGCGTGCTGATGCCGTCATTCGACTCGCTCGCCGTGGCGCGTGCAGGCAAGCCTGCGGCCACCTCCGCCAAACCCGCCGTGCAACTCGCCAAGAGGACCGCGCCATGATCGCCCCCGCCATCGCTCTTGCTGCCCTCACGTTGCGCCTGGCGTTGCTGGCGCTGGGGTTCGCCGGTCTGCTGGCCAGTACGCTCACGCGTGCGGCCGAGCCTCCCATGGCCAGCGCCCAGCGCAAGGAACTGAGCATGGTCCGCCAGCAGTGGGCCCAGCGTTGCCAGCCGACCTCCGGTGCGGCCAATGCCAACGGCGCCATTGCGGCGCGCGACTCCCGCACCGCGCCGCCTGTGGTGCAGATGCGCGACGTCGATTTCCGCATCACCGGCGACATCGGCTTCCACGTGCACCAGCTCACCGCGCAGCTCGTGCCGCACACGCTCGGCCAGCCGGTCGACATGGACGACCCGAGCCAGTTCGATATCCGCATCCTCGGCGGCGAGGTAACGGTGCCCAAGGCATCGCTCGACGCGCTGTTCAACACGTACCTGCTGGACTACGCGCCGCGCTCGCTCAACGCGCTGTCGCTCACGCCGGGCGATGGCGTACTCGACGTGTCGGGCGGACTCAAGCTGCGCAATCACTTTCCGGGCGTGTGGCTGCCGTTTGGCATGCGCGGCACCCTCCAGCTCAAGGAGTCACGCTACCTCGTCTACACCCCAAGTGAAGCACGCGTGATGGGCATCCAGACGCTGGCGATGCTCAAGGGGATGGGGCTGGAGTTGTCGCAGTTGGCACCGCTCGATCGTGGCGGCGCCAAGCTGGACGGCAACGCCATGGTGCTGGACCAGACCACGGTGTTCCCACCGCCACGCCTGGTGGGTGAGATGAAGACAGCGCGCGTGACACCCGAGGGCCTGGTGCTTGGCTTCGGCCCGGCGCCGTCCATGTGCGCGCCCGCCCCGACCGACGCCGGCAGCCGCATCTGGATCCAGTCCGGTGACTTGAAGATGTACAACGTGCTGGTGACCAACAGCCGCGTGCTCGTTACCGATACATCGACGCGCGGGCCGCTGCGCTTCGACCTGTACCACTACCGCGAGGCCGCCGCGCGCGGCACCACCCGCATGGATGCAGACGGCACGCTGCGCGTCGACCTGGCGCCTGCAGCGGCCGCGCAGTAACGCGGCCCTACTTCAGCAAACAGACCGCGCGCAGCACGGCCTCACCTTCCGTGCTGGGCGCAACGGGCTCCCACCGGGGGTTGTCGATGTTCTTGGAGAGGATGGTGCCGTGCTGGCTGTCCTGGATCAGCGCGCTGACCGGCAGGATGCGTTCGTTATTGCAGTCGTAGACCGACGTGCGCGAATCGTATTGGTACGCGACGCCATCGGCGAGCTTGCGCGGCGTGTCATAGGCGTCGCGCGAGGTGGCGCGCACAGTGCCATCGTTGTTGCGCTCGATGGAATCCTTGTCCAGGTAGAGCGTGCCGGCATTGTCGGCCAGCGGGGACAGCTTGACCCAGTTCTCGGCCGCCATGGCAGTCGAGGCGCAGAGCATCAGGGCGAACGCCGCCCAGTAGCAGTCGGTCAATGACCCTTGATCCCTTCGCATGGCAACCTCCGTTTGCGTCAACCTGGGCGCGTGCGGAGCGATGCCGCCTGGCTGCATCGGCTCCGCATATCCAGCATAGGTGAGCAATCGGCTTGCCACTGGGCGCCTGCTTTGGCAGGCAACAAAAAAGCCCGCACTGAGCGGGCTTCTTCGCGCAACGAGAGTGATGACTTACTTGGCTGCGGCGGCCATGTAGTCGACGGCAGCCTTCACGTCGTCGTCGGAACCGGCGTAGGTGCCCTTGGGCGGCATCGCGCCCTTGCCGTGCAGCGCGATGTCGTACATCTTGGCCTTGCCTTCGGCAATGCGCGGCGCCCAGGCAGCCTTGTCGCCAAACTTGGGCGCACCAGCCACGCCCGCTGCGTGGCACATCTGGCAAGTCGAGTCGTAGACCTTCTTGCCGACGTCGCCCGTCGAAGCCTGCGGTGCAGCGGCTGCGGCCGGCGCAGCAACCTGTGCCGGTGCTGCTGCGGCAGCGGGTGCTGCTGCGGGTGCCACGGCTTCCGGTGCCGGAGCAGCCGCCGGTGCCGCGGCGCCACCTGCCGGTGCGGCCGGCTCCTGCAGCTTGCCGCCGCCGGAGTTGGCCATGTAGACGATGGCACGTTCGATTTCGTAGTCGCTCACGTCATCAGGCGATGTGCCGCCGCGCGCGGGCATTCCGCCCTTGCCGGCCAGCGCCACCTTGGTCAGGCCGTCCAGGCCCTGCGACAGGCGCGGCCCCCAACTGGCCGCGTCCCCAAACTTGGGGGCACCGGCTACACCAGCGGCATGGCAGGTCGCGCAGACTTCCTTGTAGAGCTGTTCGCCCGTCTTGAAGACGCGCGGGGCGTTCGGGTCTTTCAGTTCGAGCTGCGCGACGGGCTTGATGCGGTCGTTGACGGCCTCTTCGGACATGCCGGAGCTGCCGGCGCCTTCCTTGACGCCCAGGCCAACGTAGTTGGCCAGCAGGATGATGATGAGGATGGGAACGACAAAGGCGGCGATCACCGCGATGATCAACTGCTTGGGGGTCTTGATCAGGGGCTCGTGTTCGTCGTGCTGCGCGTCGCTCATGCTCAACTCTCAGGATGGTGGAACCGCTCTTGAAGCCTCAGAGCGCCACCGGCACGAGTCATGAAAGCATCGCCGGCAGTGCGTGAGGCCCCGTGGGGTCGCAATGAGGGCAGGAAGACCTTGGGACGTGCCCCATTGGCCCGAACAGACCTGTCCCCGCTTTATTTTCTGGCAAATGACGGGCGATTATATCCGCAATGCCAAGCCGTTTGACACGCGGGAGAGCCCTAGGCAGCGCTTTTCGACCTGCGTCAAAAACCACTGGAAACGGCATTGCGTCGGGCGACGCGACCTGGGCGTGATGGACGCCCGAATGCAAATACGGTATCCTGCGGGGCTTCTCTTTCGGCGCGTTCTGTGCCGATATGCGCCCGTAGCTCAATGGATAGAGTACTGCCCTCCGAAGGCAGGGGTTGCTGGTTCGATCCCAGCCGGGCGCGCCAAACATTTACCGAATTGCGCAAATTTTTGCGGCGACACCTCACCTGAATCGCATTTTTGCCGCAGTCTATAGCGCCGCCGCCAAAACGTGGCGCCACGCATGATCAAGCCCCGTGCCCTGCCGTTTTTCGCGATCCCCCATTCCGCTGGTCGCCAATCAGGCACGCCGGAACCCCACCCGTCAGGAGTCGAGCAGTGAGCCGTTACTGGAGCGATGTGGTTCAGCAACTGGTGCCGTATGTGCCGGGCGAACAGCCAGCGCTTGCGCACCCGGTCAAGCTGAACACCAACGAAAATCCCTACCCACCGTCGCCGCGTGTCGTTGAGGCCATCGCCCGCGAACTGGGCGGCACGGGCAACAGCCTGCGCCGCTATCCCGATCCGCTGTCGCGCCGGCTGCGCGAGACGGTCGCTGCCCATCACGGCTTGCAGCCCGAACAGGTGTTCGCAGGCAACGGTTCGGACGAAGTGCTGGCGCACGTGTTCCATGCGCTGCTCAAGCACGACAAGCCGCTGCGCTTTCCTGACATCTCGTACAGCTTCTACCCGACCTACGCGCGACTGTACGGCGTGCAGTGCCAGGTAATTCCGCTGGCTGAGGATTTTTCGATCAACGTTGACGACTATCTGGGCGACGCGGGCGGCGTGCTGTTTCCGAACCCGAACGCGCCGACCGGCCACGCGCTACCGCTGGCGGAGATCGAGCGGATCGTCGCGGCCAACCCGTCGTCGGTGGTCGTGATCGACGAGGCGTATGTGGATTTCGGCGCCCAGTCGGCAATCACGCTCGTCGACCGCTATCCGAATCTGCTGGTCGTGCATACGACGTCCAAATCCCGCTCGCTGGCTGGCATGCGGGTCGGCTTTGCGTTTGGCCACGCGACGCTGATCGAAGCGCTCAACCGCGTGAAGGACAGCTTCAATTCGTACCCGCTGGATCGCCTTGCCCAAGTGGCAGCCCAGGCGGCTTACGAAGACGACGCCTACTTCCGCACCACCTGCGCACGCGTGATCGCCAGCCGCAATCGGCTGACGCAAGCCCTGCAAGCGCTGGGGTTCGAGGTCGTGCCGTCGGCCGCGAACTTCGTCTTCGCGCGGCATCCGGCACACGATGCCGCCACGCTTGCGGCCCGCCTGAAAGCGCAGGAGATCTTCGTGCGTCATTTCAAGCTGCCGCGCATCGACCAGCATCTGCGTATCACCGTCGGCAGCGATGACGAATGCGACGTATTCATCAAGGCGCTGCGCGATCTGCTGGCCTGACCCGTGCGACAAATTGCCATCCCCGGCGGGCAAGCGTCGACTGCCTCGATGAAGGCAGCCCACCCGATGGGGGATGGCAAGCCCCATTGCCGCGTCATTCCTCGGCCACACGGCGTACCGGCCACATGCGCTGACCGCATTACCGACTACCGAAGTCAGTGATTACTGCACGCAGGTATGGGGAACATTGACCAGACGCAGGTGCCTCCAGCCGATTGCTGTGCCAGAATGCACGAGCGGGAAAATGGCGCGCCGACGCCGTCCGCTGTCCCCTAGGGCGAGCCGGTGCTTGGGCGCCGGCGCAGCATGGGACGCCATACAACACACTCCCACAAAAGGAATCAGCATGTCCAATCGTCGTCAATTCCTGAAGAGCATCCCGATCGTGGCCGCCGCAGGCGCCGTCATGTCGATGTCGGATCTGGCACTGGCAGCACCGATGGTGGCGGAGACCGACCCGCAAGCCGCCGCCCTCGGCTACAAGGCCGACACCACCAAGGTCGACAAGGCCAAGTTCCCGAAGCACGCGGCAGATCAACACTGCGGCAACTGCGCCCTGTACCAAGGCGGTACGGCCGCACAAGGCGGCTGCCCGCTGTTCGCCGGCAAGGACGTTGCCAACAAGGGCTGGTGCAGCGCCTGGGCGAAGAAGGCCTAAGCCGCACGGCTGGCAATTCGCCAATGCAAACGGACCCTGCGGGGTCCGTTTTTGTTTTGCTGGCGCCGCTCTACAATGCGTGCCATGCCGTTCACATTCACGCCCACCGTCCTCGTCATCGACGACGAACCCCATATCCGCCGCTTCGTCCGCGCTGCGCTGGAGGAAGAAGGCTGCGAAGTCCATGAAGCCGACCGCGTCGAACGCGGCCTGATCGAGGCCGGCACACGCCAGCCGGATGCAGTGATCCTCGACCTTGGCCTGCCAGATGGCGACGGTATGCAGTTGATCCGCGAGTTGCGCACCTGGACGGAGGTGCCGGTGCTGGTGCTCTCGGCCCGCGTGGATGAACGCGACAAGATCGACGCGCTCGATGCCGGTGCGGATGACTACCTCACCAAACCCTTTGGCGTGGGCGAACTGATTGCGCGTCTACGCGTGCTGTTGCGGCGACACGCCAAGCGCGGTGAAGACGGCGGCAGCGTCATCCGCTTCGGCGAGGTGGAGGTGGATTTGGCGCGCCGCCTGGTCACCCGCAGCGGTGAGGCCGTGCACCTCACGCCGATCGAGTATCGCCTGCTGGCGGTGCTGCTAGGCCGGCGCGGCACTGTCATGACCCACCGCGAGTTGCTGCGCGAAGTCTGGGGCCCCGCGCACTCCGACAGCAGCCACTATCTGCGCATCTACATGGGCCACCTGCGCCACAAGCTTGAGCGCGACCCCGCTCGGCCCGAGTACCTGCTGACTGAGGTCGGCGTCGGGTACCGCTTCACAGCCTGATCGCGCCTGGGCCTTATTGCTCCTTGATGCCCGCAGCGCGCACGATGCGGCCATTGCTGTCGTATTCAGCGCGGATGGCGGCGGCAAACTGCTCAGGTGTGCCGCCGGCCGGCACCACGGCTGCCTGCGTGAGGCGATCACGCAAGTCCGGCGCCACGAGTGCCTTGTTGATCTCCATGTTCAGCCGCGCGATGACCGGTGCAGGCGTCTTGGCCGGCGCAAACACACCGAAGGTCGATGCCATATTGGCCTTGGCATAGCCAAGTTCGGCAAAGGTCGGCACGTTTGGCAGTGCATCGAGCCGGTGCGGCGCACCCACCGCAAGGGGGCGCAGCTTGCCGCTGGCGATATGCTGCATCAACGTCGGGCCAACGTTGGTCGACATCACCTCCACCTGCCCGCCCAGCGCATCCGTCAATTGCTGGCCACCGCCCTTGTACGGAATCAGCGTGATATCAACGCGCGCCTGCGTCTTGATCTGCTCCAGCGCCAGATGCCCCACCGTACCCAGGCCTGATGTTGACCAGCGGATCGAACCCGGCTTGGCGCGCGACTGGCTCAGCATGTCGGCAAAGCTCTTGCCCGTGAACGACGGCGTACCCAGCAGGATCATCGGCGCATACATGACGTTGGCCACGGGTGCGACGTCCTTCTGCGGGTCATACGGCAGTTTGCCGAAATGCGGGTTGAGCGTAAGCGGGCTCACCGAAGAAAACCCCAGCGTGTAGCCGTCGGGCGCAGCCTTGGCCACCGCATCCATGCCGATGCTGCCACCTGCGCCGGCGCGGTTCTCCACGACAACCGGCTGACCAAGCTGTGCCGAAAGCTTCTCACCCAGGGCACGTGCCACGTTGTCGGAAATCCCACCAGTCGGGTAGGCGACGATGATGCGGATCGGCTTGGCCGGATAGTCTTGCGCCCGCACAGGCACCGCAGCAAGCAACGAAACACCGGCACACAGCAGCGCAGCAGAAGCAATCAGACGACGACGGACGGAGCGTTCAGCAGTCATGGGCGCGCACGAAGGGAGGATTCAGAAAGTGCCATTGTAGGCGGATGCCCAGGCAGTCTCGCCCAGCCATATCAAGCAAGACGGCAAGGCAAAAGAAAAGGCGCCCGAAGGCGCCTTTTCCGTTCCCAATCGAGTGACTGCGTCGATTAGAAGATGTGGCGGATACCCACGCCAGCGCTGGTCTGGTTCGACTTGCCAGTGCCGGTTGCGTTGCCGCCACCCGACAGTTCCGGCAGCGCCGCGTCCTTGACCTTGTTGTAGTCGATCGTGCCATACACTTGCGTGCGCTTGGACAGAGCGTACTCGGCCAGCAGCACAGCGGTGTAGCGCTTGCCGTCGTTGCCAGCGGTCAGAGCAGCGTTGCTGATCTTGTCGTAGTAGAACGCGCCCGTCAGAGCCAGTGCCGGGGTGACTTGGTACGTCACGCCGCCCAGGCCAACCTTGTCACGACGCTTCGTGGCACCCGGGGTCAGGCCAGCACCCGTCGTGGCGTTGCCGTAGATGTTCAGGCCGAAAGCGCTGTTGCCAACGCAGTTCGAAGAGCTGTTCACGCAACCGGTGGCGTCGCTGCTGTCGATGTAGCCGAGGTACAGCTTTGCCGGTCCGATGGTGTAGTTACCGCCAATGCTCCACACGGTCTGCTTGTTGCCAGCCACATCCTTGTGTTGCTGGTACAGGCCGCCGATCAGGGCCGGGCCGAATTCATACGACAGAGCTGCGCCCACGTACTGGTTCTGGCTGGCGCTACCCGGCACTTCGCCGAAGCCGTAGCCCAAGCCAACGTACAGACCGTTGATCTTGTTCTCGTACTTCAGCATGTTCGATTCACGCAGGCCGGTCAGACCGTAGAACACCCACGAGTTGCCGTCGTAGTTACCCACGCCCAGCGGGTCGAAGTTGCCGCCCATCGTGAAGCCGAAGTTGTACTGACGACCCAGCGTGATGGTGCCCAGGTCCTTGTTCTGCAGACCCACGAACGACTGACGATTGAACAGCGTGCCCTTGCTGCTCATCGTGCCCGAATCGGAATTGAAGCCGCTTTCCAGCACGAACAGTGCTTTGTTGCCGCCACCCAGGTCTTCCGAGCCCTTCAGGCCCCAGCGGCTGTTCGACACAGCACCGCTTTCCATCTGGGTCACGCTGTTGCCAGCTTGGTTCGCGTTGTTGATGTAGTGAATGCTGGTATCGACAATACCGTACAGCGTCACGCTCGATTGGGCGTAGGCAGAACCTGCGAACAGGGCGCCAACTGCAACCAGAATGGCAGACTTTTTCATGTGGGCTCGTAATAAAAGAGTTGTCTCAAACCGCCCGCCCCCGTGTGCATGAGGTTGGGCTCCTCCGTTCCTTTGCTTCCGTGTCGGAAGTGCCGCGCAAATTTAACAAAAGCCCTTATGCGCGGCAAAGCAATTCACAGAATCGCTCCACCAAGTGTGGTAAGCGCGCATCGCTCTTAATGCGGCGCACCAAAACAGCCTCCGGCAAGGCTTGCCGGCTCGTTGCGCCCTGCTGTGGTGCACCAAGGCTGGCTCGCAGGCTTCCAACACTCCCTGTTTAGGCAAAAAGGTGGAGCCCCACCCCCGACAGTCCCGCCTTCAACGTGTTTATCAGCGTCATTCACGCTGACTTGCATCATTTCGGCGCTCACAACAAACCGTTCGTCGCACCACCGTGGATACAGCCATCCCACTGACCTACGCTTCAGGCCGTGGCAGGACAGTCAAAAGACCACGCCTTAAAACAGCATCGAAAATCAGTTGAAGAAGGAGTTCGCCATGCGACTCAAGCAGATTGGAATGGCCGCGCTGTTGGCGGCAGGTGCCCTGGCGGCAGGCAGCGCTTGGGCGCAGGCCAGCCGCGTGGAGGTGTTCGGTCAAGCCGCTCGTGCCGAACGCTTTGATGTCTATAGCGATGGCGCGCGCACCGGGCGCTTCGACACCTACACAGAAGGTGCGCGCAGCGGCCGTTTTGACCCGTACTCAGAAGGTGCACGCAGCGACCCGGCGGGCCGTTCGCGTGATGGCGGCGGCTCGGTCTACGGGTATCCGGTACCGAGCTGATACGGAGCTCGCGCGTTATCCCGCACGTTTGATCCGTTATCCGATTAAGGGCCGGTCTCCAGGCATCCTCCGTTATTACGCCTTTGGCCCATGCGGCCCCGCTGGTGTTGCGCCAGCGGGGCTTTTTCATCATTGGCGGTGCCCCAAAAAAACGGGACAGTGCCAGTCGACAGCCGTCCCGTTTCTACACCTGTGCGGATCGCGATGATCGTTACTTGGTCACACCCACACGATCGCGCGATACGTCCATCACCATGCGCGTGAGCAGGTACAGGCGCGGCACGATGGAGTTGAGATCCACATACTCGGCGTCATTCGAGTGCGCGCCAAAGCTGGCCAGACCAAAGCGCTCGATCACCGGGGCCTTGGTTTTGGAGGCGGCAAAGGCCGCATCCGTACCGCCACCCTCTGCCTTGTCATCAATCTCCAGCGTCTTGCCAAGCTCGCCGTAGATCTTCTGGGCGTGTTCGGCCAGCGCGCGCGAAGCCGGCGTGGCTTCCAGCGGCGGGCGACGGCGCTCGAACTTGGCGGTCACCTGCGTATCGGGGATCAGCTTGTTCTTGATGCGCTCGTTGACGGTCTCTTCCAGCTTGTCGGCATCGGCCGCGCGCAGCAGACGCACATCCGCCTGGGCGCTGGCGACCGCGGGGATCACGTTACGGTTGGTCCCCGCCTGCGACACCGTCCAGTTGACCTTCAGGCCGGTCTCCGGCTTGGACAGATCGCGCATCTGCAGCACCTGGTGCGACAACTCGTACAGCGCGTTGCGGCCCTGCTCCGGTGCACCACCTGCGTGTGAGGCCTTGCCCTTCACATCCAGCAGGATGGCGCCGATGCCGCTGGTGGCCAGCGACAGTTTGTCGGAGGTCACACGCGTGCCTTCGCACGAGAACACGGCATCCTGCTCGGCACCCAGCTTGGCCTGCATGGCACGCGCGCCCGGCGAGCTGATTTCTTCATCGCCATTGATGAGCACGGTGAGCGTGCCGTACTTCTTGAAGTTGACCGCCTGCAGGATTGCCACGGTGTGCAGGATGACGGCCACGCCGTTCTTGTCGTCGGCGATCCCCAGGCCGTAGGCGCGGTCGCCGTCGATACGGAATGGCTGCTGCGCGAGCATGCCCTTCAGGTACACCGTATCCATGTGTGCGATCAGCATGATGTTGCGCGTGCCTTCACCTTTGAAGCGCGCCAGCACCATCTTGCCGATCTTCTCGGGCGTGTCGGCCATGCGATACGCGTGGTCGCTCGGGTCGATCAGCTTGACGTCGCCACCCAGCAGGCGCAGGCGGTCGGCGATCACGCCGGCAATCTTGTCCAGGCCTTCGATGTCCTTGCTACCCGACTCGATCGACACCAGCGTCTTCATGGTGTCGATCAGTGCGGGCTTTTCCTGCTGGGCGCGCTTGTAGATTTCGGCAGGCGGCACAGCGGCGGCCTGACCCGCGGCCAACGCACCGACCATCGCTAGCGCCGCCAGCATGACTGGCCGCACTCCCCTCACCATCGACTTGGCTCTCATGGATGTTCCCTCACCTGTGTAGTTATGGTCTGCAACAAAATCGCGATTTTCGCACGCTCGCCTGATGGTTGCCTGGAGCCCCTCCCCCTTCTTCAGATAGGGCTCCTGATTCAACGCAAGGGAATATCGGCAGTGCTGCCTGAAAACGCACAAGAAACGAAAGCGCAGCACTAACACTGTCGCTACAATTGCCGCCATGCAATACATCCATGTCGTCAACGGCGATGTTGCCGGCGCCACGCTCAAGCAGGCGCTCGCACAGGCAGGCCGCCCCGATTCCGTCGTAGTGCTGCGCGACGACCTCGCCGTCGGGCCGCTGGCCGACGTCGATAGCGTTGCCATGGCGCGCTCGGGTTTCTGGCAGCGCGTGGCCCCCAACAGCAGCATCGACTTCGCCGCCGAAATGCGCGACGCACTTGCGTCACTGGCCGACGTGCGCGATGCCACGACCGAAGTGGCGATCTGGCACGGCCAGAGTGCGTCGGACCAGCTCATGCTGCGCCGGGTGGCGTTCCACCTGCATCAATCGCCGCAGCGGATCAACGAAGTCGGCATGGACGCCCGCGAGCTGGAAACGCCCAATGGCCAAGGGCCACTCACGGCCATCGGCATGTATTCGGGGGCGCGACTGGCGCGGCGGTTTTCGACCATTGCACCGGTATCGGTGCTGCGCATCGGTCGCCTGGCCTACGAGTGGCAGCAAACCGTGCGCGAGAACGCCGACGTGCGGCTGTGGAAAGGCAACACGCTGGTGCCGGTGTCGTATGCCACCGTCGACGAAGTGATCCTGGAGCACGTGCCGACCGACTGGGCCAGCGCACGCGACGTGGTTGGCAGCATCATGGGCGCCATCGATGGGCTGCTCGCCAGCGACTGGTTCGTCTTCTGGCGCTGCCGCGAACTGGTGGGCAGCGGCCAGTTGCTGCTGCGTGGCGAAGCCGACTCGCTCTCCACATGCGAACTGCGCCGCAATGTGAGTGTGGCGGCTTAGTTCGCGGTATTCAGTTCACCGCAATCGGGCCGTTGATCAGCCTGTCCAGAAGGAGCGCCTCAGAGCGCTCCTTTTTTGTTCACCCCGTCTTCTCAGTGTGTGCCTACAGGCTGGCAGGCTCCGGCCGTCAATCCAGAAGCAGACCAACCATCCCACTTCGGGGGCACACGTGGACATCTCTTCTCTCAGCAGCAGCACATCGCTGTACGCGACGAGCAGCCTCTCGTCGACCAGCGCGACCACCGCAACAACGGCCACCGCCACCAGCGACACGTCCGGCACCACCGGCACGACGCCGGTGCGCCACCATCGTCATCATGGCGGCGGCGGTGGCGGCGACTTCATGCAAGCGATCCAGCAGGCACTCAATCAGGTTGGCGTTTCGGATCCGTCGGCAATCTCGTCGACATCATCCACGTCATCGACAAGCGCGACCAGTGCCACCAGCGGCGTCAGCAGCACAGGCAGCACGACCGCCGCCAACGCCACCGACGGCTCGACCCCGCCGCCTCCGCCGCCCGACGGCGACGACTCGTCGGTCGGCAAGGACATCCACAAGCTCAAGCACGACCTGTTCGCCGCCCTGAAGAGCGCGAGCGGCAGCGACAGCACTTCCGGTACAAGCGGTGCGAGCGGCACCTCGGGCAGCTACGGCAGCGACCTGTCGTCGGGTCTGCAGAACCTGATCTCGCAGCTCAACAGCGGGGATACGTCGTCAAACAGCGCACTGTCGGCGCTGCAGTCGGATTTCCAGCAGCTCGTGGGCAACGTGTCGGGTGGCAGCTCCAGCAGCGCGGGGGCGGGTAGCGGCGGCGCTTCGTCGTCCGACAGCTCGGCGACGTTGCAGAACTTCCTGCAGCAGCTGGCCCAGAACCTGGGCGGTCAGTCCACCGCTTCGGTGGCGGTGGGCAGCAGCATCAACGTCTATAGCTGATCGGCGAATGCTGGCGGCGCGGGGGCGTCAGTCCTCGCGCCGAATGCCAGCGCGTGCCGGGCAATCGATCGGCGTAGCGGGTTCACTGCCGTCGATCTCGTTGGCGAGGTCGGCGTCGGGTTGGGACTCCGCCACATCGTCGTGTTCGTTGCCCTCGCCCCACGGCATGCCCGATTCACGCAGGCGTTTGCGCTGCGTGCGGTCGCGCTGGAACATCTCGGCCAGTTCATCGCGGCCCTGCTGGGCGAGCGACACGAGCTTCTTCTGATCGCGATAGACCGGGTAGACCTGGTCCATGGAGTTGAGCGTGTGACGGCGGAACGTCTGGGCAATGCGGTGCGCCTCATAAGGCTCCTTGCCCAGGCCCTCCAGCACGCGGCGGCCGAGCATCAACGAGCCCTCGAACATCTCCCGCTCGATCACCTCCACACCGCGATCACGCAACTGGTACACGTGCGACACGTTGCGCGCCCGTACGTACAGCGTCAGGTGGGGAAAGCGCTCGCGCACGCGGTCGACCACTTCCAGGTTGGTCTCCATGTCGTCGATGGCGACAACCATCATGCGCGCCTTGTCGGCACCAGCGGTTTCCAGCAGGTCCATGCGCGTGGCATCACCATAGAAAACCTTGAAGCCGAAGCGGCGCAGCATGTCGATCTGATCAGGATCGTGGTCGAGCACCGTGGCGCTGTAGCCTTGGCTGTAGAGCATGCGGCCGACGATCTGCCCGAAGCGGCCAAAGCCGGCAATGATGACTTGGTTGTCCTGCGGCTCAATGGCGTCAGGCGAGCGCTTCTTGCCGCTGGTCAGGCGCGGCACAAGGATCTTGTCGTGGAAGAGCAGCAGCAACGGTGTGGCCGCCATCGACAGGGCCACCACCAAATTCAGCGTGGCGGCCGTCTCGGCGCCCAGCACTTCGCCCGCCACGCTCGGCCCGAACACCACAAAGGCAAATTCACCACCCTGTGAGAGCAGGAACGCAAACAGCCACGCCTGCCCGCGCGCAATGCCAAAGCGCGTGGCCAGCAAGCGCAGTGCGCCAATCTTCACCACCAGGAAGACCACCACCAGCACCACCACCGCCAGCGGCTGGCGCATCAGCACGCCAAAGTCGATCGACATGCCGACCGCCAGGAAGAACAGCCCGAGCAGCAGTCCCTTGAACGGCTCGATGTCGGTTTCCAAAGCATGGCGGTACTCGGAATCGGCCAGCAGCACGCCGGCAATGAAGGCGCCCAGCGCCATCGACAACCCTACGCTGTGCATCAGCAGCGCAATGCCCACCACCAGCAGCAGCGAGAACGAGGTGAACATCTCGCGCATGTTGGTGCGGGCAATCGCACGCAGTACCGGCCGCAGCAGGGTACGCCCGCCAAAGATGACCGCCGCCACGACGCCCACCGCCCTGGCCGCCGCCATCCAATGGTGACCCTCGCCCGACCCTGCTGAATCCACCGCCAGCAGCGGCAGCAAGGCGATCATCGGGATGGCCGCAATGTCCTGGAACAGTAGGATGCCAAAGCTGGCCGAACCCGCCGGCGTGCGCATCAGGTTACGTTCAGTCAGTGTGGCCAGCGCAATAGCCGTGGACGACAACGCCAGCCCCAGCCCTGCCACCACCGCCGCACGCCACGGGTGGCCGACCGCCATCACCGCCAGCCCAACCATCAGCGCGCACACGGCCAACTGCAGCCCGCCGTATCCGAAGATGCTGCGCCGGAGCGACCACAGCCTTGCCGGCTCCAGCTCCAGCCCGATCACGAACATCATCAGGACGACGCCGAACTCGGAGAAATCCAGGATCGACTGCACGTTCGTGATGAGTCGCAGCCCCCACGGGCCGACGATCACCCCGGCCAGCAGATAACCGAGCACCGAACCCAGGCCAAGCCGTCGCGCCAGCGGCACGGCTGCCACGGCCGCAGCCAGATAGATGACGAAGTTGACGAGCAGGTCGTGCGATTGCATGGGCTGGCAAGAAACAGCGAATCGGAGAATCGGGAACGTCAGGCCGGGAAATCAGCGTCGTCCGGCAGCCACGGCTGCAGCGCGGCGCGCACCTGGGCGATATGGGCGTCAATGGCCTCCGGCGACGCATCATCAGCGTCGTGCAGCACGTGGGGCGGCTCCCACTGCATGCCGCACAGCGCGGCGGTCCGCTGCAGCGGCAGCAGGAACATGTCGAACGTGTAGCCGTGGGTGCCGGCCTGGCTATACGAGTGAGCACGGCCGCCCGTCGTGGCCAGCACCATCAGATGCTTGCCGCGCAAGGCGGTGCCGCCCGGCCCGTAGGCCCAGCCCATTTCCAGCACCACGTCCAGCCACTCCTTGAGCAGCGACGGCGTGGCGTACCACTGCACCGGAAACTGGAAGACGATCAGCTCGGCCGCCTCCACCGCTGCCTGCTCGATGCGCACGTCGATATCGAAATCGGGGTAGTGCCAGTAGAGGTCATGCATGGCCACGCCCGGCAGGCTGGCCAGCGCGCGCGCAAGCGGCTTGTTGGCACGCGAACGGCGCGGCGCAGGATGCGCGTAAATCACAAGAATGCGCGATGGAGTCATGGAAAGTCAGTAGACGGGGCGTCTTGAACGCGCATCTTCGCACGGCTATTGTTGAGCGGCGTTACAGGGCCCCGCAGGTGATGGAAGCCACCGGATGCATTTGCGCAAACCAAGCGGTTCCGGCGGCGCTTTTTGTGCAATACAGCAATAGCCGTTGTGAGTACACCACAGGCCTGGAAGCCGCGCTCGTCTGCGATAAATCAATGATTTGCCGGGAAATTCTGGCGAAAGCCTGACGCGAGTCTTACGGGAAATCCCTGATTGCCCTACAATAGCATGGTGCATTGCACAACACCCCGTTGCACCCAACTGCGTGCCCCGGAGGCGCCACCCGCGTCTCCCCTTCATCACCTCGTCGCCCTGCAAACAAGGGCGCATACAGAATAGGAAACGTTGTCGTGAACCCGCTCGAACTGAGCAAGGCCATCGGCGTCGTCACCCAGGACGACATCGACAAGACGGAAGCCGCGCAAGGTGCGCCGCGTTCCACCGTGCTGGTGCGCGAGCTTGCTGCGCACCACCGCTCGCGCCTGCTCAAACACCTGCTCGCACTGGGTCAGGAAGACCGCCTGCTGCGTTTCGGCCAGGTGGTGGGCGATCACGTCATCGAAGCGTACGTCGACAGCATCGACTTCGACCACGACAAGGTCTTTGGCGTCTACAACGAGCGCCTGGAACTGGTCGGCGTCGGCCACCTTGCCTACCTGCGCGACAACCCGCAAGGGCGCGTGGCGGAGTTTGGCGTGTCGGTGTCGGAGTCTGCGCGTGGCAAGGGCGTGGGCAGTGCGCTGTTCCAACGCGCCGCCATGCACGGCCAGAACACCAAGGTGCGTACGCTGTACATGCACTGCCTGTCGCGCAACGCGGCCATGATGCACATCGCCAAGAAGGCCGGCATGCGCGTGCAGTATGCGTACGGTGAGGCCGATGCCTATCTGGAACTGCCGCCCGCCGACACGATGAGCCTGCTGACCGAGGCCATCGACGAGCAAGTGGCCGACCTGGACTACCTGCTCAAGCGCAACCTGCGCGATGCACGCCGCTTCGGCCAGCGCTTCTGGCGCTCGCTGGTGCCGCAAAAGCGCACGGTCTGATCGCACCGTTACCCAGATGAAAAAACGCCCGGCTTTGACCGGGCATTTTTATTTGCGCAACCCGGCAATGTTTTGCGCAACCCAATGCACGTCAATTAATTCAACGCATATCTGTTGAAAATCACGCATTTATCCAGGGCGTAATTTTGTGATTCTCATTCGACGCGCAGATATTGATTTTCAGGATTTTGATTTAGTCCACTCAAGCTCCCGTCAAATGGTTCGTTACAGCAGTCGTTAATCAAACGCGACGGGGACAACCATGCGTTTCTCACACATGAAGGTAGCGACCCAACTGGCGTTGGGATTCGGCCTGACGATGAGCCTGCTTGTTCTCCTCACGGTATTCAGCCTGCAACGCATGTCGGATTTTCGGCGCCTGCTGGAAGAAACCACGGAGATCAACGCCGTGGAGGCCAAACTGGCCGCGCAAATGCATAACAGCGTGACCGAGCGTGCGCTGGCCTTCCGCAATATCGTGCTGCTGGAGCAGCGCGACGAAATCCAGCTCGAACTGAACCGCATTGAAAGCCAGGAACGTGAATACGCCGAGGCTGAAAACCATCTCGGCCGCATGTTCGACACCCTCCCCGATACCACGGCAGACGAGCGCGCCATGTTCACGCAGATCAAGCGCCAGGCTGAACTGGCCGCGCCCTTTATCGCGCGCACCAAGGCGTTGATCCTGGACGGCAAGAAGGACGAGGCCTACAAGCTGCTGCGCTTCGAGTTCCGCCCGGTGCAGCGCACCTGGTGGGATCTGCTCGCCAAGCTGCAGGCCTTTGAAGAGAAGCTCAACGACGAGAACACCGCCAAAGCCCGCGCAAGCTACACCGAAAGCCGCAACTGGCTGCTGGTGTTCAGCGGTCTGGCGCTGCTGGTCAGTCTGACGGCCAGCACGCTCATCACACGCGGGCTGATCCGCAAGCTGGGCGGCGAGCCCGGCACCGTGGCCGAGATTGCCGGGCAGATTGCCGGCGGCAACCTCGCCGTGGTCATCCACACCCGCAGCGACAACCAGGCAAGCCTGATGCACGCCATGAAGCGCATGCGCGACAGCCTGGCCGCGATTGCCGAGCAGGTGCACACCAGCACCGACACGCTGGCCACCGCCTCAGAGCAGATCGCCAGCGGCAACTTCGATCTATCGACCCGCACGCAAGAGCAGGCCTCCGCGCTGGAAGAGTGCGCCGCATCGATGGAAGAGCTCAATGCCACCGTCAAGCAGAACGCCGACCACGCGCGGCACGCCAACGAGCTCGCCACCACGGCGGCCGATGTGGCCTCGCAAGGCGGTTCGGTCGTGGCGCGCGTGGTCAACACCATGGGGTCGATCAGCGAATCGGCGCGCAAGGTGAGCGAGATCATCGGCGTGATCGACAGCATTGCGTTCCAGACCAACATCCTCGCGCTCAACGCAGCAGTGGAAGCCGCCCGCGCCGGCGAACAGGGTGCCGGCTTTGCCGTGGTCGCCAGCGAAGTGCGCGCGCTGGCGCAGCGCTCGGCCGCTGCCGCCAAAGAGATCAAGCTGCTGATTGGAGACTCGGTCAACCAGGTTGCGGCAGGCAACGCGCTGGTCGAACAGGCTGGCGCCACCATGCAGGACGTGGTGACCAGCATCCAGCGCGTGACGGCCATCATGAGCGAGATCATGGGTGCCACCGATGAGCAGGCCGGCGGCATCGACCAGATTCACCACGCCATCGCGCAAATGGACGAAGTCACGCAGCAGAACGCTGCCCTCGTCGAAGAGGCCGCCGCGGCAGCGGAATCGATGCGCGAGCAGACCACCCGTCTGGTGCGCGTGGTGAGCGTGTTCAAGCTGGCCGACCAGACGCAGAACATCGCTCCAGCGCAGCGCGTCGGCTATCACCAGCCCGCATTGCTGCCAGCCTGACGCGGAGGCTGCCGTGAAGCCCACCACCGCCGTCTCCGGCGCCGCCGCGCGCAACGTCTATTGGCACCCCAGTACGCTGGCCGACGATGCCCGAGCCCACCAGTTCGGCCACGCGCCGCTCACGCTGTGGCTCACGGGCCTGAGCGGCGCGGGCAAATCCACCCTCGCCTACGCGCTGGAGAAACGCCTGTACGAAGCACATCGGCATTGCGCGGTGCTCGACGGCGACAACCTGCGCCACCACCTGAACCACGATCTCGGCTTTACCGAGGCCGACCGCACCGAGAACCTGCGCCGCGCCGCCGAGGTGGCGCGGCTGATGAACGACGTCGGGCTCATCGTCATCACCGCGTTCATCTCGCCGCTGCGTAGCGATCGTGAAATGGCGCGCGAGATCATCGGCGCGGATCGGTTTGTGGAAGTGCACGTCTGCACCGCGCTCGACGTGTGCGAAGCGCGTGATCCGAAGGGTCTGTACGCCCGCGCACGCGGAGGACTGATCCCGCAATTCACTGGGGTGTCAGCACCGTACGAACTGCCGGCCGCGCCGTCACTGCGGCTCGATACCGGCGCGCTACCGCTGGCGGCCGCCACCGCCGCCTTGTGTGCGCATCTGGCCTCTTGGCTGGACATCCGTACACTGGAGACCACACGATGACCGCCCGCCCGCGCCCCGTCCTGATGATTCCGCTGCGCCGCTGCGGCAGCCATGCGTTGCGCCTGCGCCTGAACTTCAATCCGGCGTTCTACGCACCGTATCCACTGCATATCGTCGACTTCATGCCGTTGGTGCCGCTGTACGGCAACCTGGAAGACGACCGCGCCTACTTCCGCCTCGTCACCGACGTGGTCGGGCTGCAGGCGGCCAGCATGGTCAAGTGGCCCGGCATGGTGTTCGACCCGGTGGAGATTTTCGAAGCCCTGCGCGCTGAACCGCGCAGCGTGCACCGCGTGGTGTGGGAACTGTTGCTGCGCGCCGGCA
The DNA here is from genome assembly GCF_958415495.1 of Ralstonia flaminis. Classification (NCBI taxonomy): domain Bacteria; kingdom Pseudomonadati; phylum Pseudomonadota; class Betaproteobacteria; order Burkholderiales; family Burkholderiaceae; genus Ralstonia; species Ralstonia flaminis. Next base: position 311,101 of record NZ_CATZLL010000005.1, on the reverse strand, counting down.
CCCAACACGGCGCTCGCGTGGTCATGGACAAGTCGCTCGACAGCGTGCACTACGCCGATGCGCTGATGACGCTGTTGCCCGACATGCGCTTCCTGAACGTGGTGCGCGATCCGCGCGCGCAGGTGGCATCCATGAACCGCGCCATCATCCACGACTTCGACACGCTGCTGAACACGCAGACCTGGGTGGCCGCGCACCGTGCTGCCAACGCGCTTATCGCCAAGCATCCGGAGCGCACGCTCACCCTCCGCTATGAAGATTTCCTGACCGATCAGGAAGCCTCGCTGCGCCGCGTGTGCACGTTCCTGGAGATCGAGTTCCTGCCGGACATGCTGGACGTATCGCGCTCGGCCGAAGCCCGGCAGATCTCGCAGCGCTCCGCGCTGTGGACGTCCAACTGCTTTGCGCCCATCACCGCGAACATCGACAAGTTCCACCAGCAGTTATCGCTGGACGAGATCGCACTCATCGAAACGCTCACCGGCGATGAGATGGCGCGCTACGGCTACACGCGCCTGACCGACGGCAACGCCGTCATCGAAACCGATGCGCTGGAAGCCGCGCGCACACGCTCCGAGGCCGCCCGCCAGACTGCCTGGCGCGCACTGGAGCACGATAACTATCGCGACTTCGTGCTGCGCCGCCACCGCGCCGACTTTCTGGCCAGCGTGCGCGAGCGGCTGATGCTGCAGGCCATGACGGCACTGGCCGCCAAACCCAAGCCGCCGTATCGGCTGGACGCGCTGCAGGATGCGGCGGCCTTTGAGGTGACGGACTAATCGTCAGCCAGGGGCAGCATCATTACCGACGCTGGCCGCCTTGCATCAACGCCTTGAGGATCAACTATTCTGGCAACGCGCCATCAAAGGCGCGGGCGGCCACCTTGAATGGCTTGCGCGAGCAGGAATCCGATGGGAACTGACATCGGCTTGATAGCGATATTCGATAGATATCGAATGCGTGTCGTATCGCTTCCATGGCTGCGCACCGCTCTCTCAATCGCTGCACCTCAGACCAGGAGTCACCGTGCAATTTGGATGGATTCGGCTAATCGCCCTTCACGTCATGGCCGCAGTGTTCTGGGCCGGTTCCACCTCCGTCGTCGCCGGTCACGTTGGCTGAAGGAGACTCGCCATAATTGCGCTTGATCACATCAGCCTGCGCGTGCGCGACCTCGCCCGCTCCATCACGTTCTACTCACAGGTGCTCGGCTTCCGACATGAGGGCCAACACGGGCCGTACGACATCATGCGCGTGAACGACGCCTTCACGCTCAACCTGCGCCAAGCCAGCGAACTGCATCACGAACACCTCGCCTTCAACATGGATCCCGAATCGTTCGATGCCGTCTTGGCGCGACTCGTGGAACGTCGCATCCCCTATGGCGGGTGGCCTTCCGAGATGGACAGCGGCATGCTCGGCGAAAGCGTTGGTGCCCGTGGGATCACCGATGTCGCCTACTTTGCGGACCCCGATGGACACACGCTGGAGCTCTGCTTCTACCCCGAACCCTGGAAGCCCCGACTCTTCACCAACACAAAGCAAGCTACGTAAAGGCCCCTTAACACGCGGCCGGCCAGGTGCTGAAGTACCGCAAGGCGGCCATGCGCAAGGTGATTACCGGCTGGCGGCCCATGACAACGCAAAACATTGCCGTGCTGTACAACCACGGCGACGCCGCCTATATCCGGAAGCTCGATTACGTGCTCACGCTCATCCCGAAGAACGGAACCGCTGCATGCAAGTAGGTCGCTCTCTTTTCACTACGATCGCCGTGGCGTTGCTGGCCGCGCAATCGGCCATGGCTGCAGAGTCGCTGACCGGAACCTTCCGTGGTGACGGCCGTGCGTGCTACGGCGCGCTGTTCGTCCGACCCAAGACCATCGAGTGGAATGCCAGCTTCTTCAAATGCGGCCCAACGCACTACAAGGTGATCGAGCAGGACCTGTCAGGCAACCATCCGCGTGCAGCGTTCAAGATTGAAGACCACCGCAAGCGCTGCGGCCTCGCCGTCATCGAGGTCTCCCACTACAGCGAGTTCTCGTGGAGCGTAAAGGGCTACCAGACGCTGGAGGCCTACCAGAAGCGCGAAGAACCCGGCTGGAAAGACTCAGCCGACCCTGCCCGCCAAGTCGCCTTGTGCGGCATGCGCAAGGAATAAGCACACGCGCCGCCGCCATGCAGCCGCTCCAACGCTTCAGCCTGGAGAAACACACCGGTCCGTATGAACAGTGGCCCGCGCGCACGCGCGTGCTCGTCGACGGCGTGCCGCACCCCACGCTCGCCATCCCCGGCTACGACCTGCTGCGGCAGTACAAGACCGATCTCGGCTTCGTGCTCATTACCGAGTACGACTGCCCGTTTGAAGAAGCCGTCTCCATCTCGCTCGTCACGCACGACCTGTCACGCGTGGTGGATACCGCCACCATCGGCGCGCCCTACGCCACGTTCTGGCTGGCCGATGTGCAGTGGATCGACGCCGAGCACTTTCGCCTGACCTGCGAAGGCGCCGTCGGCGACTGGCTGGTCACGCTGCGTGCGCGGCACATTCCGGTGTTGTCGCCGGCGGTTTTTATCAAGCGCCGAGTGACACCGCCGGTCAAGCCTGCGCAGCGCGTAGTAGAGTGAAAGACCTCGCTTTCACTGCCCCACGCACCGCCATGACCGACGACGAACGCGCCATCCGCAACGTAGTGGACACCTGGCTCGCTGCCAGCAAAGCAGGCGATCTGCCCACCGTGCTCAGCCTGATGACCGACGACGTGCTGTTCCTCACGCCCGGTCAGGCGCCCTTCGGCAAAGAGGCTTTCGCGGCCATGTCGAGCGGCATGAAGGATGCGCAGGTCGACGGCACCAGCGATATTCAGGAAGTGCAGGTGTTTGGCGATATCGCTTACCTGCGCAACGCGCTGCGCATTGTCATCACGATGCCTGATGGGAAGGTGGTGCGGCGCTCGGGGCAAACACTGACGATTCTGCGCAAGGAGGCGGATGGGAAGTGGCGGTTGGTGCGGGATGCGAATTTGGTGGTGGCTGAGGCGGCCGACTGATTCGATATGGTCTTCTTAGCCATCACCCCTGAAGGTTTGCAGCACGCGTTGCAACTCGCAAGCGGTTCGAATTTGCCGATTTGGTGCGGATCGGATGCAGTGTCCGATGCCGAGTACAGCAAGCTTGCTGGACGCAATGTCTCGCGGTTTGTCTATCCGCTGCGCGGCGCATCTGCAGAGGTTTTGCAAGGCGCTTTCGATACGATTGCGGAGCACCATCCTGGTGAGCAGGTGTGTCGAACATGCCCCTCGGCCTAGCCATTGATCAACGCCGCGACATCGCCACACGGCGCCATGCAAGAGCTATTGCGAGACCTTGCGATTGGCGATCCCGAAAGGAATGTGCACCATTGGGATATTCGCCACAGAGGACTTCAAGTGACTTAGCTGATCATCGAAATACATGTGGGGCTTCAGAATGGAAAGTATTCTCGCTTTATCCATGCCACCAAGAAAGAAGGATTCATCGGGCGATACTCCCCATGATTTCAAAGTGGTGACCACACGCTCGTGTGCCGGCGCATTGCGTGCGGTCACGATGGCTGTACGCACCAGCTTCTGATAGCCCGGCTCTTCCTTCACTCGCTTTTCTTCGAGTTTCTGCAAGAAAGCAAGCTTCATAAAGAGGTCGGCCAGCAACCCCGGCTGATGGGGTGTCTCCCGATGAGCTGACTCGTGAGCCTGGAATTCGTCTAAGTCGTTATTGCGCTTATATACGGACTCCGCTTCATCGTCGGCGATGACCCCGTCAAAGTCGAACGCAACCCTCAGTTCAGTGTCGAGTGCATCGTCATAGACCGTCGAAGGCAAGACCAAACCCGCCGGATAGTTCGCGTCGATCGACTGCTGAACGTCTGCCTCGTTTGCAGTCAGGAACAAGGATGCATTGAACGCGGGGACATACTCGTATGGAGAGCGCCCCGCCATGAACGCGGCGCGCGTGATATCAAGGCCATAGTGCTTGATGGAGCGAAACACGCGTAACCCAGTCTCCGGCGAGTTGCGGGACAACAGCACAACTTCTACCGGAGATTGCTTGGGGAAAACTCGATTGATGTGAAGGAATCGCCTGATAAACGGAAAAGCCACCCCCTTCGGAAAGGGTACATCCAGGTTCTTCTCTTGGTGTAGCCGATATTGTTCGACACCCTCAGTCCTATAGATCTCATCCGACTCTGCGAGATCAAACAACGCGCTGGACGCCACCCCAATCACTAGTTTTCGTTCTATTGGATAAGCCACTGTGTTGCCCCGCTAACCGCCCCTCAAACCACCACCGGCAACGCCGTCGTATCCTTAATCCGCTCCAGCGCAAAACTGCTCTTCACATCAATCACCGCCGGGTGCGCGAGCAGTTGGTCGCGGATGAACCGCGCAAAGTGGTCCATGTCTTCCACGAACACCTTGAGCAGGTAGTCCATCTCGCCGGTCATGGCATAGCACGTGACCACCTCGGGCCAGGTGGCGACGGCGGCGCGAAAGATATCGCCCGGCGCCTTGCCCTTGGGCGCCCCGCCCTGTTTCTCAAGCCGCACATTGATATAGGCCGACAGCCCCAGGCCGATCTTGCCCGGATCGAGCAGCGCGGCGTACTGGCGGATCACGCCGCTTTCCTCCAGGCGGCGGATGCGTCGCAAACACGGGCTGGGTGACAGGTTCACCCGCTCGGCGACTTCCAGATTGGTGAGGCGGCCGTTGTTCTGGAGGACTTCCAGGATCTTGCGGTCAATCTTGTCGAGTTCCACCTTGCTCATTTTGTTGCTCCGCACCAATTTATTCGGCAATTTTCTTGCGCAAATTTAGCAAGACGGGCACAACTTCGCAATTTTTGCGTAGAAGGACACTTCTACACTGCGAGGATCGTCAAAGCCCTGAGCGCCCTCCTCCTTGCAGTGAAGGCGCCGCCCCTGCAGGAGACATCGCCATGCAATTCACGCCTTGGGAAAACCCGATGGGCACCGCCGGTTTCGAGTTCATCGAATACGCCGCGCCGGACCCCGTTGCCATGGGCAAGCTGTTCGAGAACATGGGCTTTACCGCCATTGCGAAGCACCGCCACAAGAACGTGACGCTGTACCGCCAGGGCGACATCAACTTCATCATCAACGCCGAGCCGGATTCGTTCGCGCAGCGCTTTGCGCGCCTGCACGGCCCGTCGATCTGCGCCATCGCATTCCGCGTGCAAGACGCGGCCTTCGCTTACAAGCGCGCGCTGGAACTGGGCGCCTGGGGTTTCGACACCCACAGCGGCCCGATGGAACTGAACATCCCGGCCATCAAGGGCATCGGCGATTCGCTGATCTACCTGGTGGACCGCTGGACCGGCAAGAACGAAGCCAAGCCGGGCGACATCGGCAACATCAGCATCTACGACGTCGATTTCGTGCCGATTGCTGGCGCCAACCCGAACCCCACCGGGCACGGCCTGACCTACATCGACCACCTGACGCACAACGTCTACCGTGGCCGGATGAAGGAATGGGCCGAGTTTTACGAACGCTTCTTCAACTTCCGTGAAGTGCGCTACTTCGACATCGAAGGCCAGGTCACGGGCGTGAAGAGCAAGGCGATGACGAGCCCGTGCGGCAACATCCGCATCCCCATCAACGAGGAAGGGACGGAGAAGGCCGGTCAGATCCAGGAGTATCTGGACATGTACCACGGTGAGGGCATCCAACACATCGCGCTGGGTTCGACCAACCTGTCGGCCACGGTGGACGCGCTGCGCGGCAACGGCATCAAGCTGCTGGACACCATCGACACGTATTACGAACTGGTCGACAAGCGCATCCCCGGCCATGGCGAAGACGTGGCGGAACTGAAGAAGCGCAAGATCCTGATTGACGGTGCCCCGGGCGACCTGCTGCTGCAGATCTTCTCGGAAAACCAGCTTGGGCCGATCTTCTTCGAGTTCATCCAGCGCAAGGGCAACCAAGGTTTTGGCGAGGGTAACTTCAAGGCGCTGTTCGAGTCGATTGAACTCGACCAGATGCGCCGCGGCGTACTCAAGGCCGACGATCAGCCGGCCTGACGACCCTCACGTCAGGTTTGCTTCCTCCACACCCCGTTGGTTCGCCACCGGGGTGTTTTTTCATGTGCGCCGCGTGTTGTCTGCGGTGAGCACGGGGAAGCAGTGGCCGAAATCTTCGCAGCCGGGGCAACCGGGTGCGGGGCCCGGCAGACGGCCGTGCGCCAGCGCCACTTCCTGGGCGAGGAACGCCTTCCAGCGCAGGTTGGCCGTGTTGTGCGCGACAAGCGCGGGATAGTGGCGCGTGAGCAGATCGGTCACGTCGTCCCGGCCGGAGAGGCCGAGGTCGCGCCAGAGATGATCCGGCCGCAAGCATGCGGCAGCCAGGATGATGGCGAGGCAGCGTGTATCGGCGGCATGCGCCGGTGTCATGGGGTGATCAAACTACTGCAGCAACGCAATCAGTTCGTCCACAAACGGTGGCGCATCGGCCAACGGTTGCTCGGGCAGCGCATCGGCAAGGGTGGCACCGGGAAAGTGCCGCGTCATCAGCGCTGCAAAATCTGCATGGCCGAGGCCGAGCCCCGTCAGGTCACCCGCCTCAAGCCGCACCGCAATCAGGCGGGCGAACAGCCCCGTATCAGGCGCATGCGGATTACGTGCTCCGGCAAGCAGTCGGTTCAACGCGGCCAGTTGCGGTATGGGCATCGCGCGGATCAGTCCACCGCCAGAATCACGCTCGACGCCTTGATGACGGCCGCTGCCGGCTTGCCGGTCGCCAGCCCCAGGCGCGCCACGCTGTCGTTGGTGATGATGGCGGCAATCTCCAGCCCGCCCGCCGAGATGGTCACGTCCGAGTTGACGGCACCGGCCTTGATGCACGACACCGCGCCAACGAACACGTTGCGCGCCGACACCTTGGCCGGGTCCGCATCCACCATCACGATCACGGAAGACGCCTTGATAAGCGCGCAAGCCTTACCGCCCACCGCCAGCCCGAGCGACTTGCTGCTCTCCTGTGTGATGACCGCCACGACCGATGCGTTGCCGACCTTGAGGGTCACTTCGTCATTGACGGCGCCCGACTGGATAGCGGTGATTTCGCCCGAGAAGTGATTGCGCGCGCTGGTCTTCATGGTCGATACCTCTGTTGCATGGTTCAGTGACATTCCACTGTAGCCAAACCGACGCATTGCGGTATCGCGCCGGGCTGATGATGTGGATTGGCGGTGCAAGTGGCGCAGGCAATAAAAACGGCGCCCGAAGGCGCCGTTGGCTGCATGCAATGCGAGAGCGCGCTTATTCGCCCTTGGTGGCCGACGGGCCGCCCGGCATGGCTGCTGCTGCCGGCGTGTTCTTCTGCGCCTTGCGGGCGTCGTGGTGCGCCTTCATGTACGCACGGATCTCGTCTTCCGTGACCTTGCCGTCGTGGTTGGCATCGATCTGGTCGAAGTTCTTGGCCAGGCGCGGCATGCCGGCCTGCATTTCGTCCTTCGTCAGGGCGCCGTCGCCGTTCTTGTCGGCGGCCTTGAACTTGGCGTCGAAGCGCTGGGCCATCTTTTCGCGCATTTCACCGTGATGGGCCTTGCGCCAGGCGGCCAGCTCTTCCTTGCTGATCTGGCCGTCGTGGTTGGTGTCGATCTGGTCGAAGTTCTTTTCCAGCCAGGCGTGGCCCTTGGCCTCGTCGCGGGAGATCTGGCCGTCGCCGTTGGTGTCGAGGGCCTTGAAGCCGCCACGGTGAGCCGGCTTTGCAGCACGGGCGGAGGTACTCGGGGCCTGGGCGGCTGCGGGTGCCTGCGCGGCGGGTGCGCTGGCGTCCTGGGCGCGGGCGTTCATGCCCGACATGGCCAGGAACAGGGCCGAAGTTGCGAGGAAAGCGTGGACAGCACGTTTGTTGGTCATGGTCAGCTCCTTTTCACATGGACTGTGTAACGGATTAGAACCCGACAATGCCGTCACGTTGCCGGGTTTTACACGCTGTTACCCCGATCACACGCGCTGTAATATGCGCGCCCGGTCACGCCAGGCGCTGCTGTGTGGGCTTACTGATCGCCGCCAGGCTGCGGTGTATCGCCCTTGCGGGCGGCAGCGGCAGCCCGATGGCGCGGGCCGGTGATGCCGCCCTGGCTGGCAGCCTCATCGCCCATGTTCATCTGGGCCGGAGCGATGGGCAGCATGGCGCCCGGCATCGTGGTATTGGCCGGGTTGTTGGGCACGGCGGGTGCTGGCGGTGCAACAGGCGTTGCCAGCGGAGCAGCGGCGCCCGACGGCGGCAGCGGTTGAGACGGTGCGTTGCGGTTGGCGGGCGAGATGCCGGCCACGACGGCGCTGGCCGGCAGCGGGATCTCCTGGCGTGCGCCGTTGCGCTCGATCACCACGGAGCGCGCCTTGATCTCCACCAGCTTCAGGTTGGAGGACAGCGACTTGCCGGCACGCACGGCCTGCGGCGGGCCGCCGTCCACCGAGACGATGGCAGCGCCCGTGCCATCGGCCAGATCAGCCACCACGCCGGCCACCTGCACGTCGCGCGGGCCGGTCTGCGGGCCGCCGCCGAAGAGCGTGACCGAGGCGCCGGTCTCCAGCGCGTCGGTCTGCGCAACGCGGGCCTCGCGCGGCACGGACAGCGAGCGCAGCGACGACAGTGTCAGAACCCAGTGCGTCAACAGCGCACACAGGGCAGCAAACAGTACGAGACTGAGCAGGCGGGACGACTGTTGAGCGTTCATGAAACGTGGTGATGCGCCGTGAGAATTCACTGATTCTATCCGCCCTTCATGCCGGTTCGATGAACAGCTTGGAGGGCCCGTTCTAAACGTATGCGCGGCACGACCCCGCCGCACAATCTATGGTCATATGTCACGGATATACTGTGTTCCCACTCTTATTGCCAACTCTCTCGCCATGATGCAAGGCCAACTCCGCTCCTCTTTCCGCCAACGTGCAGGCGCCGCCTTGGGCGCTCGCGCCGCGCGTGGCTTCACCCTGATCGAAATCATGGTGGTGGTGGTGATCCTGGGCATTCTTGCCGCGCTGGTGGTGCCGAAGATCATGAGCCGCCCCGACGAGGCGCGCATCATTGCCGCCAAGCAGGACATTGCCTCCATCTCGCAGGCGCTCAAGCTCTATCGCCTGGATAACGGCCGCTACCCGACCACCGAGCAGGGGATTGGCGCGCTGGTTGCCAAGCCGACCACCGAGCCCATCCCCAACAACTGGAAGGCCGGCGGCTATCTGGAGCGTCTGCCGAAGGACCCGTGGGGCCACCCGTACCAGTACCTGAACCCGGGCGTGCGCGGTGAAGTGGACATCTTCAGCTTTGGCGCCGACGGCCAGCCGGGCGGCACAGGCAACGACGCCGACATCGGCAACTGGGACAACTAAGCCATCGCCCCATCCGCCACATCAACATGAACGGCCATCCGCTGCCCCGCCGGCACGCATTTCGGCACATCGGCGGCTTCACGCTGCTGGAGTTGCTGGTGGTGGTGGTCATCATCGGCATCGTGCTGGGCGTGGTGGCCGTGAACGCCACGCCCAATCCGCGCTCGCAATTGAACGATGACGCGCAGAAGATGGCCCGCCTGATCGAACTTGGCCAGGAAGAAGCACAGTTGACCTCGCGCCCGGTGGCATGGGAAGGCGACGCACAGGGCTGGCGCTTCTATGAATCAACGCCCAACGGCTGGCGCCTGCTCACGCGTGACGTGCTGGCGCCGGGCCACTGGCGGCAGGGCATGGACAGCGTGCAGATCGTCGCCGGTGCCGCGACGGTGCCCGGCGCACCACAGCGGCTGGTGTTCGGCCGCGAGGCGATCGGCCTGCCGTGGCGCGTGGCGCTGACCTCCCAGGGTGCACGCGTGGACATCGTGTCCGACGGCGGCCCACGCGTACTGACCGAAGCACAATGACGCCCTCAGTCAAACCCGCCCGCCACCTCGGCCGCGCGCGCGCGCGTCGTGGCTTCACCCTGCTGGAAGTGCTGGTGGCGCTGACCATTGTGGCCGTGGCGCTCACCGCCACCATGCGCGCCATGGGCAGCATGACCTCGGCCAGCGAATCCTTGCAGACGCGCATGATCGCCACCTGGAGCGCTGAGAACGACCTCGCCAACCTCCGCCTGGCACGCGCCTTCCCCGACCCCGGCTCGCGCGGCTTCTCGTGCCCGCAGGGCGATACCGAACTGTGGTGCGAAGAGACCGTCGCCACCACGCCCAACCCGGTGTTCCGCCGCGTGGAGGTGTCGGTGTATGCGGATGCCGCCAAATCCGTGCGTCTGGCCTGGCTGGTCACCCTGTTGCCCAACGATGCGCGCAATGTCTTCTGAGCACCCCGCCCGCCGTACTGCGCGCGGCTTCACCTTGCTCGAGCTGCTGGTGGCCATCACGCTGCTGGCCATCCTGGCCGTGCTGGCCTGGCGCGGGCTGGACAGCATGACGCGCACGCACGAAGCGCTGGCCCAGCGCGACGAACGCATCGAAGCCCTCAAGACCGCCTACGCCCAGTTCGATGCCGACTGCACGCAACTGGCCGATCCGAATACCTTGTCGCGCTCGCCGATCGAGGTGGACGCCAACCGCGTGCTGCTGGTGCGCGACCGCCGCGACGACGGCCAGCCGCCCGCGTGGCAGGTGGTGCTCTACCGCATCGTCGACAGCCGGCTCGAACGCCTGCAAAGCCAGCCCATCACCAACCGCGGCGACCTGCGCAACGCGCTCGACAACCTGCGCCAGGGCGGCGGCAATGCGGCGCGCTACCAGCTCGCCACCAATATCGACGGCATCAGTGCCCGCGCCTGGATCGAACCCGGCGGCTGGATGGACAACACCGGCGCGCTGTCGGCAGCGCTGTTTCCGGGCGGCAGCAATACGACCACGCTGACGGGCGTGCCGTCGGCCTCCACGCCCAGCGCCTCGGCGCCGTCCGCCAACAATGGCGTGGTGGTGCCGGCTGCCTCGGTGCGCGCGGTGGAACTGGCGCTGCTCGTGCGCATGACGCCGCAAGGTGCGCCGCAGCGCTTCACGCGCATCTGCATGACGGGACTCTGACATGGCGCGATGCTCGTCCAAGCCTCTGCACCGTGGTACGCGCCAGCGTGGCGCGGCCATCGTCACCGCGCTGCTGGTGGTCACGCTGGCCGTGGTGATCGTCTCGGGCATGCTGTGGCGCCAGCAGGTGGAAATTCGCGCGGTGGAAAACCAGCGCCTGAAGGCCCAGGCCACGTGGATCGCGCGGGCGGGCATCGACTGGGCGCGCCTGATCCTGCGCGACGACCTGCGCCGCACCGGCGCTGTCGACCACCTGGGCGAAATCTGGGCCGTGCCCATTCAGGAGACCAAGCTGTCGGACTTCCTCGGCAGCTCGCTGCGCACGGATACGGCCGGCGAGGAGTCGTACCTCTCGGGCCGCATCTTCGATGCCCAGGCGCGCTTCAACCTGATGAACCTGCTGACAATGCAGACGCTGGGCACGCGCACCGTCGTCACCGGCCGCGACAAGGATGGCATCAAAGCTTACGGCTTGCTGTTGCAATCGCTGAACCTCGACCCGAACCTGGCCAACCTCACCGCGACGACCCTGGCGCAGATGCTGGGCGGTATCCAGTCGGTCGAGGGCAGCTCAGGCGGCCAGCAAGGCAGCGGCGATGACAGTGGCGGTGGGAGCGGCGGCAACGGCCCGCGCCCACTCGATGATGTGGATGGCCTGCTGTCCATCCCCGGCTACACGGCAGATGCCGTCCGCAAGCTGCGCCCCTACGTGATCGTGCTGCCCACGCGCACCCAGATCAACGCCAACACCGCCAGCGCCGAAGTGTTGGCTGCCGTCATTCCCGGCCTGAGCGTGGACCGCGCGCGGGCGCTGGTGCAGGCGCGCGACCGCGCCTACTTCCGCAACATCGGCGACGTCACCAACCAGTTGCGCGGCCTGGCGCCCGGTGTGGACACCACGGCCGCATCCAACCTGCTCGACGTACAGACGCACTATTTCCTGGTCTACGGCATGGCCCGCCACGAGCGGGCACAGCTTGGTCAAGTGGCGCTTGTTTCACGTGGCGATCCGGTCAACAATAACGCGACCCGTATTGTCTGGGTCCGCCGCATCGACGGAATTCCGTCATGACGACGCCGCAACACCCCTCTAACTGCGGACATTCCGTCAGTAGACAGACCCTAGCCTTCGCCGTATTGTCATCCGCATCGTTCAGCATCGCGGGTCTTGCGCAGTCCGGTGGCTTTCCCGGTGATTCCGGTAGCTCGCATCAACACTCTCAATAGAGGAGCGGTTTGACGACCTCCCTGTACGTGCGCCTGCCGCACCGGCCCATTCAATCGCCCGAACGCTGGCAAGCGGGTGCGCTCGCGTCCGTGCCGTTTGCACTGGTGCGCGAGGAAGGCGCACAGGGCGCCCAGCGCATCCTGCGCGAAGGCACCTCGCGCACCGACGAGCTGCCCGCGGCCGACCGCCTGATCCTGTTGCTGCCAGCCGCCGACGTCTTGCTGGTGCCCGCCAGCGTACCGCCGCTGGCCCTGCCCAAACTGCGCCTGGCCCTGCCCAACCTGGTGGAAGACCGCCTGGTGCAGGACGCGCAGCAGTGCCACATCGCCCTGGGCCCGCGCCTGAGTGCCGCGCCCGTGCGAGGCTGGCGTGCCCCGCGTGAGCCGCAGTCGCGCACGCTGATGATTACCGACCGCGCGTGGGTCCGCTTCATCCTCGACAACTTTGGCGCGCACAAGCACCGCACATGTCACTTGCTGCCTGCGCAGCTTTGCCTGCCGTTTGAAACACCTGCGGCCATCGCACCCTCTGCGGAGGCAGCCAATGAAGCGGAGCGTACTGAGCCGTCGCTCGAAACTCCCGCCGCACCCGCTGCCACGGAAACAGCAGACGCTGCCGCGGCGGTAGTCGCTCCGGCCACGATTGCACTGGATGCTGCGCCGCCGTCCGATCCGGATGCGCCTGCGGCTGTCGACATCACCGTCCGCACTGGCCCTGCCGAGGGCTACGGCCTGCGCCTGCTGCCCGCCAACGTCGCCAACTGGCTGGCCATTGCGCCCACCCCGGCCAGGCTGATGGTGTCGCCCGCCCTGCGCGAGTTGGCACCCAGCCTGTCTGCCGACCCGGCCGCCGCCACGCTGGACTGGGCAGCATGGGCATCGGGCGCACGCAGCGCACTCGCCTCGGGCGAGGCCGACCTCTGCCAGTTCGACTTCGCCAACGGCGGCATGGCCGGCGTGGACTGGAGCCTGTGGCGCCTGCCGATCGCGCTGGCCGTGCTGCTCGTCATCGTGCAGTTGGTCGGCATGAATGCGCGCTGGCTCACGCTGCGTGCCGAGCAGAAGCGTCTTGATGCCGCCATGCGCACGCAACTGCAGACGGCTTTCCCGAATACGCCGGTGATTCTCGACCCGCCCGCGCAGATGCGCCGCCAGGTTGAGCAACTGCGCCTGGCCGCCGGCAAATCTGCACCGGAAGATTTCCTGCCGCTGGCCGATCGCTTTGCCCAGGCTGCCACAGGTCTCGCGCCCGACGCGCTGCTCGCGCTGGACTATCACGGCCGCGCGCTGACAGTCACACTCAAGGACGGCACCGACACCAACGCGCTGCGCACCGCCGCCCGCAACGTCGGCCTGAACATGGACACCGCAGAGGCCCCACGCGGCGCCGAGGCCACCATCCAGGGCTCGCGCTGGACGGTCTCCATCGCCCAATAACGACTCCTCCATGGCGACTTCCTCCCCCTCCTCCGCTTCTGGCGCCCGCCGCCTGCCGCGCATCGGTGTGCCGGATTCGGTGCGCGACGCGGCCACGACCTTCTGGATGCAGCGCGAGCCACGCGAACGCCGCATTCTTGCCGGCGGCGGCGCAGTCCTCGTGCTGGTCATCATCTATCTGGCGCTGTGGGACCCGGCCTTCGAAGGCCAGCGCCGCATCGAGAAAGCCCTGCCGCAGATGCGCAGCCAACTGGCCGAGATGGAAACGCTCGGCCAGGAAGCACGCGGGCTGTCGGCCATTGCCGCCGCGCCGGTGCCACATGGCGCAGAGCTGCAGCAGGCGCTCAACACGAGCCTCACCAACCACGGCCTGAAGGCCACGCGGATGGCGCTGTCGGGCGAGAGCGTGCAGGTGCAACTGGACAAGGTGCCCTTCGGCGCTGTTGCTGAGTGGCTGCAGGAAGTGCGGCAGGCGCAGCGCATGAAGGTGATCGACGCGAACATCAAGTACGTGGGCGCCACCGCCCTGGTCAACGTGACGGCAACGCTGCAAAGCCCCGCCGCCGCGAGCCGCTGACGCAGCACCAATGGCGATCGAATCACTACCGCCGCTGCGCCTGCGCCGCCGCGACGCGTCTGAACACACCAGCCTGGGCTGGCGCCTGCTGTGGTGCGGTGTTGCACTGCTGGCTGTGGGGGCGACTGTCGTATCGCAGTATCCAGCGGCGTGGGCCGCTGAACGGGTGGCGTCGGCGACCGGGCAGCGTGTGCTGCTGGCCGATCCGCAAGGCAGTATCTGGCATGGCAGCGCCACGCTTGCGCTCACAGCCGGCAACGGTGGCGCCGATGCGACCGTGCTGCCGGGGCGGCTGTCGTGGTCGGTCGACATGCTGCCGCTGCTGACCGGCACCCTGCGGGCACACGTCGCGCACGACCGCGCGCTGGAGCAGCCGGTGGTGCTGACGGTCTCGCCGGGTGCCTGGCAAGCCGAAGCCGGTGCGATGACGCTGCCGGCGTCGCTGCTGGAGGGCATCGGCGCACCGTTCAACACGCTCAAGCTGGACGGCCGGCTGCGCGCGAAATGGACGCCGCTGTCGGGTCAATTCGGCCGTGCGTCGGGACGAGATAGGGGCCAGCCGGACACGGTCCAGGGCGCGCTGACTGTCACGGTTGAGCAGGTATCATCCAGCCTCAGCCGGGTACGGCCGCTGGGCAGTTACCAGGCCGTGCTGTCGTTCGGCGGTGCCGCTGGCGGGCCCATGCAACTGGCCCTGTCGACGCTGGCCGGACCGCTGTCGCTGCAGGGCCAGGGAACGCTCGGACAGGGCGCGCATTTTGACGGTGTGGCCAGTGCCACGCCGGAGTCGGAACCGCAATTGATTGGCTTGTTGAGCCTGCTGGGCCCGCGCGACGGGTCGCACTATCGACTACGCTTTTGATTCTTAAGCCGGCGCGCGAGCCAGTGTGCCGACAACCATGAACGAGACCATGCACAACGCCTCTTCCCGACTCACCGTCCGCGCTATCGTCCTGGCGTGCTGCGCAACGATGGTGGCCGGCTCGATGCCCGTCTTTGCTGCACCGCCCGCCAGTGCGCCGGCTTCCCAAAACGGTAACCCCGGTAGCACGGGCGATGAGGTCTCGCTCAATTTCGTCAATGCCGATCTCGAATCGGTGGTGAAAGCCGTGGGCCAGGCCACCGGCAAGAACTTCATCGTCGACCCCCGCGTGAAAGGCACGGTCAACCTCGTCACCGAGAAACCGGTGACGCGCTCGCAGGCGCTGGAATCGCTGGGCTCGATCCTGCGCATGCAGGGCTACGCGATCGTCGAGGGGAACGGCTTTACCAAGGTCGTGCCGGAAGCCGATGCCAAGCTGCAGGGCTCGCCCACCTCGGTGGGTGCCGCGGGTGCGCGCGGTGGCGAGCAGGTCGTCACGCAGGTGTTCCGCCTGCAGCATGAATCGGCCAACAACCTGGTGCCGGTGTTGCGGCCGATGATCGCGCCCAACAACACCATCACCGCGTACCCGGCCAACAACACGCTGGTCATTACCGACTACGCCGACAACCTGCGCCGCATCGGCCGCATCATCGCGTCGATCGACACCCCGGCGGCTGGCGAGACCGAACTGATCCAACTGAAGAACGCCGTGGCCATCGACGTGGCCGCCACGCTGCAGAAGCTGCTCGACCCATCAGGTGGTGGCGGTGCCGCGGCCGGTGCTGGCGCGGCGCTGTCGGACCCGAGCCTGCGCACCTCGGTGGTGGCCGAGCCGCGCTCGAACAGCGTGATGGTGCGTGCCTCCAGCGCCGCGCGCCTGGCGCAGGCCAAACAGCTGATCGCCAAGCTGGACGTGCCGAATGCACGCCCAGGCAACATCTGGGTAGTACCGCTCAAGAACGCCAACGCGGTGCAACTGGCCACCACGCTGCGTGCCATCGTGGCGGCCGACGCCACGCTGTCAGCCTCCGCATCCACGGGCCCGGGTGGGCAGAGCGCGGCGCAGGGCGCGACCTCGCAACCGACCGGCGGCGCCGCGGGTTCGCAGTTCAACCAGAACACGCAGAACACCAACTACGGCAGCGGTTCCGGCTCCGGCAGCGGTGGCAGCGGCAATTCGTCGTTCCGTGCCTCGTTCGGGCAGAACAACACCCCGACCACCGGCGGCATCATCCAGGCAGATGCGGCCACCAACGCGCTCATCATCACCGCCAGCGAACCGGTCTACCGCAACTTGCGCGCTGTGATCGACGATCTGGATGCGCGCCGCGCTCAGGTCTACATCGAATCGATGATCGTGGAAGTGACGGCGACCAAGGCATCGCAGCTCGGTATCCAGTGGCTGGCCGGCGGGGGTGGGCCCGGCACGTTTATCGGGGGCGGCACCAACTTCGGCACCGGCTCGAATAACGTGCTCAATCTGGCCGGCACGATTGCCGCCATCAGCTCGGGTGGCATTGGCGGCACCGCCGCGCAAGCCGCGCTGAGTAGCCTGAACGTCGGTCAACTCAACGGCGGCAACGTCGGGGTGTTCAACCGCGGCAGCGGGCTGGGCGCGCTGCTCAGCGCATTGGGTTCGGACGGCTCGGTCAACGTGCTGTCCACGCCAAACCTGATCACGCTGGACAACGAAGAAGCCAAGATCCTGATCGGCCAGAACGTGCCGATCACGACCGGTTCGTACACGCAGCAATCGGGCACGGCATCGCAGCCGTTCCAGACCTACGACCGCAAGGACGTGGGTATCACGCTGCGCGTCAAGCCGCAGATCACCGACGGTGGGCTGGTGAAGATGCAGATCTTCCAGGAGTCGTCGTCGGTGGTGAACGGCACGCAAAACGCGCAGCAGGGCCCGACCACCAACGTGCGCTCCATCGAAACCAACGTGCTGGCCAACGACGGCCAAGTGGTCGTGCTCGGCGGCCTGCTGGAAGACAACTATCAAGACGGCGAGCAAAAGGTGCCGGGCCTGGGCGACATCCCCATCCTGGGTGCACTGTTCCGCTCTGAGAGCAAACAGCGCGTGAAGACCAACCTGCTGGTGTTCCTGCGCCCGATCATCCTGCGCACGGCTGAAGCCACCGGCGCGCTGTCGGACAACCGCTACGACTACATGCGCACCCAGCAGCAGCTCTTTGTCTCGCCCAACATGCTGCCGACCACGTCCGACAAGGACACGCCGGTGCTGCCCACGCCCGACACCATGCGCCCCGCACCCAACTACGGTGATGTATCGATCGTGCCGAAGGGCCCCACCGGCACGCAGGTGCCGCCGGGCGCACCGCTGCCGATGCCGCAAGGCACCACGCGCAGTGAGCCGCGCCTGCAGAACTTCGCGGCACCCACCTCGGGCGGCTATGACGGCAACGCGCCGAGGAACGGCGGCTAAAGGCGCCGAGGACAACACACCATGGCAACGACGCAAGCCCTGACCACCGACGTCCAGACGCTGGAGCCGCCCTCGCAATCGGCGGTGCGACTGGTGCCGTACGCGTTCGCGCGCGACGCCCGCCTGCTTGTCGCCCGGCAGGACGTCGACACGCTGGAAGTCTGGGTCTGCCCGGAAACCTCGCGCACCGCGCTGGCCGAACTGGCCCGCGTGTTCGGCGCACTGCACCTGGTGACGCTCGACACTGCTGCACTCTCCACTGCCACACAGACGGCCTACAACGCCCAGGACGGCAGTGCCGCCCAGGTGGTCGGCGAGGTGGAAGGCGAGGTCGATCTCTCGCGCCTGATGCAGGACATTCCCGCCGTGGAAGACCTGCTCGAATCCGAAGACGACGCCCCAATCATCCGCATGATCAACGCGCTGCTCACGCAGGCCGCGCGCGAAGGCGCATCGGATATACACATCGAGCCGTTCGAGAATTCGTCGGTGGTGCGCTTCCGTGTGGACGGCACGCTGCGCGACGTGGTGCGTCCGAAGAAGGCGCTACACGGCGCACTGATCTCGCGCATCAAGATCATGGCGCAGCTCGACATTGCCGAAAAACGCCTGCCGCAGGACGGCCGCATCACGCTGCGCGTGGGTGGCCGCCCGGTGGACGTGCGTGTGAGCACCCTGCCCACCGGCCACGGCGAGCGCGCGGTGCTGCGTCTGCTCGACAAGGAAGCCGGCCGGCTGGACCTCAGCAAGCTCGGCATGGGCGCCGGCACGCTGGCACGCTTTGACCACCTGATCAACCAGCCGCACGGCATCGTGCTTGTCACCGGCCCGACGGGTTCGGGTAAGACAACCACGCTGTACGCGGCGTTGTCGCGGCTCGATGCGGCGTCCACCAACATCATGACGGTGGAAGACCCGATCGAGTATGACCTGGACGGCATCGGCCAGACGCAGGTCAACCCGAAGATCGACATGACCTTTGCCAAGGCCCTGCGCGCCATCCTGCGCCAGGATCCGGACGTGGTCATGATCGGGGAAATCCGCGACCTGGAAACCGCCCAGATTGCCGTGCAGGCCTCGCTGACCGGCCACTTGGTGCTGGCGACGTTGCACACCAACGATTCGGCGTCGGCGGTCACACGCCTGATCGACATGGGGATCGAGCCGTTCCTGCTGTCGTCGTCGCTGCTCGGGGTGCTGGCGCAGCGGCTGGTGCGCCGCCTGTGTGTACAGTGCCGCCGCGAAGAAGTGCTCGAACTCACGCCCGCTGAATTGGAAGCCGTGGCTGGCACACCGGTTGCGGATGGCGTGGTGCCGGCCACACCGGCGCACAAATCGGTGTGGCACCACGTGGGCTGCGAGCGCTGCAGCAACTCGGGTTACCAGGGCCGGACCGGTGTGTACGAACTGCTGACCGTCACGCCCGAAATCCAGACCATGATCCACCGCCAGGCAGCCGAATCCGAGATCAAGGCCCTCGCCATCGGCCAGGGCATGCAGACCATGCGCATGGATGCACAACGCTGGATCGACACGGGCGCGACCTCGCTGGAAGAAGTGCTGCGCGTGACACGCGATTAATGCGCAATTAGGGCGCGACGCGCGCGGCTGGCGCGTCACGGCCCGGCGCGCCATTCATAGTCCGGCCCGGCTGCGCTGTTTGGGCCTGTTGGCCCCTGGAGCCCTCTTAGATGCCGTCGTTGCGGTTGATGCTGATTGCCTTGGTGCAAGGCGTGGTTCTGTATGTGTGCGGGCAGCTGTCCAGCGCTCCCATGACCGACGCACAGCAGGCCATGCTGGCCAGCACTTTCACCCTCTTCGCGTTTGGCCCCACCGCGTACTACCTGTGCGAACACTCTGCCGCGCCGCGCCGCCAGGTTGCGCTGCTGCTTCTCGCTGCCGCATTGATTGCCGCCCTGGCCGGCTACAGCCACTGGATGGGGCAGGCGGGGTCGACATCCGAGCGCTTCAACAGCCTCGGCCGCGTGCAGTTGGTGTCGCTCGCGCTATGGGTATTGGCGCTGCCACTGATCCAGTTGCACGCCGATCGTCGTGCGCTGACCGACTACCCTGCCCTGTTCCGCACCAGCTGGCGCGACGCCATCCTGGTGATCGATGCCGCCGTCTTCACCGGCATCTTCTGGGCCGTGCTATTCCTGGGGGCGCAGTTGTTCGGCGTCATCGGGCTGAGTTTCTTCCGTGATCTGATCCGGAAGTCCGCCTTTGCCTGGCCGGCCACCACGGTGTGCTTTGCCTATGCCGTGCAACTTTGCCGGCGCCATGCCGTGATGGTCGAATCAATCCAGCGGCATGCGCTGTCGGCGTGCAAGTGGTTGCTGCCGCTCACACTGCTGATTGGCGCAGGCTTCGTGCTGGCGCTACCGTTCACGGGTCTGAAGGCGCTGTGGGCAACCCGCTATGCAGCCACGCTGCTGCTGTGGCTGCTGGCGGTATCGGTACTCTTCATCAACGCCGCATATGGTGATGGCAGCGAAGCGCCAGGCTACCCGCGCTGGCTGGCCGCCTTGCTGCGCTTGTTCACGCTGGCGCTGCCGGTGCTTGCCGGGCTGGCGCTCACCGCGATGTGGTTGCGCATCCAGCAGCACGGCCTGACCATCGAGCGCATCTGGGGCGTGCTGGTCGCGCTCACCGGCTGCGTCTACGCGCTGGGCTATGCGCTGGCTGCCTTGCGCGGTGGCGCATGGCTGGGCGGCATCGGCCGCGTGAACGTGGCGGTGGCGATTGGCCTGCTGGTCGCCATTGCACTGCTTGCCAGCCCGGTGCTGGAGCAGCATCGCCTGGCGCTGAACAGCCAACTCGCGCGCCTGGCCGCCGGCAAAGTCTCTGCCGAGAAGTTCGACTACGACGCCCTGCGCTTCGACATGGGCCGTCCGGGCCGCGCTGCACTGGCCAAGCTCGCTGCTGATACCACGCTCGCCAACCACGCCGAGATCAACCGGCGCGCCACACTGGCGCTGGCCAAGACGCAACGCTATGGCGACAACGCCAAGGGCGCCGACTTCGACACCGTGCTCGCCAGCACCAAGCTCTATCCGACAGGCGCCACCCTGCCCGCAGACTTCATCGACTACGCCCGAGCGCACCGCGACAACTTCATCTCGCTTGCGTGCAAGACGAACGACGCCGCCACCTGCGGCCTGATCGTGCTCGACCTTGACGGTGACGGCCAGCCCGAGATCCTGCCCGCCGTGCCGCAGTACCGTCCGCAGATCTACGCGCGCACCGCTGCCGGCTGGCAGACGATCGGCTACCTGGAGATCTCCTTGCGCGGCTGCCACGACACCACCGACGCGGACGCCGCAACCGCCACGGCGGCCAAGCCGCTCTGGAACGACTTGCTCATCGGCCAAGAGCGCTGGATGGTCATTCCCGACCGCGCCGCCGATTGCGACACCAACAAGAAGCCCTGACCGAACACGATTTGCCATGCCAGCCTTCCGCTACGAAGCCGCCGACGCCGCCGGCAAAACCGACAAGGGTGTCATCGAAGCCGACAGCGCACGTCAGGCGCGTACGCTGCTGCGCGCCCGCGGCCTGACGCCGCTGCTGGTTGACGCGCTAGGCGCTCAAGCCACTAGGCGCAGCGGATCCAGCTTCGGCAAGCGACTCTCCGCGCAGGAAAACGCGCTGGTCACGCGCCAGCTCGCCAGTCTGCTGGTTGCCGGTCTGCCGCTGGACGAAGCACTGGCGGCGCTGGCCGATCAGGCTGAACGCGCCTACGTGGGCGAACTGCTCGCAGCCATCCGCGCAGAAGTGGTGGGCGGCAGCTCGCTGTCGGTGGCGCTGGCGCAGCACCCGAAGGATTTTCCGGACATCTACCGCGCACTCGTCTCAGCGGGGGAGCACTCGGGCAACCTGGGCCTCGTGCTCACGCGCCTGGCCGACTACATCGAGAGCCGCAACGCGCTCACCTCGAAGATCAAGCTGGCGTTTACCTACCCGGCCATCGTCACGGTGGTGGCGTTTGCGATCGTGATCTTCCTGCTGTCGTACGTGGTGCCGCAGGTGGTAAGCGTGTTTGCCAACACGAAGCAAAAGCTGCCGACGCTGACCATCGTGATGCTGTGGCTCTCAGACTTCGTGCGGAACTGGGGGTGGCTGGCGGCGATCGTGCTGGTGGTGCTCGGCCTGCTGATTCGCAATCTGCTCAAGCGGCCGGCGCTGCGGTTGTCGTGGCACAAGTGGCTGCTGACGGCGCCGCTGTTCGGCAAGCTCGTACGGGGTTACAACACGGCGCGGTTTGCCAGCACGCTGGCGATTCTGACCAGTGCGGGCGTACCGATCTTGCGGGGGCTGCAGGCGGCGGGGGAGACGCTGAACAACGTCGCGCTCAAGACCAACGTGGAGGATGCGTCCACGCGGGTGCGGGAGGGGACGTCGCTGGCGCGGGCGTTGGCGGCGCAGAATCAGTTTCCGCCGGTGCTGGTGCACTTGATTCGCTCTGGCGAGGCGACGGGGAATTTGCCTGCGATGTTGGAGCGGGCGGCTCAAGGTGAAGCGCAGGAATTGGAGCGTCGTACGCTGTTCCTCACGGGCTTGCTCGAACCGGCGCTGATTTTGACGATGGGTGTTGTTGTGCTGCTGATCGTCTTGGCTGTGTTGATGCCGATTATTGAGATCAACCAGTTGGTCCACTGACTGGCTTTTTTGTTGGTGGTGTGCCCCTTGTTTCATCCCCTGCTGGGGCTGACTCACTTTCTTTGTCTTGCCAAAGAAAGTAAGCAAAGAAAAGCGCGCCCGATGCGGCGAAAGATTCCTTGAATTTCTGTCGCAAGGAGGGGAAGGGAAAAACTCGCTGCGCTCAAACAGTTTCCCTTCCTTTTTCCTCCTTGCAACAGAAATTCAAGGCGCCACATAGGGCAAGGGAAAAGCAAACAATCTCTTGCCAGCGCACAACTTCATCTTGGGTGCCGCTGCACGCATCTCGCGATCGACGTGCTTTAGCGCTCGCCGTTGTATTCCGCCGGTTTGGCCTTTGACTTTCCTGCCCTTGATGGCGCCTAGAATTTTCGTAAGTGGGCGGAAAAAAGACGGGAAACTGTTTGAGCGCAGCGAGTTTTTCCCGTCTCCGCCCGGTTATGAAAATTCAAGGAGGGGGTCGCCATCTCGGGCGCGCCTTTCTTTTGCTTACTTTTCTTTGGCAAGACAAAGAAAAGTGAGTCGTGCCCGACAGGGTACGAAACAGGGATGCACCAACAGGGCCAATACAGAACACAAACCTAGGAACGCCTCCCCAAAGCCCCCACCAATATCCCCCCAAGAATCAACCCCATCGCCCCCAGCAACGCAGCACTGACCACCTCCCCCAGTGCCACAGCAGAGCAGACAATCCCAAACACTGGCACCCCCAACAGCCCCAGCGACGTCGTCGCAGCCGGCAACATCCGATTGACCGTGGTGACCGCCCAATACGCCAGCGCAATCCCAAACACGCCACCGTAAAGCAGTAACCCGATCAGCGAAGGCTGCCAGTCAATCGATGGCACTCCATCGTGCACAAGCGCCAGCGGCACCAACAGCACGGTCGCCAGCAACGCCTGCCAGAACACCAACTCGAACGGCGGCGTCACCCACTTGTGCGACCGGACGTACAGAATGCTCGCCGCCCAGCACAACGCCGCCAGCATCACCAGCCCATTGCCGAACACGGCACGCCCCGCATGCCAATCAAACGTCAGCGGGTTGAAGATCAGCAGCAACCCCAGCAAGCCAAGCCCGACGCCAAGCAACCGTCGCCCGGTCAAGGGCTCGCCGAGCAACAGCCACGCCCCCGGCACCACCCACAGTGGCGTGGTGTACGCCAGCACCACCGAGCGCCCCGCCGGCACGAACTGCAACCCAAGGCTGACCAGCGCCGAAAACGCCGTCATGTGCAGCACGCCAACACTCAGGATGACCGGGATGTCGCCGCGCTTCGGTATCACCAAGCGCCCGCGCAGCAGGCAGATCACCAGCAGCGCAAGCGTGCCGACCGCAGAGCGCAACGCCACCACCCAGATGGGCGGCAGATACGCAAGCATGGCCTTGCCGACCGGCCAGTTGATCCCCCAGGCCAGCGCGACCACGCCGAGCAGCAACCAGGCGGTGCGCGCCGGGCTTCCGGTTGTGGCGGTGCCGACGGCGGTGGTCATGGCGTCACCGCTTCCGCGGGAACACGAGCGGTAACTTTCCACTCGCGCACATAGTCCGGCGTACCGGCCGGTGCGGCGTCCACCACCGGCGGCAGCGGCAGCAATGCCATCGGCAACACGCCGGCCCATACGGGCAAGGCAAGGTCTTCTGCGTCGTCCTTCGGGCCGCCCGTGCGGATCTTGCACGCGGCTTCGTCCAGCGGAATGCGCAGCACGGTGGTGGCCGCCAGTTCCTTGGTATTGCCGGGGCGCGCCTCTTTCGAGCGCCCGGGGGCCAGCGTCTCCATGAAGGTGTCGAGCACGGCCGGCTTCTGTTCGTCGGGCACGACTTCGAACGCGCCGTAGATGACGGCCGACCGATAGTTCATCGAGTGGTTGAACGCCGAGCGCGCCAGCACCAGCCCGTCGATATGCGTGACCGTCACGCACACCTGTGCGCCGCTGGCCGCCAGCTTGAGCATGCGGCTGCCGTTGGAGCCATGCACGTAAAGATGATCGCCTTCGCGCCAGCACGCGGTGGGGATGCAGTGCACGCCATGCTCATCGGCAAAGGCCATGTGACAGACGTAGGCCGCGTCCAAGATAGCGTGCAGCGTTGCGGCATCGTAGTGGCTGCGGCGGGCGACACGGTTCACGCGCGTGCGATCGGTCGGTGGGGTGGCGGTGGCCGGCGTTGTGGTTGTCGTCATGGCAAGGACCTGAACAGGAATTTGATCTGCCGACGATAAAAAAACCGTGGCACCATGCGTAGACCCACAGAAACACAGAACCTTGGAGCCAGGATGGACTACGGCGTCTTGCTGTCGAACTACGAACGGACCGCCCCACGCGGCAAGGCGGAGGGCGGCGCACGGCCATCGCAGCAGCACCGGCTGTACGCCTGCCTGCGCACCGCCATCCTGAGTGGCCAGATTGAGGAAGGCACGCGGTTGGCTTCATCGCGCTCATTGGCGGAAGAGCTGGGCATGGCGCGCAACTCGGTGCTGTATGCGTACGAACAACTGGCAGCAGAGGGCTTTGTGCTCAGCCGCCGACAAGGCACGGTGGTCGCACGCGTTGGCTTGCAGCAGGCCCCGACGCAAGCACCGGAAGCGCCACCCGCGTTGTCGCACCGCGTTGCTGGGTTGGCACGCCCGAGCGGCGAGATGAGCGATCTGCTGCCCTTCCTGCCGGGCACACCCGCGCTGGATGCGTTTCCGCTCGCGCAATGGCGGCGCTGCATGGAGCGAGCGTGGCGCCACATTGGGCCGGCACAGATGGGCTATGGGCAGGTGGAAGGCAATGTGGCGCTGCGTCAGGCCGTGGCGGAGTATCTGCGCGTCTCGCGCGGCGTGCGCTGCGAAGCCGCGCAAGTGTTCATCACCGATGGCACGCAGAACAGCCTGGACCTGTGCGCCCGCGCCCTGGCCGATGCCGGCGACATCGCCTGGATCGAGAACCCCGGCTACTACGGTGCACGCGCCTCCATGCAGGCGGCCGACCTGCGGCTGGTGCCGATCGGCATTGATGCCGATGGCCTTGCTCCGCGCCCGGAAGACTGGCGCGATACGCCACCCAAGCTGATCTACATCACGCCGTCGCACCAGTACCCGCTGGGCTCGGTGATGAGCCTGGAGCGCCGCCTTGCGCTGATCCAACAGGCACGTGCCGTGGGCGCGTGGATTATCGAAGACGACTACGACAGCGAGTTCCGCCACAGTGGTGCACCGCTGTCTGCCGTGCAGGGGCTCACCGCCGATGCGCCGGTGGTCTACCTCGGCACCTTCAGCAAGATGCTGTTTCCGGCGCTGCGTCTCGGCTACATGGTCGTGCCGCCGGCACTGGCCACCGTGCTGCGTCCGGCGGCAGGTGCGCTCATGCTGCGCGGGCGCGTGGCTGATCAGCTGGCGCTGGCAGAGTTCATTGAAGCAGGACATTTCACACGGCATCTGCGGCGCATGCGGCGTCTATACGGCGAGCGCCGTGATGCGTTGCAGGCCGCGCTTGAGCGGCACCTGCACGGTGTGGTGACCGTCTCGGGCGGCGCTGGTGGCATGCACCTGTCGACGCGGCTCGATGCGCCGGCGCGCGACCTGGATGTGAGCGTTGCCGCCCGCGCACAGGGCATGGTGCTGCGGCCGCTGTCGCGCTTCTGCCTGCCGGGCACGCTGACCCCGCAATACAACGGCCTGGTGCTCGGCTACGGCAATGTGCCGGCCGAAGCGATGGACGGGTTGGTCTTGCAGATGCAGCGCGTGATTGAGGCGGTCGCCGCATAGGATCTGCTGCGCATCAGGCACCCAGTCAGACGACCATCCTTGTGGCGGCGGCCAGTTTGGCCAAGCTCCAGCCCGCCCCCAGCAGCACACGCCGCGTGTGCAGGGCCTCCAGCACAACATCGTCCACATGGTCGCCCAGATAGCGCAGGCGCTTGTCGCACACCTCCACATACCCCGATGGGTAGCGCCTGGCGAGCGACTGCCACACCCCATGCACCCCGACGGACTGACGCGCGCCGCTCATCAGACACATCCCACCGTCGAGCGCGCGCCGGAATACGGTCGAGGCCAACCCGCGCCGCTGGTACGCCAACGCGTACTTCGAATGCGGCGCACGCAGATAGCGATCCGCGCGCTTGTCCAGCTCAATCAAGCGGTTGAAGACCGTGTAGCCTGCCAGGCGCCGCGCCGCCACGTCTTCGACATAGACATAGGTCTCGCCATCGGCCTCGCGTGTGTGCAGGCGGAAGCCCGGCAAGGTGCCGTCGTCGAACGTCATGCCATGCAGCGGCGTACCGGGCGTTTGCATGCGTTCATACAGCGTGTCGAGTTCGCGCTCAATGTCTTCGTTGTTGAAGTCGACGTCGGTGCGCAGGCCAAGCGGTGCAAGCCACCGACGCAGCGATTGCACGGTCGATGCCAACGTTGGCAAAGCCGGTGATGGCACGGGCAGGGTCAGTACGGCGCTCATGCAGCCTCCATCCAATAGCCGCTGATGAGGCGTGCGGGCTGTTCGACCGCACGAATGCACGCACTGGACGGCCAATCATCCATGCGTACGCTCAAGCCCGCGTGGATGCCATAGCCCGGCCCGGCAACGATCACGCCACCCGCCTCAACGCCCTCGCCTGCGCGGATGGCGCCGCCGGCTTCGATATCGCCCGAGGCCTTGATGCCCCAGCCGGCCTCCAGGTGCGTATTCGCGCGTAGGTCAGCGCCCACGAGAATGCCGTTCGCGCTCACGATGCCGGCCTCGCTGACCACCTCGCCGCCAGCGCGCAACCCCTTGCCGACGCGCACGTTGCCGCGCGCAGCCAGCGCTTCGCCGATCAACAAATCGTCAGCGACGTCGAGATCGGCGTCGCAATGCAAGTCGCGGTGCACACGCGCCGTGCCGCCACAGTGCAGCGCACCGGCGGCTGTTACGCTCCAACCGACCCGAAGGTCGCCACCCAGGTGCACGGTGCCGTCGCAGTACAGACCCGCCTTGGCTTCAAGGTCGCTGCCCGTGGTAATGGATTCGCCCGCGCGCACACCGCCGCCCGCGCGGATCGCCAGCCCCGCGCGCAACACACCATCGACGTGGATGCCACCGCGCACGATGATCGTGCCGGCAAAGATGAGCGCATCGGCCTCGATGTCGTCGGCTTCGAGCACGGCATCGGTTGGGCCGAAGTTGTCGAGCAGCCAGATGGCATCGGTAATGCGGCCCTCGCGCACGAGGCTGTCGAGCAGGTGTTGGTAATCGGTGCCGTTGTGGCGGTTACGGATGTACCAACGGTAGCCCGCCGCGCAAGGCTGTTTGGCCTTGATGAAGTTCTGTGTGAGTTCCATGGCAATTCCTGCGCCCGGCAACGCGGCGATCAACGATCTGCCGGCAGATGGCGGACGAACCGGTGCCGACACCGCATCACATCGATGCCGTGTCGAACCCGTGTTAAGAGGCGAGACTGAGTGGAAGTGGCCGTGCGGGGCAGAGGCGCCAGATGGGCGGCGCCCCGCACGGCTTACGAAAGCCGGGCGAGCAGGAAGTGCCGAAGGGCAGCGTGCGCGGGCGGAAGGTCATGTGCCGCGCCACAACGCACGCGCGTGCAGGCCACCGGCAGTGCTTGCCGGCGCGGAGCGCGAGTGGGTTGGGTGCGGGACATGGTCAGGAATGGGGTTTTCAGGACGTAACCGCGCAGGATGGCGGCGACGCTGAGGAAAGTCCAGAGACAAGGTGACGCACGCCTTACTTCTTGACTGAAGTTTGCCAATTCGCGTCGTACGCAGCGGGTGCGCCGCCCAACTTTGCATGCGGTGCAACATGCTTATCGTCGGCTCGATCCATGCGCCACATCTGTGCCGCAAGCGCCGCAACCTCGGGAAAACCCCGCCCCATTCTTGCTGCGTTGCACGGTGTTGGGAATGTCACGCAGTGCTACGATGCCCCGACCCACGGCTGTCTGCCAGTTTCCACAAGAAGCGGCGCGGACGGCACCAAAAGAGACCTGCTGTCGGTGATCCCGGCACACCCACACGGAGCACGCATGAATGCCCCTCTGAACGACGCGCTACGCCGCGCGCTCGAAACCGTTTCCCTGGACGACAAGTACACGCTCGAGCGTGGCCGCATCTATATCAGCGGCACGCAGGCCCTGGTGCGTCTGCCGATGCTGCAGCAAGAGCGCGACCGCGCCGCTGGGCTGAACACGGCAGGCTTCATCTCCGGCTATCGCGGCTCGCCGCTGGGGGCGCTGGACCAGGCCTTGTGGAAGGCCAAGAAGCATCTGGCGGGGCACAACATCGTCTTCCAGGCGGGGCTCAATGAAGACCTGGCCGCCACGGCGGTCTGGGGCTCGCAGCAGGTCAATCTGTATCCGAACGCCAAGTTCAGCGGCGTGTACGGCATGTGGTACGGCAAGGGCCCGGGTGTGGACCGCACGATCGATGTGTTCAAGCACGCCAACTCGGCCGGTTCATCCGCACACGGCGGCGTGCTGGTGCTCGCAGGCGATGACCATGCCGCCAAGTCATCCACGCTGGCGCACCAGTCGGAACACGTGTTCAAGGCCGCCGGCATTCCGGTGCTGTATCCGTCGAACGTGCAGGAGTACCTCGACTACGGCCTGCACGGCTGGGCAATGAGCCGCTACTCCGGCCTGTGGGTGTCGATGAAGTGCGTGACGGACGTGGTGGAATCGTCGGCCTCGGTCGACGTCGACCCGCACCGCGCCGAGATCATCCTGCCGGAAGACTTCGCCATGCCGCAGGGCGGCCTGAACATCCGCTGGCCCGATCCGCCGCTGGTGCAGGAAGCCCGTCTGCTCGACTACAAGTGGTACGCCGGCCTGTCGTACGTGCGTGCCAACAAGCTCGACCGCGTGGTGCTCGATTCGCCGCAGGCGCGCTTCGGCATCATGACCGCCGGCAAGGCGTACCTGGACGTGCGCCAGGCGCTGGTCGACCTCGGCCTCGACGAGGAAACCTGCCGCCGCATCGGCATCCGCCTGTACAAGGTCGGCTGCGTGTGGCCGCTCGAAGCGCACGGCGCGCGTGCGTTTGCCGAAGGGCTGCAAGAGATTCTGGTGGTGGAAGAGAAGCGCCAGATCCTCGAATACCAACTCAAGGAAGAGCTGTACAACTACCGCGACGACGTGCGTCCGCGCGTGTACGGCAAGTTTGACGAGAAGGACAACGCCGGCGGCGAATGGTCGGTGCCGATGGCGAACTGGCTGCTGCCCGCACATTACGAACTCTCCCCGGCGCTGATCGCCCGCGCCATCGCTACACGACTGGAGAAGTTCGAGCTGCCGTCGGACGTGCGCTCGCGCATCGCTGCGCGTCTGGCCATCATCGACGCCAAAGAGAAGGCGCTCGCCAAGCCGCGCATCACCGCCGAGCGCAAGCCGTGGTTCTGCTCGGGCTGCCCGCACAACACGTCGACCAACGTGCCGGAAGGCTCGCGCGCGCTGGCCGGTATCGGCTGCCACTACATGACCGTGTGGATGGACCGCCGCACCGACACCTTCAGCCAGATGGGCGGCGAAGGCGTGGCGTGGATCGGCCAGATGCCGTTCTCGAATGACCAGCACGTATTCGCCAACCTGGGCGATGGCACGTACTACCACTCGGGCCTGCTGGCGATTCGTGCGTCGATCGCAGCCAAGGTGAACATCACCTACAAGCTGCTCTACAACGACGCCGTGGCCATGACCGGCGGCCAGCCGGTGGACGGCCCGCTGTCGGTACCGCAGATTGCCGCGCAGGTCCATGCAGAAGGCACGTCGCGCATCGTGATCGTGACGGACGAGCCGGAGAAGTACAACGCGGCGATCAAGCTGCCGGAAGGCGTGACGATTCACCACCGCGATCGCCTGGACGCGATTCAGCGCGAACTGCGCGAGGTGCAAGGCACCAGCGTGCTGATTTACGACCAGACCTGCGCCACCGAGAAGCGTCGCCGCCGCAAGCGCGGCACGATGGCTGACCCGGCACGCCGCGCGTTCATCAACGACGCCGTGTGCGAAGGCTGCGGCGATTGCTCGGTCAAGTCGAACTGCCTGTCGGTCGAGCCGCTGGAAACGGAGCTGGGCACCAAGCGCAAGATCAACCAGTCGTCGTGCAACAAGGATTTCTCGTGTGTGAACGGCTTCTGCCCGAGCTTCGTGACGGCGGAAGGTGCGCAGGTGCGCAAGCCGGAATCGCGCGGCATCGGCATGGACAGCCTGCCGCTGCTGCCGTACCCGGAACTGCCTGCCATCCAACGCGCGTACGGCGTGCTGGTGACGGGCGTGGGCGGCACGGGCGTGGTGACCATCGGCGGGCTGCTCGGCATGGCCGCGCACATCGAGGGCAAGGGCGTGACCGTGCTCGACATGGCGGGCCTCGCGCAGAAAGGCGGCGCGGTGCTCTCGCACGTGCAGATCGGTGAGCGTCCGGATTCGATTCACGCCACGCGCATCGCCATGGGCGAAGCGGATCTGGTGATCGGCTGCGATGCGATTGTCTCGGCATCGGACGAAGTGCTGTCGAAGGTGCAGCACGGTCAGACGCGTGCCATCGTCAACAGCACGGCATCCCCCACGGCCGATTTCATCAAGAACCCGAACTGGCGCTTCCCGGGCAGCTCAGCCGAAGCCGACATCCGTGCGGCCATCGGCGATGCCTGCGCGTTTGAAGACGCCAACACGCTGGCCGTGC
The DNA here is from genome assembly GCF_958415495.1 of Ralstonia flaminis. Taxonomy (NCBI): domain Bacteria; kingdom Pseudomonadati; phylum Pseudomonadota; class Betaproteobacteria; order Burkholderiales; family Burkholderiaceae; genus Ralstonia; species Ralstonia flaminis. The sequence goes on along the minus strand of NZ_CATZLL010000005.1, from coordinate 280,171 downwards.
GCCTGCTGGGCGACGCGATCTACACCAACCCGCTGGTGCTGGGCTTTGCGTGGCAAAAGGGCTGGCTGCCGCTGACGTACGACGCGCTTATCCGCGCGATCGAACTCAACGGCGTGGCGGTCGAGAAGAACAAGACCGCGTTCGAATGGGGCCGCCATCTGGCGCAGGACCGCGATGCCGTGCTGAAGCTGGCGGACGATGCACCGCGTGCCAAGGCCGATGTCATCGCCCTGCCCTCGCTGGACACGCTGATCGCCCGTCGGGTGGATCTGCTGACCGCGTACCAGAACGCTGCGTACGCTGCCGAGTTCCGCTCGGTGGTCGAGCGCGTGCGTGCAGCAGAAACGGCGGTGGTTGGTGCTGGCCAAGCGCTCACGTTCACGGAAGCCGTGGTGCGCAACCTGTCAAAGCTGATGGCGTACAAGGACGAATACGAAGTCGCCCGCCTGTACACCGATCCGGCCTTCCTCGACAAGCTGCGCGCGCAGTTCGAAGGCGAGCCCGGCCGCGACTACCAGCTCAACTTCTGGCTCGCACCGCCGACGACGGCCAAGCACGACGACAAGGGCCACCTGGTCAAGAAGCGCTTTGGCCCGAACACGATGCAGCTGTTCAAGCTGCTGGCCAAGCTCAAGGGCCTGCGCGGCACGGCGTTCGACATCTTCGGCAAGACAGAAGAGCGCCGTACCGAGCGCGCGCTGATCGGCGAATACCGTGCGCTGGTGGAGGAACTGGTGAAGGGGCTGAACGCGCAGAAGCTGGCGCAGGCCGTGGAACTGGCGCGCCTGCCGGAAGACATCCGCGGCTTCGGCCACGTGAAGGACGCCAACCTGGCGGCGGCACGCATCCGCTGGAACAAGCTGCTGACGCAGTGGCGTGATCCGGCCTCGGCGCAACGTGCAGCCTGATCGCTTCGGCATCACCATGAAAAAACGGAGGCTTCGGCCTCCGTTTTTCTTTGCGTGTGTATGCGTTGTTAGCCGGGCACGATCTGCTGCGCGTAGTCGTACAGGTCCTGCAGGATGTTCTGCGCGCGCGCATCGCCACTCTCAGCGGCCTCGGCGCCCAACTGCTGAAGCCGCTCGCCAAAGGCTTCGAACGTCAGATAGCCGCCACCGCCCTCGAACAGGCGCTCGGCACGCAATTGCTCCCACTGCTCGTATTCCTCTTCGGAGAGCGTGTCAGGGAAGTTGCGTGCGCGATAGTGGAACAGCAGTTCGGGCAGGCGCTCATCGGCGAAATCCGCGTTCAAACGGGCAAGCTGTTCGCCGCTGAGGGTACGTAGTTCGTTGAGCGTGCGGCGGTCGTCATTGCTGACGAAGCCGCCGTACAGGTTCTGGTCCACATCGTCGATCGGCTCCAGCTCGCGGGCATAGACCTGCCGCCAAGTCTCACGCATGTCGGGCGCGCCTTGGGCGATGTGGGCGTGTTGCTCGATGGCGGTGAAGTCGATGCCCCAGCGCTCGGCCTGCGCAGGCTGCAGCGTCTTCATGTTGCTGATGACGATGGGCGACTTGTTGATGTGGATCGACTTGATGGGCAGGCGCGTCGTGCCTTCGGCCAAGTCTGCGGTACGCGTGAACATGCGCTCACGGATCGTGGCGACATCCATATGAAACAGCTCGGAGGGGTCGAACGCCAGGTCCCACACGATCAACTCATTTTTGTTGGTCGGGTGCCAGCCCAGCGGCCACACCACGGCCATGCAGCCGCGCTCGACTCCGTACATGCCGGAGATGTGCAGCAGCGGTCGCGGTGCATCGCCAATCTCGGCCAGCACGCGGTCTTTCTTGCGCAGTGCCAGGCAGAAGTCGAACAGGCGCGGCTGCGCGTTGCGGATCAGTCGCGCCAGCGCAATCGTCGCGCGCACGTCGGACACGGCATCGTGCGCGGCATCGTGCACCAGGCCGTTGGCCTTGGACAAATGCTCCAGCTTGAAGCTCGGCTTGCCATCTTCGTGTTTCGGCCACTGGATGCCATCCGGGCGCAGCGCCCACGTGGTGCGCACCACGTCCAGCAAGTCCCACCGCCCGCACTCGTTCTGCCACTCGCGTGCGTACGGGTCGATCAGGTTGCGCCAGAACAGGTGGCGCGTGACTTCGTCGTCAAAACGGATGGTGTTGTAGCCCACGCCGATGGTGCCGGGCGTGCCCAGTTCGCGCTCGATGGCCTGCGCGAATTGATATTCCGGCACGCCCTGCTTGGCGCACTGCTGCGGCGTGATGCCGGTGATGAGGCACGACACCGGGTCGGGCAGCCAGTCATTGGAGGGCTGGCAGAACAGCTCGACCGGCTCGCCAATCTCGTTGAGCTCGGCATCGGTGCGGATGCTCGCAAACTGTGCGGGGCGATCGCGGCGTGGCACGGCGCCGAAGGTTTCGTAGTCGTGCCAGAGGAAGGTCTGGGTGACGGGCAAGGGAATTGCTCGCAGGAAAAGGCTGAAGATGCCGGCATGCTAACAGCCTTGCCGGCACCCCCGCCCAAACAGCCAGCCCCAGCCGCGCAGGTCAGAAGAAGCCCAGCGGCTGCGTGTCGTAGCTCACCAGCAGGTTCTTGGTCTGCTGATAATGGTCGAGCATCATCTTGTGGGTCTCACGGCCCACGCCCGATTTCTTGTAACCGCCAAAGGCTGCGTGCGCCGGATACAGGTGATAGCAGTTGGTCCACACACGCCCGGCCTTGATGGCACGGCCCACGCGATAGGCACGGTTGATGTCGCGCGTCCACACGCCGGCACCCAAGCCATATTCGGTGTCATTGGCAATCTGCACGGCCTGCGCTTCGTCCTTGAAGGTGGTCACGGCAATCACCGGGCCGAAGATCTCCTCCTGGAACACACGCATGCTGTTGTCGCCCTTGAGCAGCGTCGGCTTGATGTAGTAACCGGTGCCGAGCTTGCCGGGCAGCACTTCGGGCTCGCCGCCGACCAGGCACTCGGCGCCCTCTTCCCGCGCGATTTCCAGATACGTGCGGATCTTGTTGAACTGCTGCTCGGAAGCCTGCGCGCCCACCATCGTTTCCGTGTCGAGTGGGTCGCCGCGCTTGATGGCGGCGACCTTGGTCAGTACCGCATCCATGAAGCGGCCGTAGATGGACTCCTGCACCAGCGCGCGCGAGGGGCACGTGCACACCTCACCCTGGTTGAAGAAGCCGAGTACCAGGCCTTCGGCGGCCTTCTCGATAAAGCTCGGCTCGGCCTGCATGATGTCTTCGAAATAGATGTTGGGCGACTTGCCGCCCAGCTCCACCGTCGACGGAATGATGTTCTCGGCCGCGCACTTGAGGATATGCGAGCCCACCGGCGTCGAGCCCGTGAAGGCAATCTTGGCGATGCGCTTGCTGGTGGCGAGTGCCTCGCCGGCTTCCTTGCCGAAGCCGTGCACAACATTGAGCACGCCGCGCGGCAGCAGATCGCCAATCAACTCCATCAGCACGTTGATGCCCAGCGGCGTCTGCTCGGCCGGCTTGAGCACGATGCAATTGCCGGCAGCAAGCGCGGGCGCCAGCTTCCACGCGGCCATCAGCAGGGGGAAATTCCACGGGATGATCTGGCCGACCACGCCCAGCGGTTCGTGGATGTGATACGCCACAGTGTGCTCGTTGATCTCCGCCGCCGAGCCCTCTTGCGCGCGGATGCAGCCGGCGTAGTAACGGAAGTGATCCACCGCCAGCGGAATGTCCGCATTGAGCGTTTCGCGCACGGGCTTGCCGTTGTCCCACGTTTCCGTCACGGCCAGCAGTTCGAGGTTCTGCTCGATGCGGTCGGCGATCTTGAGCAGGATCAGCGAGCGATCCTGCACCGAGGTGCGGCCCCAGGCGTCTGCCGCAGCGTGCGCGGCATCGAGTGCACGGTCGATGTCTTCCGCCGTCGAGCGCGGGAATTCGGCAATCGCCTCGCCCGTCACCGGCGTGGTGTTGGTGAAGTACTGACCTTTGACTGGCGCAACAAACTCGCCGCCGATGAAGTTACCGTAGCGCGACTTGAACGAAACGATGGCGCCGGACGTGCCGGGATGGGCGTAACGCATGATGGGTTGTCTCCTGATGTGATTTGGGCGGCGCAGGCGTCATAGGTTGCGCCGCGTCCGGGAGTGCTTCTGCAAGGTGCGGGCCATGTCCGGCCCCCGACGGCAAACCTGCATGCCGTGCGGTTTTCCTCGAGAAGCGGCCCTTGCGGCGGATCAACCGCGCGTGTCACCCCCGATACGTTGTCTCAGGACACTGTGCTATTTTCGGTACGCAGCGAAAACGCACAATTCGTCGACCACGGCGGACACGAGGCGAAGGAGACACAGGCGATGCAAGACCACCGCATGTCGCATCACACCGGCCAGGTGCTGACGCTCGCGCAGCAGAATGCTCCGCTGGCAGGCCCGGCGGCCGATCCGTCCATCGCACGTTCGTGGCTGCGCTGCCTACAGCAGCATCGGCTGGACCCAGCGCACGCCGATGCGCCTGCCGTGCTGGAAGCGGCCCGCATCCGCGAGCGCCGTGAGCAGCTCCAACCCATGCTCAGCATTGCCGGCGGCGAGATGCACAGCCTGCATCGCCAGCTTGCCGGCGGCCACGTGGTGGCACTGACCGATGCGGATGGCGTGATCCTTGACTGTGTGGCCGGCCATCCGGAGCGCTCGCTGTTCGAGCAGGCCGGCCTGTGGTCCGGCGCCGACTGGAGCGAGGCCGCTGAAGGCACCAACGGCATCGGCACCTGTGTGGTCGAACGACAGGCGCTGACGATCTATCAGGAAGAACATTTCCGCAGCCGTCATATTCAACTCGCCTGCTCGGCCAGCCCGGTGTTCGATCCACACGGCAACCTGCTGGCCGTGCTGGATGTGTCGTCCATCCGCCGCGAGATGTCGCGCCAGGGGCAGTTCCACACCACCGCGCTGGTCAATCTCTCCGCCAAGGTGATCGAGGGCGGCGTCTTCCTGCAACATTTCGAACGCGACTGGCTGCTGCGCTTCCACGCCCAGCCGGAATACGTCGGCCTGTTCAGCGAAGGGCTGCTGGCCGTGGGCGGCGATGGGCGCATCCGCGCGGCCAACCAGAGCGCGTTGAACCTGTTGGGGGCCACGCGCCAATCGTTGCTCGGGCAGCCGGTGGATACGGTATTCGACGTGTCGGCCGATGCGCTCCTCGCACGTGCCACGCAAGCCTCCGGCGTGGCGTGGCCGCTGCACACCCACCAGGGCCGCACGCTATTCGGCCTGCTGCGCGCGCCGCGCCCACGCCCGGTGGCCGACACGGCCCTCACCTCCAAACCGGTGCAGGCCACCCCGGGCCTCTGCCTGCAAACCGACGGGCTACGTACCGATTTCCACCGTGCGCTGCGCGTCTACGAGCACGATGTGCCGCTGCTGTTGTACGGCGAAACCGGCACCGGCAAAGAGGCGTTTGCCAAGGCCGTCCACCAGGCCAGTTCACGCACCGCACAACCCTTTGTTGCCATCAACTGCGCGGCGATTCCCGAAGCGCTGATCGAAAGCGAACTCTTCGGCTATCGCGGCGGCAGCTTCACCGGCGCACGCAAGGAAGGCATGCGCGGCAAGCTGCAGCAAGCCGATGGCGGCACGCTGTTCCTCGATGAGATCGGCGACATGTCGCTCATGCTGCAGACCCGGCTGCTGCGCGTGCTGGAAGAGCGCACGGTCGTACCACTGGGCGGCGAGGCGCAACCCGTGGACGTACGCATCATCAGCGCCAGCCACCGGGATCTGGAGGCGCGCGTGCGCGAAGGCGCCTTCCGCGAAGATCTGTACTACCGCCTGAACGGTCTGCGCATCACGCTGCCGCCGCTGCGTGAGCGCGCCGACAAGGCTGCGCTGCTTGCGGATCTGCTGGCCGAAGCGTCTCGCGGACGCGTCATCCGCCTGGACGACGATGCACGCGACACCCTGCTCACCCAACCCTGGCCTGGCAACGTGCGCCAGTTGCGCAATGTGCTACGCACGCTGGTGGCGTTGTCAGATGACAGCCGCATCCGCCTGCGCGATCTGCCCGCCGAACTGCAGCCCGCAGCCGAGGCGCCCGCACCGCTGGAAGACGCAGAGAAGACCGCCCTGCTCGCCGCGTTGAAAACGCACGACTGGCGCATGGCCCAGACCGCCGAAGCGCTCGGCATCAGCCGCAACACGCTGTACCGCAAGCTGCGCAAGCACGGCATTTCGCGGGAGTAAGCTAGCGCGGCTGCCAATACCGCTGTCCCAGCCAACGCCCATGCGCATCCTTTTCTTCAGCAGCCACCGCTACGACGAAGACAGCTTTCGCGCCGCCCTCGCGCGCGGCGGGCATCACTTCGATCTTGTCTTCCAGCGCGCGCACCTCGATGCACAAACGGCATCGCTCGCGGCGGGCTTTGAGGTGGTCTGTCCGTTCGTGAACGACGCGCTCGATGCCGAGGTGCTGGCCGAACTGGCGGCGGGCGGCACGCGCCTGATCGCGCTGCGCTCGGCCGGCTTCAACCATGTCGACCTGGCCGCTGCGCAGCGCCTGGGGCTGACGGTGGTGCGCGTGCCGGCATACTCGCCACATGCGGTGGCCGAACATGCGGTGGGCATGATCCTCACGCTCAACCGGCGGCTGCACCGCGCCTGCAATCGCACGCGCGAAGGAGATTTTTCACTGGATGGGCTGCTCGGCTTCGACCTGGCCGGCAAGACCGTTGGCGTGGTCGGCACGGGGCAGATCGGGCAGGTGTTCGCGCGCATCATGGCGGGCTTCGGCTGCCGGGTGCTGGCCTTCGACCCGTTTCCGCAGGCCTCGCTGACGGCGCTGGGTGCGCACTACGTGCCGCTGCCGGCGTTGCTGGCGCAGTCCGACATCGTCAGCCTGCACTGTCCGCTGAACGCCGACACCCACCACCTGATCGACGCCACGGCGCTGGCCAGCATGAAAACCGGTGCGATGCTCATCAACACCAGCCGTGGCGGCCTGGTCGACAGCCCCGCGCTGATCGATGCGCTCAAGACCGGCCAGCTCGGCCATCTGGGGCTGGACGTCTATGAGGAAGAAGCGGACCTCTTCTTCGAAGACCGCTCTGCCGATGTGCTGCAGGACGACGTGTTCGCGCGGCTGCTGACGTTTCCCAATGTCATCGTCACTGCGCACCAGGCGTTCTTCACCCGCGAGGCGCTGGCGGGCATCGCCGATACGACGCTCGCCAACGTGGCGGCGTGGGCTGCCGGCACGCCCGTGAACGTGGTGAAGCCCTAGTTACGCCGCCTCGGCCTTTGGCTTGGACAGTTCGCGCTCACCTTCTTTCACGTAAATGGAGTTGCGCGGCTGGGCGAGCACGCGGCGCACCATCGGCTCGAAGAACGACAGCGGCAGGTTGTCGTAGTCAGCCATGAAGGCGGCGGCGTCGTACTTGGCGCAGAACTCGGCGGTGCGCTCGAACAGCTCGGGCTGGCTGCGGTATTGCTCGCGCAGGTTGCGGTCCAGGCCCAGGTGGTGGAAGAAGTAGTAGCCCTGGAAAATGCCGTGCTTCTCGACCATCCACAGGTTTTCAGGGCTGACGAAGGGCTTGAGGATGGCCGCGGCGATGTCTGGGTGGTTGAAGCTGCCCAGCGTGTCGCCAATGTCGTGCAGCAGCGCGCAGACCACGTATTCCTCGTCGCGGCCGTCGCGGTGCGCCAGCGTGGCGGTCTGCAGCGAGTGCGCGAGGCGGTCGATGGGGAAGCCGCCGCAGTCGCCGTCGAGCAGCTTCAGGTGCGCGAGCACGCGGTCGGGCAGCGCACGGGCAAATGGCATGAACTCGGCCGAGATCGCGGCCCAGTCCTCGCGGGTGCCGTGCTCCATATGGGAAAACGTCGCGCGCGGGGCGGTGTCGTGCGTCATGGGGTGTCTCCTTCGTCGCCTGAATCGGTCTGGGATGCCGCGTCATGGGTGCGCAGCTTGTTGTGGATAACTGCTGTGGATAACTGCTGTGGATAACACTGAGCCATTCTCTGCCCGGGTCTTGCGCGCAGACTGTCAAGCATTTGACAATGAGCCGCGCCCCCTTCGCCGCATTCTGCCGACATGCCTGCCGAAGCCTCCCACACGATCCCCGCTCCTACCCCCGCGCAACTCGCGCAGGGCTGGCTGCGTGACGCCCCCGCTGACCTGCTGGCCGAGATCGCGCCCGCCGCGCGCCTGATCACCTACCCCGACGGCGAATGCATCCACCCCCACGGTGGCCCGGCACAGGGCATGTTCCTGATCGTGCGTGGCCGCGTGCGCATCAGCCGCACGACCGATGGCGGCAGCGAACTCGTCTATGGCGTGCTGCGTGCGGGCGAGTGGTTCGGGGAAATCGCCCTCATCGACGGCGGCGGCCGTACGCACAGCGCGCATGCCCAGGGGCCAACTACGCTCATCCTGTTGGGCAGCGCCGCGTTTGCGCGCGTGGTGGCCGCTTATCCGGCCGGCATGTGGGCGCTGATGCAGCAGCTCTGCCAGCGCATCCGCCTGATCTTCGACGAGTTCGAGCACGCCAGCGAGATGCCCGCCGATGCGCGCCTCGCCCAGCGCCTGCTGCAGCTTGCCCGCGCGGGCGATGGCCGCACCGTCGCCGCCAGCAACGAAGAACTGGGCCGCATGCTGGCGCGCTCGCGGCAGACCATCTCCAAGTACCTGCAGGCATGGCAGCGCGCGGGGTGGATCCGCTGCCACTACCGGGCGGTGGAGATCGTCGATGCGACAGCGCTGCGTGGACTCGCCGGCAGCCACTAGCTGAGCGCCCCCTTCGACCGGGGCACGCGCACCCAGGCTCGCGCCGCTAGAATGGTCCGCACACTGTGCGCAGGCTCACTCGTGGCCTGCTACCCACCGCTTCAGCCTCCATGACACCCATGTTCTCGCTGGCCTCACCCGAGGGCCGGCGCCTTGTGTTGCTGCTCGGCCTCGCGCAAACGGTCTCGTGGGGCACGCTGTACTTCACCTTCACCGTCTTCCTTGCGCCGATGCACGACACGCTCGGCTGGGCGCGGCCGTTCCTGGCGGGCGGGTTCTCGCTTGGGCTCCTGGTGTGGGCGCTGTGCTCGTTCTGGGTCGGGCGTGCGCTGGACCGCTGGCCGGCGCGCCGTGTGATGGGCATGGGCTCGGTACTGGCCGCAGGCAGCCTGCTGGCCTGGTCGTACGTTTCCGGTGAAACCACGTTCCTCCTGCTCTGGTTGCCGATGGGCATCGCGATGGCCACCACGCTCTACGACCCCGCATTCGTCGTGCTGCGCCAAGCGTTTGGCGATGCCTACCAGCGCCCCATCATCGGCCTCACGCTGATTGCGGGGTTCTCCAGCACGATCTGCATTCCGCTGGCGCAATGGGGCGTGGAGCACATTGGCTGGCGGCACACGCTGCAACTGTTTGCGCTGGCCCATCTGCTGATTTGCCTGCCCATCCATGCGCGGCTGCGCGTACGGCCGCCCGCGCACGCGCCGGCAGAAGCGACCAGCCCAACTGTGCCTGCGCAGCCTTCCGCGTGGCGCATGGCGCTGCGCATGCCGGTGTTCTGGGCAGTGGTGCTGGCGTTCGTGGCCGTCGCCCTGACCAACACGGTGCTCGGGGCACACCTGATTCCGCTGCTTTCCGAGAAAGGGGAGCCGACCAGCCGCCAGTTGCTGATCGCGGCGCTCATTGGCCCGGCCCAGGTGCTTGGCCGGCTGGCGATGATGCGCTTTCGTCTGGCGCATCCGGTGCGCATTGCCCCAGCCACGTATGTGGCGATGGCGCTCGCGCTCGTGGTGCTGACGCTCTCCACCGGCCCACTGCTGATCGTCTTTGCGCTGGTCTACGGTGCAGCCAATGGCATCAACACCATGCTGCGCGCGATTGCCATGCCGGAACTGGTATCACGCCGCCAATACGCCACGCTCAACGGCCTGATGATGACGCCCGTGCTGCTGGCCCAGGCCAGCGCGCCGTGGCTGGGCGCGCTGCTGTGGAAAGCCTCCGGTGGTTACGCGGCAGTCGAATGGGCGATGGTGGCGGCGGCAGTTATCGCGCTCGGCGCCTTCACCTACGGGTTGCGGCACGCACGGGCCCACCCGATGCGCAAAACACCCGAGTGACGCAATCGCCATAGTCTCAGTGCCACTTTGTACGCAGAAGATTGCTTATAGGAACCTTTATTGACGCAAAAGTGTCTTGAAACATGAGACGTGATGTTTCATTCTCATGCTAAGGCGGCCGACTTCTTACGGCTCCGCCAACGGAGGACGTGCCGTGTCACAGGTTCATCTGGAAGCAGGATCCGTCAGCGAACAACTCCCGTGGACAGTCCACGAGATCGCCTACGGCAGCATCGATGTCGCACGCGTGCGCGAGAACCGCACGCTGTTCTATCTAGTGGTCAGCGCCTCGTTTGTCGAGAGCGGCTCTGATCTCTACGCAGGCAATCTTGCCCAGTACTACGCAGATCGCCCTGAAACCGCCCACTGGCTCATCGCCCACTGGGAGCGCGAAGAACTGCAGCACGGCCTCGCCCTGCGCCGCTACGTTGAAACCGTCTGGCCCGAGTTTGACTGGGAGCGCGGCTACGCCCGCTTTTTCGACGAGTACTCCGTCACCTGCTCGATCGACCAATTCGAGCCGACGCAGGCGCTGGAAATGGTGGCGCGCTGCGTGGTCGAGATGGGCACCGCCACCTTCTACCGCGCCATCGCCCAGGCCGCCGCAGATGCCGACGAGCCCGTGCTGCGCGACCTCGCCAGCCGCATTTCGGCGGACGAAGTCCGTCACTACAAGCACTTCCTGCGCTTCTTCAACGAGTGCAACGCCCGCGAGGGCGTCGGCCGCGCGCGCGTGCTCAAGGCACTCGCCTCACGCCTGCGCGAAATCAAGAACGAAGATTCGATGATCGCCCTGCGCAACGTGCTACGCATCGAACGCGATCAGGAAGACGTGCCCGAAGCCGACGTACGCGCCCTCAACTCGCGCGTGAGTGCGCTGGTGCGCTCGCACCTGCCGATCGACATGGCGGCCAAGATGCTGCTCAAGCCGCTGCGTTTGCGGCCGGTCATCGAACGCTCGATCCGCCCGCCGCTGGTGGCGCTGGTGCGGCGCGTGGTGCTGCACTGAGTTCTGCCGCAAGCGCCCAAGAAAAAACCCGAGCCTCGGCTCGGGTTTTTTCATCTAGCCGACTCAGCGTCGATTAGAACTTGTGGCGGATACCGACCATGGCACCCATTTGGTTGCCGCTGCTGGTGGTACCGTCCGGGGCCGAGAACAGAGGTGTCGTGTCGCTTGCCACACCCACCGGCAGGAGCGCGTTGCTGCTGTTCTTGGCATAGGCCAGGTTCAGATAGGCGTCGGTGCGCTTGGAGAGCGCGTAATCGCTACCCACCACGAACAGCCACGGGTTACCCGCGCCGGTGACCTTGTAGTTTTGATAGTAGGCAGCGCCCGTCAGCGACAGCGCCGGCGTTGCCTGGTACGCGGCACCCAGCCAGTACAGGTTCGAACGCGTTTCCGATGCAGTGGCAGCAATCGCCGCCGGCAGACCCGTCACGTGGCCCCAACGGTAGCCAGCAAACAGCTTGGCCGGACCGAAGGCATACGTACCAGCCAACGTAGCGCGTTGCGTCTTGATGTCGGCCGTGGTGACGTCATTGCCGTTCGTTTGGTCATAGACAGCGCCAACCGAGAACGGGCCTGCGGCGTAGTTCAAACCAGCGCTCCACTCGCGGCCGACCTTGTTGTTGCCAGCGATCTCTTGACCATCATTACGCATGGAGTACAGCGCCGACGCTGTCAAGCCATTGAACGTGCCAACGTACTTGATGGCGTTGTCAGCACGGCCACCCATAGCGGCGTCTTGCGAGACGATCGAGTAACGCGAGGTCAGCGCCATCGGGTCGTACTGGGTCGTGAAGTCGTATAGCAGGTTCGTCTGACGGCCCAGGGTCACTTGACCCCATTGGCCTTGCAGACCAACGTAAGCGGCACGGCCGAACAGACGGCTGTCTTGGCTCTCGCCACGGCCGATGTCAAAGCCGCTCTCCAGGTTGAAGATACCCTTCAGGCCACCGCCCAGGTCTTCAACGCCGCGCAGGCCCCAACGCGAACCGGTCATGGCGCCATTGCCCGACTGCATGGACACACGCGAGTTGCCTTCCGTGCCGGCTGTGTTCGGCACCTTGTTGGCCCACTCAATGCCAGCGTCAGCCACGCCGTACATCGTCACGCTCGATTGCGCGGAGGCGCCTGCGGAAACCAGGGCTGCGGCAGCAGCCGCAAACAGCTTGATCTTCATATCGTTGTCCTTGAAAAACACTATCGCGGGGATTTGCGATGTAGTAATTATGTATTCCATGGACACTCACTCACCAATGGACGAAATTTCTCTGTGGCAAATACGATACCTAATCCAAAATTATAAAATTATTCATATAAATCAACGCCCTACACAAGTCACCCAACCAGCATAAGCAAGGCTTACAATAATTTAATCCACAATCCTACGCTGCACCATCCAAATATCTCAAAGAATAATCCAGTGGATGACGAAAATTAAACTATTGCGGATCAATGGTTTTGGATTATGATTCGATCGAAGCCTGAATTACAGTTTCACAGCTTCATATCGACTTTAAAGGCCGCTTGAAAAAGCGGCCTTTTTTTTACGCGTGTGCCAACGCACCCGATAGCTTTACGGGTATCGCTGCGAACTGGTGGTGTCGAAGGGATTGGGCGCCCAGGCAGCCGCAGGAAAGCGTGTCTGCCAGCGCGCTGTCGTCTAGATGTCGGTGGTCAGGCTGCGAGCCCGATCTTCCTAGAGATGCGGTGCTTGAAGGTCGAGACCGTCTTCGGCGAGATACCGAGGCGCTGGGCGATCTCCGTGTTCCCGTAGCCTTGCGTGAGCAGTTGGTTCACGCGCAACTCCCGTTTGGTCAGCGTTGCCATGCCTGCGCCTTCTGCGGGGCCCATCGCTGCATGGGGAAACGAGAGATACCCGCGCGCAGCCAGCAGGAGGGCCGCCGACAGGACGGAAGTGGCTTCCGATTTCTCGACGTAGGCATTCGCGCCGGCCAGGAAGGCCAGCCGCGCATTGTCGTCTGCGCTTTCCGACGAGATCGTTACGATGCCGATGTCCTGGCGCTGTGCGCGAACCCGCCGCACCAGCTCAAGGCCATCCAGGCTGGGCAGATTGATGTCGATGATCGCCAGCTTGGGCCGCGCCGAGCGGATCAGCTGCAGCCCTTCCGCCCCATCAGCCGCTGTGGCGACAAGGCGCAGATACGGTGACCCGGCAAGCAGCGCTTGAATGGATTCCAGAACGAGCGGGTGGTCGTCGATCGCGACCACAGAATGAAAGGCTTGACCTACGGAGGACATGGACTGAGGCGCGCAAGCTCCGGGGCATCCCATCACGTTGCGTTGCAAATGGCTGACAGATTGTGTGGTGCGAGTGCCTGAGCTGGACGCGAGTTCCTCAACGTACAGGTTTGCACAGATTCCCCGCATAGCTGTGTGCCAACTGCAACATTTCCTCAACCTTCTGCAACCCTCCGTTGCGCGCTCAAGCCAGCCGGAACACATCCACTGCGCCGCGCAGTTCCTGGGCCTGCTGACGCAGGCTTTCGGCCGCGGCGGCAGCTTCTTCCACCAGTGCGGCGTTCTGCTGCGTCACCTCGTCCATCGACGTCACCGCCTGGTTGACCGCTTCAATGCCCTGCGACTGCTCGCGCGAAGCATGGCTGATCTCGCCCATGAAGCCGGCGATGCGCTCGACGCGCGTGACGATGTCCTGCATGGCATCCCCCGCACCGCGTGCGGCTTCGTTGCCGGCCTGCACTTCCTCCACCGAGCGGTTGATGAGCACCTTGATCTCCTTGGCTGCCGCCGCGCTGCGTTGTGCCAGGCTGCGCACCTCGCCCGCCACCACGGCAAAGCCGCGGCCCTGTTCACCAGCGCGGGCGGCTTCCACGGCGGCGTTCAGCGCCAGGATGTTGGTCTGGAAGGCGATGCCGTCAATGATGCCCGTGATGTCGGCAATCTTCTGCGCGGTAGTGTGGATGCCCGACATCGTGCCGACCAGGCGCTCGACGGTCTGCCCACCGGCATTGGCCGCCTGACTGGCGGACTGCACCATGTCGTGTGCATGCTGCGCGCTGTCGGCGTTCTGGCGTACGGTGGCGGCCAGCTCCTCGATGCTCGAGGCGGTGCGCTCCAGGCTGCCGGCCTGCGCCTCGGTGCGCGCAGAGAGGTCAGCATTGCCCGCAGCGATCTGGCCGGTGCTGGAGGCAATGGTGGACGCGCTGGCACGCACCTTGTCGACGATGCCCGAGAGGCCATCGCCAACGCCGTTGATGGCACGCATCAGCTGGCCGATCTCGTCACGGCGCGTGGCGGGCAGGCGGTGCGTCAGGTCGCCGGCGGCCACGCGCTCGGCCACGGACACCACTTCGGCCAGCGGCAGGCTGACTGCGCGGCGCAGCATCCACCACAGGCCGGCGGCCAACAGTGCGCCCAGCGCCAGACCGAGCAGCAGGAAGCGGTTGCGGGCAACGACCAGATCGGCTTCCAGTTCGTCTACGTAGGCGGTGCCGGCGATCACCAGCTTCCAATCAGGGTATTGCGAGAAGACGGTGAAGCGCTCGCGCGCGGCGCCACCCTCGGTGTCGGCCAGCGCATGGCGCAGGATGCCGTCGCGGCGCTCGATCATCTCGCGCACCCAGGCCTGGCCGGTAGCGTCCTTGGCATCGAGCAGGTTCTTGCCTTCGCGCGCCGTGTTGCGGTCGATCAGCACCTTGCCCTGGTCGGCGCCGGGCTTGCCGTCAATGACGAAGTAGCCACCGGTCTTGCCGATGGTGTGCGCGCGGATCTTGTCCTTGAGCAGCGCCAGTTCAGTCCGCACATCCACACCCACGTACAGCGCGCCGACGACCTTGCCGGAGGCATCGCGCACCGGTTCGTACTTGCTCATGTAGGGCACGCCGAACAGCCACGCAAGACCGCGGAACGGCTCGCCGGCCATGAGCGCCTTGTAGCTGGGGTGGGCGCGATCGAGCAACGTGCCAATGGCGCGTTCGCCGTTTTCCTTCTTGAGCGAAGTCGTCACACGTACGAAGTCGTCGCCGGTACGGGCAAACACGGTGGCGATGGTGCCGCCGGTGCGGGCGAAAAATTTATCCGGCACGGTGTAGTTCAGGTTCAGCACCGTGTCGCCGCTCCTGAAGGTGGGCGTGGGCTTGCCGGCCACTTCTACGGTCTGCACCGGGTCCACGCTGTAGGGGCCGGGGGCGGCATCGGCAAAGGCGGTGAGGAAGCGGTCCGCCTCGGTGCGCATGGCGCCGTCGAAGAGCGCGATCATGTCACGCATGGCGGCCTCCTGGTCGCGCATGGCCGATTGTGCGTTGGCTTCCAGCGTGCGCAGGCTCGAATGCGAGTTCGCCAGCGCAAAGGCACCAAACACCAGCACCAGGGCAATCAGGCCGATGACTGCCAGCCGCGTGCCGAGGCTGGTGGCGGGTTGTTCAGAGGCGGAGTGGCGAGGAGGCGTTCGCATACTTTTTCCTGGTGATCGACAGTCGGGTTAACAACGGATCACCGGCGAAAAGCTTGAGCGCAAACGTTTAACAGTCGTCATTGTCCGAAAAATCAGACAATGTCCGACGCACCGGACAGCGGGCGGCCACCCGCCTAGAATGCTCTGGCCGCTCCCTTCCGCCCAACACGAGCCAGGACACGACATGCGCATTCTCCAGCCGCTATGCCACGGCATCACCTTCGCATTCACCGCCGCAGCCTTGCTGTGCGCGATGCCGACCGCCCAGGCCGCCTGCGTGGTACCGCCTGCCGAGCACACCATCGACCCACCCGGTTTCTACGACGATCCGGCCGGGTACCAGCAAGCCGTCAAGCCGATGCGCGCCTACATCGACCGGCTCAACAAGGCCGCGGAGGCCGGCGACTGGGCCTGCACGATCGATCTGCTTGAGGGCTGGGCGCAGGGCGACGCGTTGATGGGGCCGATCACCGGCTACCAGGGCTACTACGAACGCTCGTGGGCAGGGACAGATTTCGCGCTGGTACGCATGCGTGCGCAAAAGCTTGGGCGCCTCGATGCGTCGCGCGCCGCCATCATCGACAACTGGCTCACCCGCATCGCCATGGCCACACGCGATGCGCAAGAGATCAACAGCCTGCACAACAACTTGACCTACTGGGCCGGGCTCAACCTGGTTGCCATCGGCACGGTGGCACGTCGGAGTGACCTGGTGGACGATGGCGTCGCCCGCGTGCGTGAAGGCATCCGCGACATCGGCCCGCACGGTGAACTGCAGCGCGAGCTCAAGCGTGGCAATCGCGCACTGCACTACCACACGTTCGCGCTGCTACCCCTGGTATTCGCGGCCGAGCTGGTCAGGCCTCGCAATATCAACCTGTATGCCGAAAACCAGCACGCGATCGGCCGACTGGCAGACCTGGTCACGCGCGCGGTGCAGGACCCGGACAGCTTCCGCGCCGTAAGCCCCATCAAGCAAGACCTGTTTCCGTGGACTTTCCAGGACGAGCTGTCGTGGATGGAGCCCTACTACGCCAGCCAGCACGACTCGCGTCTGCCAACGCTGATTGCGGCACGGCGCGCTTTCCATGAATGGCGACTGGGCGGCAACGTCACACAGGCGTGGGGCGTGACGTTGCCTTAGCGCCGCGCTACGCGCCGCAGGTCAGCTCCACGCGCTGCGGCACCAGCTTGGCCGGGTTGCCCGCACCCAGGTCGATGCGCCAGTCGGCGCCGTGCGTGCCGGTCACCTCGCGGCCATCCACGGTGGCGCGGCAACGCGCGGCGTTGGCAAAGCGGATGAACGGACGCGTATAGCCCGCCACGTCGACAGACAGCGAACGGCCATCCGCACTGCGCTGCCAGTTCGACAGCCGACCACTGGCATCGCGCACGTAGGGCTGCGTTTGCTGGGCGCTGTCCAGCGTGAAGCGCGCCGAGCCGCTCGTCAGGTGGATGTAGGTGCCACCCGGGCGTGCCGCGTAGCCCGCTACGTCACGTGCATCGGCCAGGCGCGGTGCGCCGGCGCCAGCCCAGCGCACGGTTCGGAGATCACCGTTGCCGCGCACCACCCAGGCGTCGCCATCACGCGCGACGGCAAAGCTGCGGAAATCGAGCACCTTGTGGATGTAATCCGATGCGTAGATCGGCATGACCGGTTGCGTGAGCGCCCAGTCGTACACCTGTCGCAGCGCGCTCAGTGAAGCGAGCTTGGTGCCGGAATACATGTGGTAGTAGATCCCGATCGGCTTGAAGCGATAAGGCTTGTCGGTCAGCTCGAACGTTTCGATGGCGCGCGAGAAGCCGTAGTACGGGCCGTGCCAGAGGTTGGTATAGATGTTCTCGTTCTGCTCGGGTGCGAACACCTGGAACAGGCCATTGCCCTTGTCCACACCCAGCGGCGCCACGGCCGTCCAGCTCGGGTTGGAGCGCGTGATGTACGTGTCGCCGCCGTTCATGTTGAGCACGCCGGCCTCGGTGGCCTTCTGCACCGCAATCGGCGGCACCTGACCGTTGCCGCTCCACAGCAGCACCTCCACACGCTTACCCGCAGGCGCCAGCTTCGTGTTGATGTAGCTGATCGAGCCCGCGATCTCGCGGTCGAAGCTGAAACGGTAGTTGGGGATGTTCAGTGCGAAAGAATCGTTGCCTTCAGGCGCCTTGTCATCTGACGGCTCGAGCGGGTTGGTCGTGCGCAGCCAGTTGAACGGGTGCGAGAACGTATGGCTTGCCAGCTCCACATACGGCTGCGCGAAGATGGCGCGCGCGATGGGCTCCAACTGCGACGTGAGCTTGGGATACATGCCGTCGGACGCTACCTCGCCCTCGATGATCGACACGGTGGTCGGCACCTTGTAGCGCTCGAAGATCTCGCGCAGCAGTGCTTGGCCCGAGAACTCGCCCGGCGGAAACTCGGTGCGCGAAGCAAAACCGTCGCCGTCGATATGCACGGTCATCAGGCGGCGGCCGTTCTCGGTGGTGGTGTCGGGCACCGGCATGACAGGCAACGCCAGCGCGCGGCGCAGGAAATCTAGCGGCTGGATCACCCAGCGCGCCTGGTCCACGTCGGGCATGCGGAACACGCCGAACGGCTGCAGTACGTAACCGCCCCACGGCGTGATGGCCGCCGCGTCATAGGTATAGCTGCCCGCCGACAGGCGCAGCAACGATTGCATGCCGGCCACGCTTGGGTCCACCTGCACCCCCACGGCGGTACGCCGATCAGGATGCGGCTGTAGCTCGAAGCCGATCATCGGGTCGCGCGAAACGATGGAGAGCGGCCCCTGCGGCGTACCCGATACGGTCTTCAGGCCAAGCGTCTGCGCCATCGACGCATCCATGCTCATGCCGAACTGGTTGAACATCGCCACGCGCACGCCGGCGCCCACGGCACGCCGAAGCCAGGATGCCCAGGCGCCCGGGCGCGGTGCGTTGGCATCAAACCAAGTAACGACACCTGCGTAGCGATCGGGTGTGACAGGCGGGAGCGGCTTGTAGGCGTCAGCAAATTCAACGCGATAGCCAAGGTAGTTGATCGGCATGGCCAGATACAGGACCGACGGCGCTGTATTGGCACTGGTGCTCGGCTCTTGTGGCTCGACCAGCAGCACACGGCGCGGCATGACCTCCAGGCGACCGATGCCGATGAAATCCACGCCGGGTGTGGTGGCGTAGCTGGTGACGCCCGCGGCGCGCGCCACATTGGCGGTCTCGCGCAGGCAGGTGCGGTCGTAGCTGGCGCAATAGTCCAGCGCAACGGCGGGCAGATGGTACTGCGCGCCAATGCTGCGCAGCGTGGCAACGCGGGCAGTGCGATCAGCATCGCTCACATCTTGCAGGCCTTCGCCGCCGATGCGCTCACGCACAAGGCCGGGCGTGACCACGCCGGACAACTGCGGCGCCAGCGTATCGAGCCACGCGGTGCCGCCCGCCAGGAGCTTGGCCTGCGGGGCACGCGCATGCAGCGCCTGCACCAGTGCCGACACCGTGCTGTCGGCATTCGGGGTCTTGGCCGCCAGCGTATCGAGCCCATCGAGCAGGAACCCCTGATAGCCCTGCGCAAGCAACGGCGCAAACACGTGATCGAGCACGTTGGCCGGCCATGTGCTGTCGCGCATCGCCTCCACCTGCTGTGTCAAATCAACGCGCGCGAGCCACAACGTGGGCGATGGCTGCTTCGGGTCGAAGGTGCCGGCTGCCACCGGATCGAGCACCACCCAGTCAAAGGCCTGCAGTTCGGGGGCCGGTACATCGCGGCCGTAATAGAAGGCGATCTGCGGATCAGGGCTGGTGGGCTGCGCGTGCGCGACAGCAGCCCCACACGCCAACGCAACGGCACCTAGCCATGCGGACCAACGCCATTGCCGATTGCTCCTCACCGCCCGCCTGCTCTGCATCCCGATCCTCAAGCATTGATCCTGCTTCCATTGTGTCGGGCTGGCGTGCGATTGCAACGTTTCTTGGTCGCTGCACATCGCCCGTCGAGTTGTCTTGGCAACACACGGCGGGCGATGCGCAGCGAGCAGCCGACGACGGTGTCACCGGAAAACGCAGCCTAGAATGCCGACTTCACCACCCCGCCATCCACACGCAGCGCTGCACCCGTGGTGGCGGCCGACAGCGGACTGGCAACATAGGCAACCAGGTTCGCCACTTCCTGCGGCGTGGCAAAGCGCTTGATGAGCGAAGTGGGCCGCGCGGTCTCGAAGAACGTCTTCTCGAACGCTTCGAAGCTCTGGCCACCCGAAAGCTTGCCCACGAATTCATCCACGCCTTCAGACCGCGTCGGCCCTGGCAGCACCGCATTCACGGTGACGGCGGTGCCAGCGGTCACTTCGGCCAGCCCGCGCGAGAGGCCCAGCAGCGCCGTCTTCGTCACGCCGTAGTGGATCATCTCGGCCGGAATCTGCACGCCGCTCTCGCTGCTGATGAAGATGATGCGGCCCCAGTTCTGCGCCTTCATTGCGCCCAGGTAGGCACGCGAGAGCCGCACGCCGCTCATCACGTTGACGTTGAAGAAGCGCTGCCATTCGGCATCGTCAATCTCTTCAAATGGCTTGGGGTCGAAGATGCCGAGGTTGTTGACGAGCACGTCGACCTTGGGATAACGGGCGAGCAGTGCCGCCACCTGTTCGGGGGCAGACAAATCTCCGGCAAAGGACTCGACTTGGGCGTCAGGCACCTCGGCACGCAGGCGGCTGATGGCATCGGCCACCGAGGCTTCGGTACGGCCGTTGACGATGACGCGGGCGCCTTCGGCAGCCAGTGCTACAGCAATGGCATGACCGATGCCCTTGGTGGAGCCGGTGACGAGGGCAAGCTTGTTCTGAAGGTGGAGGTTCATGGCAATAGAAAAGGGAATTTGGAGGAGAACGAGCACGTCACGCCACTTGGGTTGAACCCGCTGCGGCCCTGACGTTTCAACCATGATACGAACCACCGCACCCCTTGGCAGCCGCAATCGTTTTGCAGCGATATCCAATGTGATTTGACGATCGGCCTTGGTGTCGATCCCGGCTTGACGGCCTGGGCAAGCGCCGATTAGTGTGCAATGAAGCACGCTCCGCGTTACGGGAACGCATGGCGCGCCTTACAAGCCGGATCACCGGTAGAACGGGGAGCATCACCATGAACACCGACGTACAAATTCCACCAGAGGCCACCGCCATGGGCGGCGGCACGGGCGAAGGCGCCTATCAGGTCGACACCATGGATCGCGACACCAACGTCGGCCGACTCGTGCATCGGGTCCGGCATGCGCTGGTGACGCATATCGATAGTGCACTGGCATCGATTGATCTGACCGCCGCGCAGTGGATGGTGGTCATCTATCTGGCCGAAGACCTGGCGACCACACCGGCCGAACTCTCGCGCCTGCTGCACTACGATCCGGGTGCGATGACGCGGCTGATCGATCGGCTCGAGAAGAAGAACATCGTGAAGCGTGCACCGAGCGATGCCGATCGCCGTTCGGTGGTGGTCACGCTCACGGAGCAAGGCCGCGCGCTGTATCCGGAGATCCGGCCCTTGATCATCGATGTGCTGAACCACTTGCTGCGCGGGTTCTCGCAAACCGAAGTCAAGCAACTGGAAAACCTGCTGCTGCGCGTACTGCACAACGCCTGAGCGCGCTGCGCACGGCAAACGGCAGGACGGGTCAGCCGACGGTGCTATCGGCGCGGAGTTGGTCGCGCTGGCCGCGCAGTTCGGCCAGCGCTGCGGGGGCATCGGCCGGAATCGCGCCGGCCTGCGCCAGCGCCGCCTCAAGCACGCGCGCGCGCTCGGCAATCGCGGCCTGCTCCACCGTCAGCGCCGCGCCCTTGATCCGGTGCGCCACGTAGCGCGCTGCGGTCGGGTCGCGCGCATCCAGCGCGTGGGCCAGGCTTTCCAGATCGTCATCCAGCGAATCCAGATAGATCGACCAGAGATCGCGGTCTTCCCCAGCCGGGGCGGGTGTGACCGCGCGCAGCGTGTTCTGGCTGTCGTCGCTGCCGGCGACATCGCACCATAGATCGATCATGTCGCGCAGCGCATCCAGGCGGATGGGCTTGGTCAGCATGCCGTCCATGCCGCTTTCCATCACGCGCTGCTGGTGCTCCTCATCCACCGCGGCGGAGATGGCGAGGATGGGCGTATGCGTGCCGGCACCGGCCTCGCGCGAGCGAATGCGCGCCGTGACCGCATAGCCGTCAATATCCGGCAGGTAGCAGTCCATCAGGATGAGATCGAACGTCTGCGCCGCAGCCTTCTCCAGGGCCTGCGCGCCGTCAGCGGCGAGTTCGGCATCGCAGCCGAGCGTGTTCAATTGGTCTTCGATCACCATCAGGTTGGTGGGTTGATCGTCGACCACGAGCACGCGCGGGCGCGGCTTGCCGGTTTGCGCTGTCACCGACACCGTCTGAGGCGGCGCCGTTTGCGGCTCGGCATCGGGCAACCCGACAGGTTCGGGCGCGATCGTGGTGGTGCGCGCATCGGTAACGGGGCGTGCCGCCGCGGCTTGCGCCTCCTCCATCGTCGCCACCTCGGCTGGCAGGATGACGGTAAAGACCGTGCCCGCCCCCGGCGTGCTCTGCACTTCGATCCTGCCGCGCATCAGGCGCACGAGTTCGCGAGAAATGGACAGGCCCAGCCCCGTGCCGCCAAAGCGCCGCGTGGTGCTGGAGTCAGCCTGCTGGAACGCCTTGAAGATGGTGCGCTGATCTTTCTGCGCAATGCCGACGCCCGTATCGGCCACGTCGATCGTGAGCGTACCCGCCGCGCCCCGCTTGGCTGCCGGCACGTAGGACATGCGTACCGTCACCCCGCCGTGCTCGGTGAACTTGACCGCGTTGGACAACAGGTTCAGCAGGATCTGCCGCGTGCGTGTCGGATCGATCCGCAGACACAGAGACGGATCGACACCGCTCATGAACGTGAGCGCCAGACCCTTGCGTTCGGCACGCCAGCGCACCACGTCCAGGGCATCGTTGATCCAAGGCAGGATCGGCGTGGGCAGCAATTCAAGCTCGACCCGCTGGGCTTCCAGCTTGGAGATGTCGAGCACGTCATCCAGCAGCACCAGCAGCGTCTGCGAGGCGGTGGTCGCCACATCGGTCAGGCGCTTCTGCCTATCGTCAAGCGGCGTGCGCTGCAGCAGCTCGACCGATGAGAGGATGGCATTCATCGGCGTGCGGATCTCGTGGCTCATTACGGCCAGGAAACGGGTCTTCTCGCGTTCACTGCGTTCGGCGCGTTGGCGCTGCACCCGCGCGCGCCATGCCAGAAAGAGGATGCCGGCAATCGCTGCGGCCACCAGGGCCAGCTCGCGCGCCCGATAGCGCAGGATCGAGCCGTAGGAAGGCGCGCCATAGTCCACAACTTCGAGCCAGTGGCGCTCAAAGACGTCGGTGTCCGCCGCGGTGAGCGAATGTAGCGACTTGTCCAGAATCGAGCGCAGCAGCGGCTGGTCCGTGCGCACGCCCATGAACAGCGGCACCGGCAGATCCGTGAGTACACCCGAGACATGCAGCGCGTTGGCAAAGCGCCGGCGCAACAGCGGCTCGGCGGCGTAGTTGGTGGCGGCGGCAACGTCGGCCGAGCCATCGGCGACGGCCTGCAGGGCCGCATCCGTCGAATCAAACAGCAGCAGGTGCGCACGAGGCAGCTTCTCGCGCATGAGGATCTCGGTAGCGCCGCCGCCAATGATCGCCACCGTCATGCCGTCCAGTTCATTCAGATGGAAGATCGTGCGCTGCGAGGCGCGCGCCACCGCCAGCGTGGCCCCCATGAAATATTGGTCGGTCAACAGCAACTGCTGTTTGAGCGAATCAGACGCAGCGAGCGTGGAGAGACTCGGCAGCAGGTCGACTTCGCCCTTGAGAAACGCGTTGCGGCTTTGGGCCCAGTTGTTGATCGGCACCGGCTCGAAACGCAATCCGCTGACACGGCTAATCGCATCGAGATAACTGGACGCCAGCCCTTGCGGCTTGCCCTGCTCGATGTACTCAAAGGGTTTCCAATTCTCCCGGTACGCAACCCGCACAACCGGATGCTGCGCAATCCAGGCCCGCTCTTGCGGGGTGAACTGGGGTGTTTGCTGCGCAGCAGCCAAGAGCGGCCAGCCGGCAACCACCAGAGCGCAAGCGGTGAGGCAGCGTGCAAGGCGCCGCCGCAAGCTCACTGCCCCTCCAACTCGTGCTTGATCTTGAAAAGTTCGGTATCGGTACGGATGCCCAGCTTGCGATAGGCGGACTGCTTCTGCGAGCTGATGGTCTTGATGCTGCGCGCGAACTTCTCGGCAATATCGGACACGGACATGCCGTCCAGACAGCAGCGCAGCACTTCGCGCTCACGCGGGCTCAGTTCGGGGCGGTCCACCAGTGCGGAGAGCTGGTTGCCATCCACTGCGGATGTCGGGGCCGGCGCGTCGGCGGCCAGCGCATCGCGCTCCATCTCGGCAGCCAGCGTGGCATTCAGGCGCTTGCCACCCGCCGCCACGGTGCGGATGGCCCGCACCAGTTCCGACAGTTCTTCTTCCTTGCCCACAAAACCGCGTGCACCGGCGTGCATCACCAGCCCGACCGTCGCTTTGTTGTGATGTGCGGAAGCCACCAGGATCCTCAGATCCGGGTAGCGCACGCGAATCAGGCGGATCAGGTTCAGCCCATCGATCTCGGCAGGCCCGAGCGAATAATCCATCAGCAGGATGTCCACCTCGACGGCGTTGTCCTTGAGCGCCTGCACGACCTCCCGGCCCGACGCGAACATGCCGCTGACCTCGATGTCGGCCTCCTGCTTCAGGCGCGCGGCCAGGCCGTGACGGACGACCGCATGGTCATCGAGCACGACCACGCGGATCGGTCGGGTCGCGGTCCAGTTCATGTTGGCAGATTCCTATTCAGCTTGTTTGGGATGGTTGCGCGGGGGCTGACTTTACTGCGCCGCAGCACTCAACGTTGCGACACAAATTTGAGCCATCGCGGGTCGGGCCTTCGATTGACT
The DNA here is from genome assembly GCF_958415495.1 of Ralstonia flaminis. NCBI lineage: Bacteria > Pseudomonadati > Pseudomonadota > Betaproteobacteria > Burkholderiales > Burkholderiaceae > Ralstonia > Ralstonia flaminis. The sequence continues at coordinate 255,702 of NZ_CATZLL010000005.1, read as the reverse complement.
CAATCCGAGGCTACCCTAGCTCCAGACGACACAAACGATCACAAATTTAATGTCTTATTGTCTGTGATAACCGCCGTGGACACCAGAAAACATGGCCTGGCGTCACTTTCCCTCGACGACCGTATCGTCGCGGGCATAGATGGAGCAGTTCTGATAGCGCTCCTTGCACCACGACACCGCGCGGAACTCCGCGTTCTGGCCCCATTGGTAGATGAACTCATCGCCATCGGCCGCCACGAACACCTTCGGCCAGGGCTTGCGCAAATATTCAGCAAAGCCGGCCTGCGCTTTCGGGCCAAGTTCGCCGGACTTGCGTGGGGTTGCAGTAGCCGGTGTGGTGCCCGACGGGGGCGCCGCTGCCGCCTTGGCGGTGGACAGCGCAGCCGCCCGCTCGGCCAGCGCCTTCTGCGCCCGCGCCGGCACGTCGTTGATCCAATCGGCCGGGGCCGCAAAGTTCAGATTTTGCCCGTACGCGGCCGACACCATGCGCGAGGTGATGCCCACCAGCCGCGCATTGCTGTCGAACAGCCCGCCGCCGCTCGACCCCTGCGAAATGGCGGCGGACGTCTGGATGGCCCGGAGTTGTCCGCTTTCGTCGTGCCGCAATGAAGAAATCAGCCCTTCGCTGATGGTGAGATCAAACCCCAGCGGGTTGCCGATCGCATAGACCTTCTGCCCGGTCACCAGCGTGCTGCTGGGGGCGATGGTGACGGCCGGGTAGTGGAAATCGGCGATGCGTAGTTGGCACAGGTCGCGCTCCACATCGGGATACAGCAGACGCGCACCAAAGGTGGCGTTGCCGCGCTTGACGCTCACCTGCTTGCCGCCGCGCAGCACGTGGCAGTTGGTAATGGCCAGCCCGTCGCCGATCACCACCGCACTGCCCAGTGCGGTCGGCCGGCCAGTGGCGTCGGCCACAAGCACCTCCCAGATGCTGGGGGCGACCTTGGCGAAGACATGGGCCGGCTCCAGCGCAGCGGCAGGCATGGCGCTCAATGCCGCAGCAGCGGCGAGGCACGCGCGAAGAATCAGGGTGCTACGGCTCATTGTGGGGTCAGCAGATCGGAAAGGTCGCTCAGTGTGGTGGAGCCATCTTCGGAGCGGGTCTTGTCGCGCAGGAAGGCGACATCGGCATCCGTCAGGTCGGGGCAACTTCCGGTGCCCCAGGCCGGGTTGATGTGGTACGCGCGGTAGCGGACATTGAGGGCGTGCCACGATTTGCCGTCGTCCGACTCCGCCACGCCGGCGCGGCAGACGTGGGCGTTGGCCGGGTAGCTGGCCGTCATCTTGTACTGCTTGCCCGGCTGCGGCACGAACGTTGCCGTGACGCCGCAGCGGTAGGTCATCGTGCCGGCCGTGCGGAAGAAACTGGCGCCCAGCGTGGTCGGCACGCCAGCCAGCACGCGGATCGGCCGGGTCGCATCATTGGGCTTGAGTGCGGTGCGCGGGCCGCCGCAGGACTTGGCCTCATCAAAGGTAAGGATCGTGGCGTTGGTGCTGGACAGTGGCCGGATGAAATCCACCGTGGCGGTCTTGGCGCCGGCTGGCGGCTCGTTATAGGGCATTGCGCAACCGGCCAGCCACAGCGCGCCCCCTGCTACCGCCGCGATCGTTCGGATCGTCATGCGCCCCCCCGGCACTCTTCAATTGGATTGTTCGATGTGATTGGCTGATGCGGGCTTGGAAGCCCGCAACGCCATGCATCGCGCAAGTGTAACCAAAGGTGGAGACACGGGAACGGCGCGCCGCAAGGACGTCGCATCCGCGCGTCGCCCCTGGTGCCGGACCTACGCGAGAGCCGCGTCGATGCGCGCCTGCGTGCTGTGCCGCGCCCGCTCGAATACCGCCATGTCCCCCATCAGGAAGGCAACATTGGCGTTGGAACGGAAGGATTCGATCTCGAAAACGAGCTGCTCGACGTCAAGATCGGCGCGCAGTTCACCCGCTGCCTGGCCGGCGATGATCACCTCGCGAAAACGGGCACGCACCGCCTCACGGTGGCCACGCACGCGATCCTGGATGATGCCGGGTCGGGCGCGGTATTCGTAGCTGGCCGCGCAGACAAAGCAACCACCGGGCGACTGCCCACCCGCAACGTAGTCGAACCAGCCTTCGGTCAACGCACGCAGGCGGGCGAGCGGGCTCTGCAGCGCCAGCGCCGGCTGCACCACCGCGCTCAGGTAGTGCACGACGCCGGCGTCGAGCGTGGCGAGCTGCAGCGTCTCCTTGTCGCCAAACAGCACCTGGATGTTGCCCTTGCCCACGCCCGCATCGGTGGCGACGCGGCCAATGGTCAGGCCCTCCAGCCCGTCGGTGGAGGCGATGGCGGTGGCGTGTTCCAGCACTTGGGCGCGCGCACGCTCGCCGCGCACGCGCCGGCCGTCGGTCTCGTTCATGGTGATGCCCTCTGTGTTCTCGAAGCCCGATCTGTGAGTAAGGTCAACGCAATCAGACCTTGACGCGGGGAAACTGCTCTCTAGTATACGTACGACCGTATATTAATAACTGAGATCACCCCATGTCAACGGAATCCCTCGCGGGCAGCCTGGCTGCCGCGTCCACCTCGCCAGCGCGACGCTGGTCCGCGCTGGCTGCGCTGCTGACCGGCAACTTTGTCACCATACTCGACCTGTTCATCGTCAACGTGGTGATTCCGGACATCCGCACCGGGCTGCACGCCAGCTTTGCCGAAATCCAGCTCATCATGGTCGGTTACAGCGCCGCCTATGCGGTGTTCCTGCTCAACGGTGCGCGCCTGGGCGATCTGTTCGGGCGCAAGCGCATGTTCCTGGCGGGCATGGCGGTGTTCACGCTGGCATCGGCCCTGTGCGGGCTGGCAACGAGCGCGTGGATGCTGATTGCGATGCGCGTGGCGCAGGGCCTGGGCGCCGCCATCCTGATGCCACAGGTGATGGCCACCGCGCGCGTGTTGTTTGATGGGGATGAGCGTCGACGCGCGTTCGGGGTGATGGGCGCGGTACAGGGCGCAGCCGCATCGCTGTCACAGCTTGCCGGCGGCTGGCTGATCGGGCATCCGCTGGCGGCAGACATTGGCGGCTGGCGCATGGTGTTTCTGGTCAATGTGCCGATCGGCATTGCAGCGCTGCTGGCAGCGCGGGTGTTTGTTACGGAATCACGTGCCCCGGTGCCAGCGCGGCTGGATGTGCACGGCGCGCTGGCCGGCGCGGTGGCGCTGGGCATGCTGCTGGTGCCCATCATGCAGGGCCGCGAGTTTGGCTGGCCGTGGTGGTCATGGGCGGTGCCGCTGGCCTCGTTGCTGGTGTTCCGGCATTTCGTGCGGTATGAGCAGACGCTGTCGGCCGCGGGCCGCGTGCCCATCATCGAGATCGCGCTGTTTGCCAACCGCAGCTTTGTGATGGGCGTGCTGGCGATCTTCCTCATCTATACGGCCATCAGTTCGTACTTCCTGGCGCTGACGATGCTGCTGCAGTTCGGGCACGGCATGAGCGCCCTGGTGGCCGGAATGGTCTTCACACCTGCGGCCATTGCGTTCTTCACGGGCTCGCTATCCGGGCCACGCCTGACCGAGCGCATCGGACAGCGCGCACTGCTGCTGGGCGTGGCGATCTTTACGGTGGGGCTCACGCTGTCGGCCACGGTGGCGCAGGTGGGTGGCCCGCTGCCGTTGCTGATCGTGGCGCTGGTGCTCAACGGCTTTGGGCAGGGCATGGTGCTGCCGCTGTCGCTCAACACGATCCTCAGCAGCGTGCAGGCCTCGCAGGCCGGCATGGGCGCGGGCGCGGTGACGACCATGCAGGCCGTCGGCAATGCCGTGGGCGTGACCGTGGTGGGGGTGCTGCTGTTCTCGCTGCTTGGTCATGTGGAAGGCGGCAGCTCTGCCGAGCACATTGCACGCTACGGCCATGCATTCGCCCGAGCGACGCTGTACAACGTGGGGGCCACGGCGCTCGCCTTTGTGCTGTTCTGGCGCGCGTGGCGCCGCCATGCGTAGCAGCAGCCTTACTTGCGCACCCAACCGCGCCGCACGCATGGCGCCAGCACCACGCCATGCACCGCCAGCCCGAGGCGGTGCAGCGGCTCTGACAGCGTATGCGCCACGCGGCCGCTGCCTAGCCAAGCGCTCAGCGTGGCCACACCGGCGGCGCCCAGCATGTCGAACGGATAGTGCACCCCCAGGTAGATGCGCGCCCAGGCCATCGGCAGGCCCAGCAGCGCCAACCAGACGCCCACGCGACGCAGACGCGCGTCCCACATCAGGCTGAACGCGACCGTCCACCACACCGTCAAGTGGTCGCTCGGAAACGAGGAATCCGCCGCATGCGGCAGCAGATTGGTCCCCAGACCGATCTCAAACGGCCGCGGGTGATACCAGACCAGGCTGAATCCCGCGCTGATGAGCAGTGCCAGAGCGGTCGCCAACGCGGTCTGCAGCGCACGGCGGCGCGACGTCGGCTCGCCCCACAGCCAGCAGGCCACAAGCGTCAGCGGCGCCAGCCAGATCAGGTACTCCGCAAAAGACATCGCTAGCCAGAACGTCGTGGGGGCTGGGTCGGTTGGGGCGTTAAGCCAGAGAAACAGGGTGTGATTGAGTGATTCCATACCGCATCGGCCTGCAGGCCGGGTTGATTCGACAGCTCCGGTTTGTCCCGCGCACAGTACGGGGCGTTCCCTTCAATTCCCTTGGAGCCTGCCTGCCCGTAAGGCTACGGCGACAGACTTAGGCAAATCACAGGGCTACCCAAATCGCTGCCTAGGCTTTTCGCCCCGCCGGCCCGTGCCTATGATGGAGACTCCCAGGCAGCACGCACCCATCGCCGATCGCCACCCCGGCACCGCTGGAGCACACAGCGGGCAACGGACCGAGCGGACACCGATGACCAAACCGGGGGGTTGGATGGAAAGTTTCCTGATCCAGCGGGCCACGCGCCGGCAGTCAGCCTTTGCCGGCGTGATTGCCTTGCTGATCCTGCTGACGCTAGCCGTGGCCGCGCCCCGGGCCGGCCTGCCATGGCCCGCCATCACCCCGTTCATGCCGATGTGCGCATTGACGGTCTTTACCACCGCCTGTATCGCCGCCTTCCTGTTGGGGGCCCAGTTCACCGTCACGCGCCAGCCGATGCTGGGCGCGCTGGGCGGCGCCTATGCCTTCACCGCGCTGGCCGTGGCCCTGCAGTTGCTGATGTTTCCGGGCGTGTTCTCGCCCACCGGCCTGTTCGGCGCCCGCCCGACCAGTTCGGTATGGATGTGGGTGTTCTGGCACGGCGGCTTTCCACTGTTCGTGATCCTGGCGGTGCTCACGCGTGACCGGTTCTCGCGCGATGCGGTCTCTACCCGGTACGTGGCCTTGTGGGCATGGCTGTTGATCGGCGGGCCGGTGGTCGTTGGCGCGCTGCTGTGCGGCGTCGCCCTGATGGCGAATCTGCCGCCGCCGTTGGCGTCATCCACAGGAGGGGCGATTGCCAGCAACCCCGTCGCGGTGGTCCTGTGGGCGATCAACGCGATTGCCGTGCTGGCGGTGCTCGCGAGCGGCCGCCTGCGCGCCGTGCTGGACGTATGGCTGGCGATTGCCGCGCTCGCGTGCTTTACCGATACGAGCCTGAACCTGCTGAGCTCAGACCGCTTTACCGTGGGCTGGTACGTGGCGCGCCTGTTCAGCATGCTCGCCCCTGGGGTGCTGGTGTGCGTGCTGGTGTGGGAAGTGACGGCGCTGTACCGGCGGCTGTTCGAGGCGCACGTGTCGTTGCGGCAGGCCTCCATGCATGACGCGCTCACCGGTCTGTACAACCGCAGCTACTTCAGCGAACAGATCGGCGTGCGTATGGGCACTGCCAAACGCAACGGGCAACCGCTGTCGCTCATCATGGTGGATGTGGACCACTTCAAGCGCTACAACGACGCGTTCGGCCACCTTAAAGGCGATGCCTGCCTGGCGGCCGTGGCGGCCGCACTCTCGGGCGTCGTGCGCCGCCCCGGCGATTTCATCGCGCGCTACGGCGGCGAAGAGTTCGTCATTGTGTTGCCCGACACCGGTCCGACCGACGCACAGGCATTGGCCGAGCGCGCGCGTGAAGCGGTGATGCGCCTGCGCATCGAGGCTGCTGCGCCTTCACGCTATGTCACGGTCAGCGCCGGCTGTGCCACCGCCACGCCCGGCAGCACAGCCTTCTCCACCGATACGCTGATCGAGACGGCCGATGCGGCGCTGTACCAAGCCAAGGCGGCGGGACGCAATCTCGTCATCAGCGCACAGGCCATGGCCACCGCGGTGATGTGACCCTGAAACGGCAGGCCACCGAAGACACAGAACGCTGCCTGTTCGATTTCCTCGATCGCGCATTGCAGGTCAAACGTCCTTGCGTTGGTCGCCTGCAATCAAGGCGCACACTCACACGCCTGCTTTCTGTCTCTGTTTACTTCTTTCTTTATATAAAGATAGTAGTAGTAGATAACGGTGGATAAGTTCTGTGGATAGGTGCAAAAACTGCTTTTGCATCAATGCCTTGCGAAATGCACAACCGTTCGGACAGCATGTGCCGTTACGTGGATGAGTTCGGTAGATCGCGTCGCACCCTGTGCAACCGCGCAGAAGTTATTCCTGTGCTGTGGACAACCTAACCCCGGAGAGCCAACACGCTTTTCCCTTGAGTTTTCCACAGCGGGAGGTGGGAGTTATCCACATTGCGGCATGGCTCAGCTGCGAACCTGCGGTGTATTGAAGATGCGTTGCGATGCTTCGAGTCGCTGCCAACTACACGAGGCTTGCCTCTTTCGACTGGAGCGCAGACACGATCGGCGCAGTTGGTGAGGCAAAGAATGCAATCCGCTTATGCGGTGCCCGTAGGAGCAGCTGGCGCACCAGCGGGCACCTTGTATCGGTTGTAGCCCCATAGGTACTGTTGAGGAAAGCGCCTGACCATCTCTTCCATTTCGGCATTGATCCACGCAGCCTGGGCTTCGGCGCTCTGGGGAAGCGGCCCCGTCAGGCGCTTCACGTGCATCCGCCAGCCACGCCCACCGGGCAGCCGCTCGCCGGCGGCCACGATCAGGGCCGCGTTCGTCTGCTGAGCGAGCTTGCCTGGCAACGTCATGGTGTACGCCAAGCGGCCAAAGAATGGGACCCACACACCGTCGCCCTTCGGGGCTTGATCAGGAAGAAGACCAACCGCGTCCCCCTGTCGCAACGCGCGTACAAACGATCGCACACCTTGCGCTGTTGCTGGCACCGTCTTCAAGTTCGACGTTGCGCGTACGGCATCCAGCAGGCCGCGCAGCATGGCTTTGCGATGCGGGCGAAACATGATCGTCAACGGAATGCGTTGCGCCGCATAGCGAGCAGCCAGTTCAAAGCAGCCAAGATGGGGGGTGAGCATGATGAGCCCGTTGCGCTCGGCCAAGGCTTGCTCGATGACGTCCCAGTCCTCACAAATCACCTGGGTCATGCACGCTTCGCTCTGAAACCAGACACGTGCCAGTTCGCTCATCATTGCGCCGGTTTCTGCCGCTGCCTGCCGTGCAAAGCGGGGCTCTTTAAATCCAGCCTGCGCAGCATTGCGCTGGACATGGCGGCGATATCCACCCGGTATGGCATAGACGATCCGACCGAACGCGCGTCCGATGCCATGGATTACAGGCAGTGGCAGTGAGGAGAACAGCCTCAAGAGCGTCGGCAGCGCGCGCTGAGCAAGCTGGGAAGGGCGATGCATGGTGTTGCACTCCGGGAGTGAGTTGCCTGACGCGCCGCTAAGCGTTACGCAAGGCGTCAGCTGAAACGGCAGAGGCTAGCGAACCAATGAAGACGCCTACTGATCAAGCGACCATCCTGGGTTGGGCACGTTTTTCCCTTCGCGATAGGTCCAGCTCGCGCCGCACGTGCGGCATGTGAATGTGCTCACCGTGACGGCCGCTGTCTTGGAAGCTTTGATGCGCTGGGTATCGGTGATTCGTAGGAAGGCATGGCCCGATGCACCAAGTCGGTGGACTTCAATTGCAAGGCAAGCGTGGCAGAGTGTCATGCCAACTCCTCTCTCAAATAACGTGGAACCGATGTAGCGCGCGGGCATTCGTCCGCTTCGTCTTCGGTCTAGACGCCAAAGACAGGAGCGCCATACTTCAACAGCAATTGCTCGATCTGGCTCATGTCATCGATGCGCGGTGTTCTGTCTTCTGTCACGCGTGACGGGCCGCCATACACGGCAGCCACATGTCTGCGCACCGTCAGTACATCATTGGCCGGTGGCGCGACGATGACGGCATCGCCAGGCTCGTGCCGGTAGCTGCCATCTTTCCAGCCCTCGGGCGTGAGATGCAGCTCTTCCCATTCATCACTAACAGACATCGTGATTTCCTTCTCGTTGATTCTGGGGTGGCGCCTGCCGGTGCAGCAAGCGGAAAAGCCGCCAGAGGCGGCTTGTGCGATTCAGTTCTTGTCACGGGGGGCTAGACGTGCGATGGCTGCTCTTCCTGCAAGCCGGGCCGCATGTCTTGCGAGTGCTTCTGTGCGATGTACGTTGTGGCGCATCGAGACGTTGGCGAGGATGCGCTCGACGCCATCGCTGTACTCATTGATGAGATAGGTGGCAAACCAGACGCCTGGTTCTTGCTCAATCGGGTACACGGACACCGTGTAGGGGGATGGGACTTGGACTTGGTTCAATCGACTGCTAGGTTTCGGGCGAAAGCTGATAGCAAGCGTGGTGAGACAAGGCAAACCACTTCTTGCTGATGACGTACGCCACGATGGGTAAGGCCAACGCCGTTGTGCCATGCGTATAGGTGCATGGCGCAAGCATTGGCGGCGAGGTGACCGTACTTGCGTACGCTGGCACGCCTAGTACATGCGTGCCGGATACGGAGCGGATAAGCCGCCGGTCTGGTAGGTGGTGGGCTACGTGGCCCAGGACGATTCGGGTGTACGCCCGACGGGTAGCCGGGGCTGTGTCGTCTTGTTTTGCCCGGCCCCCGGCCCGATCGATTCGAGAAACGGGCAAAGGTGGCACATGGTAACAGTTTCCCGCAACCACTGCTTCGTGCGAGCCTGGTGCGTCTGCCTCAAACGGTGCGCTCGCTCCCTGATGTGCAAAGGCTGCGATGCATGCGCAACATGGGGGCGAGCGACCAAGCGCGGTCGCAACCACATTCATGCGCTATTTCGAGGTTGATTGTCTTTTTCATTGACAAAACCTTGCGATACCGGTAGAAGTGGCAGCGCAGGCTTTTCAAGCAGTTACTCCGATGTTTTGGGTTGTCACGTCGAGCGACACCTTTTTCTCTTTGTGCTTCCTTGATCGTCATGCCTGGTGAGCACGAGCTCATCCAGAATGTTTAAGGAATCCAACATGGAAACCGGTATCGTAAAGTGGTTCAACGACTCCAAGGGCTTCGGCTTCATCACTCCTGACGCGGGCGGCAACGATCTGTTTGCGCATTTCTCTGAAGTTCAGGGCAATGGGTTCAAGTCGCTTCAAGAAGGGCAGAAGGTCAGTTTTGTATCAGGCGTCGGCCAGAAAGGCCCGGTTGCGACCAAGATTGCACTGATCTGATCGCTCTCGCCAGCCAATAAAAAACCCCGCCACGCGGGGTTTTTTTTTCGTATCCGCATATGGCCGCGTACCCGACATGCAGCGCACGCAGTGGGTACCGTGGGTGGCTGTCTTGAACGACACGCCCGGACCGCACCTGCTCAATTGCAGTGCTTCGGAAGATAGTGACGTCGTCGTGCAGTTATGGGAGTACAGTGGGGCACCAACAATAGCGCGCCGGATCTTGCATTCGTTGATACGAAAGCATTGTTATCCGCACTTGCAATCACAGCGCTCGGTGCCGCCTCCTCCGCTGGATCAAGCCTTGCACGCTGTCATCCTCGCCTGTTCCGCACACGGACGCTTGCCCGTTGATGCTCTGACTCGCGATGTCGGTCATGGAGACCCGTGATGCTCGATCTTGTCGCGTTTACCAAGCCGGTGCTCGATGAAATTACCGGGCAGGATGTACGGACCTGGAACGCCAGCCCGAGCGTGCTGGCAGCAAACTGGCAGGTACCTGAACTCGACAGCCGCATCTGGCGTGTGAGAACGCTCACGATCGCATTCACGCACGATGTCATGAATCAGTTGCTGCACGCGGACCGCCAAGACCTTTGTCAGCTGCAACGCATGCTTGACCGCGTTCTACGGGCACGCCTGGGCGTGCATGCCCAGACAGACCTCGGAAGTCGGGCGCTCACGCTTACCGTCGATCGTCTTGGGGGGGATTCCTAGCCGCCCGGGCCACTCAACGGAATCGCCATTCACAGTCACTGTCGGCGCCTTGCCGGGCATCGGCCGTGCCCACGACCAGTTGGAGCCATGCATGAATGCAAGCCCGTCAGCTACGTACAAAGGTTTCGACCTGTTGATCTTGCGTTGGAGAGGAGTGTTGTGTGCATGACCAGTCCGGAAACAAAATGACTCATACGTCGGACAAGACGAGCTTTCTTTGCACACTGCCTGGAGCAGCCAAAGGCATGGCGTATTCCATCACCGTTGGCTTTATCGAGACTGGGCACCCGAACTGTGTGCAATTCACCAGTTTCGTAGGTGAAGGAAGGCGATCTTTCAGGGTGTTGGCAAGCGCGTCGGATATGCCATTCGCAGCTACGCGCAGCGTTGAAAGCTTTTGTCGATTGGCGATCGGGCAAGTGATCCGGGACAGCCTCTACGCTAAGACTGTCGAGGGTGACCATATTCTCGACATGTGCGCACAGCCCTGGGAAGGCGAGCTCAGGATCGCGGGCTCGAGGCGCTCGCAAGGGCCGCTGCGCCCGCAATCACTGGGCTGACGCGCATTGTCGGCCCAATGATCGCCGCAGGCGCCCAGTAGGCGTGAGGTGCCTTCGGCAAGCATTGCCAATCGCATCACACCCTGCGGAAGATATTCCCCTTTGCCGAGGGTGAAGCGCGTATGCTGGGGCTGCCATCTGGCAAGCAATGCAACAGGAGTACCACCATGGCCAAGAGTCAATTGCGCGGCAACCGCGAAGTGAAAAAGCCTAAGCAACCGAAGAAACCAGCGGTGCCGGCGACTCCGTTCAGCACAGTTCAATCGCGGGTCGCCAGCGAGGTTGCCACCAAGAAGAAGACGTAGTCGCGTTGGCCGCAGACCTGTCATGCAAGGCCGATGCGGGCCGATACGTCAAGCGTGACGCTTTTTATCGCGACGTTAACCATCTGCATTGAACGTCAAAAGCGCAGACCGACTCGGGAGGCGCACCATGATCCACCGCGACACACATCAGACATTCCGGGGGCTTCCGCTAACAACCGAGCAAGAAGCGGAAGTCCGTCATTACTTGAACGTGCAGCGCCGGCTGGGCAAACCATGGAATACCCCTGAGTTGCGGGCGATGCTCAAAGATATGCTTCTGCCACCCAGTACCGAGGACGACGGCCGGAGCGCCGCCACGCAGGAGGCATCGGCCGCTGCGGAGCGCGCAGCCACGCTCGTGGACGAGGCCATGGAGCCCATTGAGGCGTACGAGGAATGGATCGCCGCCATGGAAACCGAGAACATGAAAAAAGATGCGCACTAGGTGCGCGCATCGGCGAGACTCAGGCCAAGCGCGATAGCTTTGTGACAGCAAGGGGGCATCCGCGTTGTCGCGCAAAGCCCGATGGCTTACCACCGGGCGACGGATAGTTCGATGGCGCGCGCGGAAAGAGCGTACAGTGGGCTACCTCTTTCAGTGGAGATTGCTGTGGATGCCTATCCAACTTGTCGCTACAAGGGGTTCGATGTTTATCCCCTGATCTACCTGTTTGACCCGCCTCGTGAATGGCATGAGCGGCGTCCGGATCGGACTTACAGCGCCTCCGTGTTGATCTGCCTGGCAGGCGAGCCGCCGAGTACAGAACACTCTCGCATCTTCCCGCTGCAGGCGATCCAATGGGAGAGCATCGGAACGGCCAAACGTGCAGCTGCAAAGATGGCCGAAGACATCATCGATGGATTTGTGCCAGGCCAATCCATGATTGCCGAGTAGCTGCACCAGACCTGCGGCCAGTGCCGGTGCTGCGTCGCCCATTACCTGCCTTCGCCGACAACCAAGCGATGCTGGAGACAGGCAGCAGGAGGTCGTATGGTCCGCATGCGCTATGCGGTCGGTTTGACTTATGAGGTGCGTGACCCGACCGCCGACTTCATCTTCAATTTCCACGCCGCACAAACAGCGCGCCAGGCGGTCATCACCGAGTCATTGCAGTTGACCCCGGCGTTGCCAGTTGAGCCCCACACGGAACCCACGCTGCTCAATCGACGCCTGCGTGTGCGGGCGCCCAGGGGGCACTTCTCTGTCAGCTACGCTGCAACCGTCAACATCGACCATCTGCTGACACCCCCTGAGCAGTTGTTCGAAGTCCCCATCGCAGATCTCCCGCTGGATGTCATCACATACCTGGCCCCCAGTCGCTATTGCGAATCGGATCGCCTCATGGAATTTGCGCTGCGGGAGTTCGGTGGTTATCAACGTGGGTACCCGCTTGTCATCACGATTCGGGACTGGGTCTGCGGCTACGTGCGATTTTCCCCTCACTCTACAAACGAGTGCACGTCTGCTGTGAGCACGCTCGTTGAGCGCAAAGGTGTGTGCCGGGACTACGCACACCTCATGATCGCCCTGTGCCGCGCACTGAGTATTCCGGCGCGCTTTTCGAGTAGCCTCGACTACGGTGCTGATCCGCTGATGGGTCCACCGGATTTTCACGCGTTTGTAGAAGTGTTTCTGGGGCATCGATGGAATTTGGTCGATCCATCGAATGCGTCAATGCCCATGGGGCTACTGCGAATCGGTACGGGGCGTGACGCAGCGGATGTCCCCATTTCCATGGTCTTCGGCAATGTCAAACCATCGCGACCGCTGGTGGAAATTCAGGCCATTGCATGCGATGCGCCAGGATTCAGCATGCCAATCGACACGGCACAGGGGATCAGCACATGGTGAGGGGGCGATCGTAGCTCACCACTCATCTGTTGCAGGCGGCGTCTCTTCAACACCAAGGATCACATCGATCGCCGCTCGCCCAGCCAACTCGCCAATCAGGTGCGCCCAACGTCGAGAAAAGGGGCCGCCGTGGACTTTGATGCGTTTACCAATGGCTGCGACGCCGGGCGACTGTACCGGGCCTTCGATACAAAACCATAAATCAAACATGCCCTCGGATGCGCCTACAAGCTCCATGTGAATTTCGTAACCACGGTACTTGGTCGTACGAGTCATCGCGCTACTCCCGTTGCTGGTCGCGATCGCATGTGCAAGAGTAGGGTCCAGAATTTTTGGCCGCAATGACTTTTACGATATAAGCCACGAGGGTTCTGTTGTGTCGAGACACGATCAACGTGGAGCAACTTGCAGGCCGAGCGGTTCAGCGATTCTGATTCTGCGGATTGGGCTCTGAGCGCCGATGGCTGCGGGCAGACCACGCATCGCGACCCAGTGCGCACGGCATTCGAGTCTCGGTCCTGCAGATCTGGGGCATCGGCCCGCGCGGTTGCTCCATGGGCCTCCGAGCACCGCAGTTTTCGGTTCGTATGTCGCCCTCAAACACCTGATGTCGGAAAAGGCGCTTCTGCTGATTCGTACCGCATCATGAGGAAGCTTCCGTCACTAAGTGGTTCAATCTCGATCTTCTTGGTCGTGCCTGGGCCCGAGCCCCGACCGTCAAGGGACTTCCGTGTTGGCGCCCAAATCAGCATAAGTAACTCCCATCCGTTTTGGTACCCGGCAATCGCGGCTGTTAGGTTGGCTAACGGCGGCTCCTGGCTGCGGATTCAACCGGTCGATGGCAGCTCTCGACCCCGAAGCTGACCTTCAAGCTCGCCGAAAGCGGTCATTCAACTCACTCAAGGCGCGCTGTGGCTTATTGATTAGGGCTGCAAGTTCCGGGTTGTCGCCCCACCCCGTCCTCAGCAGGGGCGTTGCGCTGCGATCGCGATTCGTTCCAGCGTATCGCCAAGGTGTTGCGCGAAAGCATGCGCTCTGGCGCTCATGTCGCCACGCGATGGGTGGACGAGGTAGAGACCCTGCAGAGTGGCGTCCTGCAGCGGTGGGTGAATGCAGACCCTCGTTATCGCCGGAACGGCCGACACAGACACGGGCGGTATCGACGCTCCATACACTGTGATGGAAATGCGAATCGGAACACGCGGAGGTGCACCTGCGCATCGCTCACTGGACGAGGACAAGACCTTTGTCGTGCTGGAAGGCTTGCTCGAATTCCAGATCGGCGAGACCGTTCAGAACGTATCCCCGCGAGCAGTGGTTACGGTCGCGCGCGGCGACGTACACGGCTTCAACAATCAGGCAGACGTGGACGCGCGCATGCTGCTGATATCCGCGCCGGCAGGTCATGACGCATTCTTTCGCGCGATGGCTGCGCTGCCGACGCCCCACGATATCGAGGCAGTGCGGCGCATCTGCGAACAAAATCGGCAGGTGATCGTGGGCATATGAGCACGGATGCCGAAACAGTGGTGCCTCGGCAAGAGGCTGCGCTCACAGAACAACAAAAATTGAGGGGCTATTGTGCAGCGTGCCCCCGCCCTGCCAGTCAGACGCGCGATTTCACGGACGTGAAACTCCTTATCCGGCCACAGCAGGAGTAAACCCGGCACGCGACGCCGGTAGTGGCTGAAAAGGAAGGGAGCGAGAGCTTGTCGCACAACCGGCTACGATTGCAGCTGAAATAGCGACATCTGCTTGGGCTATTTCGATGGGCACAGATGCTGCCTGACGCACTCGCCGTTTCAGTTATCCTTGCCGCTTCGCGTTGTCACCCGCCCGTCGGCCTTTGCCCGCCGCATGACCGAAACCGATCCATCCCACCGCGTCCGCGTCGAACCGCTCGGCGTCAGCTTCGACGCGCCGGAATCGCTGACTCTGCTCGAAGCCGGTGGCTTCGCTGGTGTGTCGCTGCCGCGCTCGTGCCGCAACGGCACCTGCCGAAGCTGCCTCTGCCGGATCGTCAGCGGCACCGTCCGCTACACGATCGAATGGCCGGGCCTGAGCCGCGAGGAAAAAGCCAAAGGCTACACGCTGCCGTGCGTCGCGATCGCGACGTCTGACGTCATCGTCGACGTGCCCGATGCGACCGTGGTGTAAGTCCGCAGCCTCCATTACGCTCATGACGAATCCACCCGCCAGCCCGCCGCCCCTCCTCCCGCGTCATGTCGCGGTGATCGGCGCAGCGGGCGGCCTCGGCCAAGCCATCCTGCGCATCTGCCGCGCCGAGGGCATCCGTTTCACCGCCATCGTCCGTTCCAGGCCCGAGCGGATCGCCGACGTGCCGGCCGGCTGCCGCGTCGCCGTCGTCCGTTCGCTCGCGGACCGCGCCGCGCTCACCGATGCATTCGCCGGCACCGACGCGGTGCTCACCGCGCTCGGCGTCACGCCGACGAGCGACGATCCATCCTCGCGGCTTTCCGCGAATATGGACACGGTAAACGCGTCGATGCGTGCAGCGGATGTCGACCGCATCGTCGTGGTCAATACGCTGCTGACAGCGCCGCCGGGCGAACCGCCGAGTCGCGCGATCCGGTTCTTTTCGCACGTACCCGGCCGGATCGGCCGAGGCGCGGCCGAATTGCAGGCCGTCGTCGACGCGCTCGGCAACGGCGCGTTCGCGTCGCTGCGCTGGACGCTCGTGCGCGCGGCCGTCAATGCGCGCGGCAAGGACGAACGCCCGGCCGCGTCGGTAGACGCGAACGGCACACGCAACAACAGCCTGATGCCGGTGTCGTATGACGCAATGGGAAGATGGATGCTCGAAGAAGCGGCGGCGAACGCGTTCGTACGCCAGGCGCCGAAGGTGTCGCGGCAGCGAAACTGATCTCGCGTTCGGAGCGAACGCGGGCCGCCGGGGGTGTCAGGTTTTCCGTGCCATCCAGCAACGCGCATAGCGCCGTTAGTTTCTCCGGTCCCGAGTTGACACGCGAGAACCGCCTCGTTCACCTCGTTACCGGCGACCGGCTTTCACTGACTGCGGGCTCTTCCACATTAAGACTCAAATTCAGATCGTCGCCAATCAGGAACGTGAGAGAGTGGCCGACCGATGCCTCGTGTTCGTCGCTGATGTCTGCGGCAAGATATTCAGGCCCGTTGTAACGCATCCTTGTCTTCAGCACGAGCAGGATGCCATTGAGTGCTGCACGGTCCGAGACCGGCAGACGCCCAACCGCACAGCAAGCGGCTGTTGATACCGGTTGGCGCGTCGCCATTCGGTCTCCAGCGCACTGTCAAATGCGCGTCGTGTCGCCAAGCCGCCGCTGCCGCGGAGGCATTGGAGGAGCAGGCGGACGAGCTACGCCGTGGGGTGGCAGTGTTCCGCGTGACGGTATAGGAAGCCCTTTCTTGAGAGCGATTGCACGGTCCGGCGAAGAGCATTTCTTCGTCGGGCCCCGTTCTTTGCTCTCTGGGTCAGGAGAACCGTTGGGCTTCAGGGAAGTGTGGACCGAAGGAGGATCGAACTCCCGACCTCCGCATTGCGAACGCGGCGCTCTCCCAGCTGAGCTATCGGCCCGTGAAAAATCAGTCTACTCGAAATTTCGGGGCGCCTTCAATCGCGGGTCAACCCGCCCCCGACTCCATCCCCGGGTTGTTCTCCATACCGACGATGCGCGGCGTATTCAGGGGCCGTGCGCTCACTTCGCGTTGGTCGCGCAGCCAGTCGGCCAGCACATCCCACACCGGGCGGCCGCCGGCCTTGCGCGCTTCGGGTGACACGGCGGCCCAGCCGGCCACCTTGTAGCGGCGGTCGGCATCGAGCGGCGTGTCACCCAGGCGCATGTCGGTAATGCGCTGGCCCATCGGCTTCATCGGATCGATGGTGTAGCGCAGGCCACCGGTGCGCACCATGTCGCCGCCTTGCTGGTAGTACGGGTCGGGGTTGAACAGGTTGTCGGCCACGTCTTCAAGCACGGTCTTGATGGTGGCGCCCGTCATCTCGGTAAGCGTGGTGGCCGGGTACGTGATGGCGGTCTGGGCCATCAGCGCTTCCATCGTCAGCGCTTCGCCGGGCAGTAGCGTGGTGCCCCAGCGGAAGCCGGGCGAGAAGGCAATCTCCGCGCCCTGCGCGTGCATCAGGCCGTCGACGATGAGCTGGTCGAACGTGCCGTTGAAGTTGCCGCGCCGGTACAGCAGGCCGCGGTTGACGGCGAGCGTCTCACCCAGCTTGTTCTTGTACGGCGCACGCACGCGCTCGATGAGCGCTGACATGGCCGGATCGGGCGGCAGCAGATCAGCGAAGACGGGCAACAGCGTGTAGCGGACGCCCTGCACCGCACCGCCACGCACATCCAGATCGAGCACGCCGACAAACTTGCCGTTGGCACCCGCGTTGGTGACCAGCGTCACGCCGCCAGGGTTGCTGACCTTGACCGGCGCCGGCACCGCATCGTGCGTGTGGCCACCGAGGATCGCATCCAACCCACGCACGCGCGAGGCGAGCTTTAAGTCGACATCCATGCCGTTGTGCGACAGCAGGACGACCACCTTGGCGCCCTTGCTGCGCGCCTCGTCAATCATCTTCTGCAGCCGTTCTTCCTGAATGCCGAAGGTCCAATCGGGCGTGAAATCGGCCGGATGTGCAATCGGCGTGTAGGGGAATGCCTGGCCGATGATGGCGACCGGCACGCCGTTCAGCTCGCGCAACACGTACGGATCGAACACCGGATCGCCAAAGTCGGCGGTCTGGATGTTCTGCGCGACGAAGGCGACTTTGTTCTTGAAGTCGTGATCGACCACGTGGCGCACGCGATCGGCGCCGTAGGTCATTTCCCAGTGCGGGGTCATGACGTCCACGCCGAGCGCGAGGGCCGCATCGACCATGTCCTGACCGTTGGTCCACAGCGATGTGGCCGAGCCCTGCCACGTGTCGCCACCGTCGAGCAGCAGCGCATTCGGGCGCGTGGCGCGCAAGCGTTTGATGAGCGTGGCCAGATGCGCGAAGCCGCCCATGCGGCCATAGCGGCGTGCGGCTTCGGTGAAATCGAGCGAGGTGAAGGCGTGCGCAGCCCGTGTGCCGGGCGTAATGCCGTAATGCTTGAGCAGCGCGTGCCCGACCAGATGCGGCGGCTGCCCGGCCCATTGCGCCACGCCCAGGTTCATGTTGGGCTCGCGGTACTCAATGGGCAGCAACTGCGCGTGGCAGTCGGTGAAGTGCAGCAGGTGGACGTTGCCGAAGCGCGGTAGGTCGTAGGCAACCTCAGCGTCGACATTCGCGGCGTGGGCGTCGGTCAGGCGCAAGCCGGCGGCTGCGGCTATCGCCAGGGCTTGAACGAATTCGCGGCGGTTCATTTCTTGTTGTTGTGCGCCGGGTGGGCGTACTGTGCGAGGTCGGCTACGTCGTCTTCGAGCATCTCGCCGACTTCCTTGCGCACCACGCGGCCGTTGCCGTCGAGCACGAGCAGCTCCGGCAAGCCCTTGCGCGGGCCGGTGGCGGCGCACAGTGCGTCGGTTTCCATCGTCACCGGAAAGGTGAAGCCGCGCTTGGCGACGTAGTCTTTCGCGAGCTGCGGGTTGGCGTCGATGCTGATGGTGAGGATGCGCAGGTCGGTGCCGCGCGTGGCGTCATACAACTTTTGCAGGCGCGGGTTCTGCAGCGCGCAGAACGGGCACCACGACGCCCACGTGGCGATGATGACCGGATGCCCGCGCCATGCGTTGCCCGACACACGCGTGCCGTCGAGCAATTGCACGTCGGGCATCGTCACCACATCACCCACTTCGACGGCTTGTGCAGTGCTGGCGGCAAACGCCATCGCCACTGCCAGCCACACCATGAACCGTCGAACCGTGCGCATGATGGGTCCTACTGATTGACCGGCGAGGCCGGATCAAACAACAGCGCCATCACATCGCGGATCTGCTGCTCAGTGAGGATGCCTTTGTGCCCGAAGCGCGGCATGTTGGAGCACGCCGCATACGCGTTGGAGTTGTAGATCTTGCCCCATGTGTAGCGCAGGATCGCCTCCGAATCGCCACGCAGCTTGCCGTACTGGTACAGCGACGGGCCAATGGTGCCGTACGACACTTCGTCTTTCGACAGGCGGTGGCACGCATAGCAGTTGGCCCCGTTGACTGTGCCGGCCGGGTCGGAGAACTGCATGCCGCGGCCGCTCTGCGCGGTCTTCTCGCCTTCCTTCCAGTCACCCAGCCACTTGTTGTCAGCGGGGTAGTGGATGGTCTTCGTCTGCGCGTCTTCCAATTTCTTGGCGACGGCAGCCGGCACCGCGTTGCGATCAGCGAACTGGCTGCAGATCTTCTGCACGTCGTCGCGCTCGATCACGCCTTCCACAGTGGCCGGGCCCTTGGAGACAAAGCTTTCGTGGATGACCTTGGCGAGTGCGGCGTCGGCCTTGGCATCCGGTTTGGGCGGCGTAATGGCATCCGCAGCGTGTGCGGTGCCGGTAACGAGTGCCAGTGCGATGAGGGTCGTTCGGAACATATGCAGCCTCATCGTTTGATCGACGGCGCGTCCATCTTGCCGCCGTTGGCGTTGCGGGCGAGGAACAGCTCCAGCGCGGTGATGACCTCGCTGCCATAGAGCGGTTCTGGAAAGCGCTGCTGGCGCAGGCAGTCGTACAGGCGGTGCTGCATCGTGCGCACCTCGCCTTGCGAGACGCGATAGCCGGGCCATGTGGAATACGCGAAGCGCGCACCCTCCGCCGTCAGCAGATCGGGCAGTTCCTGCAGGCGGATGCGCAAACCCGGCTGGGCGTGGCAGGTGGCACAGGCAAAGTCATACGCGCCCCCGCGATAGAAGAACATGCGGCGGCCGAGTTCGTACACGCGCTTTTCTTCCGGATGGGCGAGCGGAATGTCGATGGCCGCGCCGCGCGATTCCGAGGTGATGTACGCCATCAGCCGCTCGATGTCCGACGACTTGCCCGGCGATGAGAACGGGCGGGCCGAAGCCTCCTCTTTCGTCAGCCCCTGCAGCGTCATGCGGCAATACATGAGGCGCTGTTCGGCATCCATCACGCGGCCGGTGTCCTTGAAGAGGCGCGGCAGCTTGGCGTAGGCACCCTTGACCACGCCGGGGCCAAGGCCTAGGTCACACGCTTCGAGCGATGCCTGTTTGGGGCCAGCGGGCTTCTTCCAGAGTTCTTCGCCAGCGGCTTCCCAGAGTTCGGCCGGGTTGCCGTCGGCCAACATCTCGCGGTACTGCGCGATGCCGGCGGCGACGCTGTCCTTCTGGTCCTTTGCGTCCTGCGCATGTGCCACCAGGGCAATGCTGGCCGCCAGCGCCGCGGCCAGCGCGACGATTCGTTTGGTGCGTTTCACCGTCCCCTCCGTGGGTCGCCTACGGTTTGATATAGGCGAAACCTTCTTCTTGCTGCAAGCGGGTGATCTCCACCACACCGGCGGGCACCACTTTGGCTTCGAGCAGCAGCTTGTCTTCCGGCACCTTGAAGGCCATCAGCGAGTTGTGGCACACGCGAAACTCCACGCCCATGCTGGCCAGCGCGGCGACGGGTGCGTCGAACGGGCGGCCCTGTGCGTCCTTGGCCCCTTCGACGAGGAATTCGATGCCGTGCCCCAGCGCCACCACCACGATCTTCGTGCCGGGTGCGCCGTTGAGGTGGTTGCGCAGGTTACCGATCGCGCGCATGGCTTGGTCGATGCCTTCGCTCAGTTGGTACACCACCTTGTAGCGGGCACCAGCGCCGCCGGCACGGGGTGCGGTCTGCGCGGCGGCCTTGCCGGCCACGCCCAACGCTGCCAGCGCAGCGGTCACACGGAAGAAACTGCGTCGCATGGCAGCCTCCTGAAAAGCGTTATTGGATTGCGGTCTCGTCGGTGCGCTTGTCGCCGTGGTTGTCGACCCACGTGACCGTCACCTTGTCGCCCTTGGCGCCGCCCTTGAACTTGAAATTGAGGAACGGATCCTTCGACACGGCCGGGCCGAACTGCCCATCCAGCACCGTCTTGCCGTTATGCTGCACCGTCACGTTGGTGATGTGCCAGGCCGGCACGATCTTGCCGGCGGCGTCTTTGCGCTGGCCGGTTTCCATATCGTGCTTCATCAGGATCTTCACGTCGGTTGTGCCGCCGTTTTCCATTGCGCGAATGCGCATCGGGTCTGCCATGGTGTGCTCCTTGTCCTGATCCTGATTCTTAACCGCCGCAGCCACCAAGGGTGACCTTCACTTCCTTGCTTGCGAGCACCCACTTGCCGTTGGCACGCACCGCTGCGTAGACCATCGAGGTCTCGCCCATCTTTACGCGCGTGCTCACAAACGGGTCGGTGCCGGCAGGAATGGCAAACGTGGCGGCCAGCGTGTTCGGGTTCTTTTCCACCAGGATGGCAATCAGGTCCGTGCCCGGCAGCGTGCTGGTCACCACCAGCGGCACTACGGCGCCGTTCTCGGCGATGTCCGGCGCGGTGAGCTGGATACCAGCGCCACCCTTGTCCACAGCGCCGCCGCCCAGTTGCTTGAGCACGTCGTTCACGCCCTTGATGGCGAAGGCAGTCTTGTTCCACTCGGCGGCCTGTGCCGGGGTGGCGAGGCCGGCGGATACGAGCAGCGCCATCATGGCACCCGCGCGCAGCACATCTCGGCGGGAGAGGTTCACAGAATCGGTCATTGCCCTGTCCTCGCTCACTTGGCCGGGGCGCCCGCGAGCACCCAGTCAATCACGGTCTTCAGATCGGCGTCGGCGATCTTCGGGTTGGCCGGCATCGGGATCTGGCCCCAGTTGCCCATGCCGCCCTCGCGCACCTTCTTGATGAGCTTGGCTTCGGCCCCGGCATCGCCCTTGTACTTGGCGGCGACATCCTTGTAGGCCGGGCCAACGAGCTTGCGGTCCACCGCGTGGCAGCCCATGCAGGCGTTCTGGTTGGCGATGGACTGCGCGCGGGCAGCATCGACGGCAGCCAGCGCAGGCGCGGCGGACAGCGCCAGGCCGGCCAGCACCGCAGCAGCGGCGAGCGTGGGGGCGAACTTCATGTGGTCTCCAGAGGGTGGGGCTGCCCGCATGCGTGTGCGGGCCAATGGTCGCAATGGCCAGAATGGACCCGATATTGTGCCCGAAGTGGGCCAAAACCGAAGTCGCCCCAAAAGCAAAGCGCCCGGAACCTTACGGCCCGGGCGCCTGTTCGGCAGGGAGTCGACGCTCAGGCCATCGCCCGCCGCGCAGCCAGTCGGCCGCCGAATACGTTGAGCAGCAGGCCTGCCATGACCACCGCGCCGCCCAGCCATTGCGCCGGCACCAGCCGCTCGCCCAGCAGCACGGCGGCCGAGATCAGCCCGACCACCGGCACCAGCAGCGTGAGCGGTGCAACCTGGCTGGCCGCGTATCGGCCCAGCAGGCGGCTCCACAGGCTGTAGCCGAAGATGGTGGCACCAAAGGCTAGGTAGACGATCGCGCCAATGCTCGACCAGCCGATGTTCGTCAGGCTGTGGACAATCTGCTCCGGCCCTTCCATCCAGTACGACAGCAGCAGGAACGGAATGGGCGGGATCACCGCGCCCCAGATCACCAGGCTTACCACGTTCACCTTACCGATGCGCTTGGTGACGATGTTGCCGCTGGCCCAGGAAAACGCTGCGCACAGCGTCAGCAGGAAGCCGACAGTGGTCATGCCGGTCGCCACGGCACCGCCGGCCATGCCGATAATCGCCAACCCGCACGCGGCAACAGCCATGCCGGCCAGGTGAAACCAGCGGATCGGCTCGCGCAGCACGAACGCGGCGATCGTCAGCGTAAAGAATGCCTGCGACTGCAGCACCAGCGAGGCCAGCCCCGCCGGCATGCCCACATACATGGCCGAGAACAAGAAAGCGAACTGCCCAAAGCTGATGGTTGCGCCGTAAGCGAGCAGCCATTTGAGCGCAATCTTCGGGCGCGGCACGAACAGCACGGCTGGGAATGCGACCAGCGCAAAGCGCAGCGCACCCAGCAGCATGGGCGGCACGCCATGCAGACCCACCTTGATGACGACAAAGTTGACGCCCCACACCAGCACAACGGTCAGGGCCAGCAGCAGATCCTTGGGAGACATGATGATCGGAATGCTCAGACGGTCAGCGGCCGCCCGCGCGGCCATATGACGCACTGTAGGCGCCGGCCGCCTACGCGACTTGCACAATCTTGCGCATTGTTTGTGCCTAGTCCACTGAATCATTGAAATTGGTCGGTGCCTGCCATGCCATGCGGGCGCATCGCGTCGTTGCAAATGCTCGCAATAGCTCGCTATTGCTACGCTTTGCGCCTAGCGCTGCTTCCCGCATGACATGTCCTTCACCTCCCATTTCAATGATTCAGCGGACTAGCCGAGCATGTCCGACCAGATCGCCCGACTCCAGCCCTGGGCCAGTTTGCCCTCCGCTACGGAGGGGCCATCCGACAGCCCGCCCGCGCCTTGCACCGTCACCATGGTGCGCTCGGCCGGGTCATAGCGGTGCACGGTTGCCACATGCATCGCCTCGTCGGGGGTGATGAAGCTGTAGCAGGTGTTGGCGTACAGCGGTGATGCATCGGGCGCGTGCCCGGCGAGCATCGCTACCACGGCGGCGGCGGCCACCTTGCCGTGCTGGTTGGCCATGTGCCCGGATTTGGGCATCAGCGGTGCGGTCTGGATGGCGTCGCCAATCACATGTACACCCGGCGCCACCTTCGATTCGAACGACAGGAAATCGACTTCGCACCAGCGCCCGTTGGCGGTCGCCAGCTCTGCTTGCACGGCAATGGCTCCGGCGCGCTGCGGCGCAATGAGGTTGACCACATCTGCCTGCACGTCGTCCTGCACGTCGAACTTGAGCACGCGGCCCGTAGCGTCGATGTCGACCGCGTTGTATTGCGGGCGATATTCGATGTGCTGTGGATAACGTTCCGCCCACACGCGCTTGAACAGCGTGCCCTTGGAGGTCACGTCGTCGTTGGCATCGAGGATCAGCACGCGCGAGTCCGGCTTGGCGCGCTGCAGCCAGTTGGCGATCAGGCAGGCGCGCTCGTACGGCGCGGGCGGGCAGCGGTACGGCGCCAGCGGAATGCTGATCGCCACCGTGCCGCCGTTGGGCATCGCCTCCAGCCGGTGACGCAGCGCGAGCGTCTGTGTGCCGGCCTTCCACGCGTGCGGCGCCTGCGCGGCGGTGGCCGCATTGGCGAGACCGGGAATCGCCCCCGGTACGAAGTCGATACCGGGCGAAAGGATCAGCCGGTCGTACTCCAGCGTGCCGCCCCCGGCCAGGCGCACCTGCTTCGCGCCGATGTCGATGGCCGAGGCGCGGTCGCGTACCCAGCGCACGCCGTGGCGCTCGACCAGCGCGTCGTACGGCACGGTGATCGAGGCGAGATCGCGGTCACCCGACAGCACGAGATTCGACAGCGGACACGACACGAATGCGGCATTGGGCTCGACCAGCGTCACGTCGACATGGTTGCCGGAGAACACGCGCACGTACTTGGCGGCCGTCGCGCCGCCGTAGCCTCCACCAACCACGACGACTTTGGCATTGCGCGTGCCCGACAGCGAAGCGCATGCGGCCAGCGGGCCAGCCAAGGCCGTTGCCCCAAGCGCACGCAGTACAGCGCGCCGGTCCTTGCGCAGGGTCTCGTTCATGGCGCCTCCTGCGGTTGGCGTGAAAGCCAGCCGGCAATCGCGGTGATCTGCGCATCGTCATAACCACGCGCGAGCTGGCCCATGACCGTGGACGGACGTGTGCCGTTGCGGAACGCCTGCAGCGTGTCGATCAATTCAGACTGCGAGCGGCCGGCCAGCGAGGGCAACATCTGTGCGGCCGACTTGGCGCCAGGGGCCGTATCAGCGTGATGGCAGCTTGCGCATGAGGCAGCCCAGGTGCGGGCCTGCGCGTTGGTGGGTGGGCGATCGGCCGCTTGGACGGCATGGGCCGAAGACAGCGCCGCAAGCAAAGCGGCGACAGCAAGTCGGTGAGCGACGGGCATGGGGGGGCTGCGAAGTCACGGAAGCGTCATACGCTAACACGTCCGCCTTGCCATGTGCCGTGCGCGCGGACAACAAAAAACGCAGCACGGTGGCTGCGTTTTTTGTGATGCGTTGAGTGGCCTCAGGGCAGTTGCTTGCCCGGCGGCAGTGCCGGCGTGTTGGTCGGCGACACCGTCACGCCCGGCGATGCCGAGGTCACCGGTGCCGGTGCCTGCGTGGCCGTCGGGGTGCCCTGCACCGGTGCCGGCGTACCCGGCGCGGTCTGCGGATTGCTCGACGACGCGTTCGTGTCCAGGCGCTTGCGTTCGTCTTCGGTCACGTAGTCGAACACCTTCACGACCTTGTTGACGCCGCCCACGGTGCGTACGGCCTCGGTGGCCTTGTTGCCTTCGGCCTCGGTCACCACGCCCAGCAGGAAGACGGTCTGGGCTTCGGTGGTCACCTTGATGGAATTCCAGGGCACGCCTTCCGTGCCGGCCAGCACGCTCTTCACCTTGGTCGTGATGTACGTATCGTTGGTGCGCGAACCGAACGTGCTCGACTCTGGCGTCACCACGAGCTCATTGACGACCTCACGTGCGTTCTCCAGCTTCTGCGCGTATTGGCCAATCTCCTGCTTGGTCGCCTCGGTACCGGCTTCGCCGGTCAGCAGCACCTTGCGGTTGTAGACCGTCACGTTCACGTGGGCACGGCCGTCGTAGCGCGCGATCAGCGTGTTCTCGGCTTCCATCTGCAGGCCGCGGTCGATGGTCTGGGTGGCGGTCGGGCGGCGGTCGGTGGCAAACGCCACGCCACCGGCCACAGCACCGGCAAACAGCGGGAAGCAGGCGGTCAACTGCGTGGCGGTGACACCGGCCAGGGCGGCCAGCACGACAATGCGGCGGGCGCTGGCAAACGTAGGCGACGAGAGTTTCATGCTGTCCTTGAAGAGAGTCCGGAAAGAAGAGCGAGGTTTACGTGTCAGCGCCAAAGGCATCGCGCATCCATTCGATACGCGCGCCGTCGATGGCGATGACGTCAAAACGGCAGGCGGGCACATCATCGGCCTGCCGTGCGAGAAAATCTTCCGCCGCGGCGATCAGGCGGCGCTGCTTGGCGGGCGTCACGCTTGCGGCCGCACCACCAAAGCGCTGCGTGGACCGCGCCACGCGGGCGCGCACCTCCACAAAGATCACCGCGCCGGCGGCATCGCGCATCACCAGATCAATCTCGCCGCCCTTACAGCGATAATTGCGGGTGACCACCGACAAACCGCGCGCCTGCAGATAGCGCAGCGCGCGGTCTTCACCGGCCTCGCCGGTTGTAGCGTTGTCGTGTGACACAGGAACGGGCTGCGGCGCGTGCATTTGCAGTTTGAAGCAACTGACTAAGAGAAGTTCTCGTGAGTGATCCTGACTGGACCCTGCTGGCGCACGACCAGCACTATCCCGCCGGCGCATTATATGTGGTGGCCACCCCCATCGGGAACGCCGCCGACGTGTCGCTGCGGGCGCGTTACGTGCTCGGCATGGTCGATGCGGTGGCCTGCGAGGACACGCGCAACACCGGGCAACTGCTCAATCGCCTGGGCCTGTCGCGGCCGATGCTGGCGGCGCATGAGCACAACGAGCGCGAGGCTGCGGCACGCATCGTCGCGCGTCTGGCGCAGGGCGAGCGCATCGCCTATGTGTCCGATGCCGGCACGCCGGGCGTCTCCGACCCCGGCTCACGCATTGTCGAGGCCGTGCGCGCGGCCGGGCAGCGCGTGATTCCGCTGCCGGGGGCGAGCGCGGTGGTGACGGCGCTGTCCGCTGCCGGCGAATTGCTCGACACGTCGGGCGGGAAATTCACCTTCGTTGGTTTCCTGCCGCCCAAGGCCGGGCAGCGCGATGCGGCCATCCGTCAATGGGCAGCGCACGAGCCGGCGTGGGTTCTGTATGAGGCACCGCATCGCATTGATGCCACGCTCGCGGCGCTGGCTGAACATCTGCCTGCACGTCGCCTCCTCATCGGTCGCGAGTTGACCAAGCTGTTCGAGCAGATCGTCGTGTTGCCTGCCGCCGAAGCACCTGCTTGGCTGGCCGCCGATGCCTCGCACGGCAAAGGCGAATTCGTCTTGGTGGTGGAAGGTGCGGGCGCGCAGGACGCGGCCCCGACGGCAATGGCCGCAGATCAAGTGCTGCGCCTGCTGCTGGCCGAACTGCCCGCCAAGCGCGCCGCCAAGCTGGCCGGGGCGATCACGGGCGCGCCGGTCGACG
The DNA here is from genome assembly GCF_958415495.1 of Ralstonia flaminis. Taxonomy (NCBI): domain Bacteria; kingdom Pseudomonadati; phylum Pseudomonadota; class Betaproteobacteria; order Burkholderiales; family Burkholderiaceae; genus Ralstonia; species Ralstonia flaminis. The sequence goes on along the minus strand of NZ_CATZLL010000005.1, from coordinate 228,545 downwards.
CGCTGTATCAAAGCGCGCTGGCGTTGAAAAACGACGGGAAGGATTAACGACGCGCCTTCGCGCGGCGCTTGGTCGCCTTTTTCTTCGGCGGTGCCGGCTCGTCGGCGCCGACGTCGGCGTCTCCGTCATTGCTGGCGAGATCGGTCTGCGTGAGCTCCGGGCGCAGCGCTTCGACTTCTGCGCGCGAGAGGCGGCGGATCTCCACTTGCGTTGAACCACGCTTGACGAAATCCAAGCGTTTGGCCGCGGCGTACGACACGTCGAGAACGCGCTTGCCGTGGTAAGGGCCACGGTCCGTTACCTTGGCCACGACCACGCGGTCGTTGGACAGGTTGCGCACCAGCACCCAGCTTTGCAGCGGCAGCGACGGATGCGCCACCGTGAAGGCATTCATATCGAAACGCTCGCCACTGGCCGTGCGGCGGCCGTGGAACCCGCGGCCATACCAAGATGCGACGCCGCGCTGCTCGAACGTGCCAAGGTCTGCACGCAGACCCGGTTCGGTATTGGCGTTCTCGTCGAGCTTGAGGCTGCTGGAATCCGGTACGCCACGGAACGACAGTGCGCCCCAGGCATCCGGGTTGTCGCGCGCGTCCGGCACCTTCAGCGCAGGCGCTGCTGACTTGTCGGCATTGGCGTTGAGCGGGGGCTCACCCGGCACGGCAGCACAACCCGCCAGCACCAGCAAAGCGGTGCCATGCGTCAGCCAGGCACGCAGCGTGCGGCCGGCCGGAAGGCTGGAGAACAAGGGGGAAAGCTTGAGCATGGGCGCGAGTCTAACACGCACGTTCTCCCCGATTATTTACATTTCCTATTAAAACGGTCACATCATGCAGGCATCTTGCATGAACTTTGTAATATTTTCCGCCGGATGTAACAGAGCACCCCGCCAGCCCAATGCTGGCGCGGGCTTGGGCCGTTACAATTGCCTCATCCACCTTCCGCATGAAAGTGCGCAAAAAACCACATGAAAGTCGTTGTCGTCCCCGTTACGCCGTTTGAACAGAACTGCACGCTGCTGATTGGCGACGATGGTGCTGCTGCCGTCACCGACCCGGGCGGCGACATCGAACGCATCCTGGCAGCCGCCCAGCAGCACGGCGCGCGCATCGAAAAGATCCTGCTCACGCACGGCCACGTCGACCACTGCGCCGCTGCCGATGCCCTGCGCACGCAACTCGGCGTACCCATCGAAGGCCCGCACAAGGACGAAGCGTTCTGGATCGACCAACTCCCGATGCAGAGCCAGCGCTTCGGTTTTCCGCCCGCCAACGCCTTCGTGCCTGACCGCTGGCTTGACGATGGCGATACCGTGGAGGCCGCCGGCCGCACGCTGCAGGTTTTCCATTGTCCGGGGCACACGCCCGGCCACGTGGTGTTCTTCAGCGCGGAAGACCGCATCGCCATCGTCGGCGACGTGCTGTTTGCGGGCTCGATCGGCCGCACGGATTTCCCGCGCGGCAACCATGCAGACCTGATCCACGCGATCCGCACCAAGCTCTGGCCGTTGGGCGACGACGTCACCTTCGTGCCGGGCCACGGGCCGGTCTCCACCTTTGGCGATGAGCGCGCAACCAACCCGTACGTTGCCGATCGCCTGTTTGCCAACGAAGGCACGTCATGAGCGACGACACCGGCGATACCAACGACAGCGACGACATCTTCGCCGACACGGCTCCCGCTGCACCGGCAGACAAGCCGCGACGCAAGCGCGGCAACCTGCCGCCCGACACGCGGCCCGAGATCTACGTCAGCACCGACATCGAAGCCGATGGGCCCATCCCCGGGCCACACTCGATGCTGAGCTTTGCGAGCGCGGCGTACCTGGCCGACAAGACGCTCATCGGCACCTTTGAAGCGAATCTCGAAACGCTGCCCGGCGCAGAAGGGCACCCGATCCAGATGCAGTGGTGGCAAACGCAGCCCGAGGCCTGGGCTGCATGTCGCAAGAATCTCGAAGCGCCTGAAGTGGCCTTGCCGCGCTACGTGGAATGGGTCGAGAGCCTGCCCGGCAAGCCGGTGTTCGTGGCGTTTCCGGCGGGGTTCGATTTCACGTACATGTTCTGGTACATGATGCGGTTTGCCGGGCGCTCGCCGTTTGGCTGGGCCGCGCTCGACATCAAGACGCTGGCCTTTGCGCTCACGGGCCTGCCGTACCGGCGCAACGTCAAAGCGCTCTTCCCCGAGCACTGGCACGACCCGCTGCCGCACACGCATGTCGCGCTGGATGACGCGAAGGAGCAAGGCGCCCTCTTCTGCAACATGCTCGCCGATCTCCGCAAGCGCGAAGCCGAACGCGCCGCCGAACCAGTACCCCAGCAACCTGCTCAGGATTGAGCGCCGCTCACATCACGCATTGCGCGAAGAGCCGCTGTCCGTTTGCGTTTTGCCCGCGTGATGCGCGCACCATGACGCAACGCAACTTGCGGCGCCGCAAACCCGCGTCTACGCTGGGCTTGTGCGAGGCGACCAGACGACTGCGCCACCCGGCGCCGACAAGCAAAGCCACTCGCATACGCCATTTGCTTGTCGTATCGTTTTCGGGCCGCACGTACCCCCGACGCCGGTGCGTGCCGGCGTCGGCTTGTCAGCTAACGACGGGAGGTGCCGCGATGCGATTTTCCCGTGACGCGTTTGATACGCAACACTTGCGAGCGATGACGGAGCGCTTGCACTGGCATCGCAAAGCAACCGCCAAGGCGATCCCGCTGAGCGCGCACACGCATCTGCATCGTGCCCGCGGCGACGAGAGCGACGACGCGGAAGTGATGAAGGTCACAGTGGTCTCCACCGCTGTGGCGCTGGCAGTGGTGCTGGTTGCCCTGCTGGCAGTTGGATTCGGGTCAGAAATGGCCCGATTGATGGGCCTGGAATGATCCGGTGCCCTTGCGCGTCTTGACGGACGCAGCCCCGGCCCTCGCGCAAGGCGATACGGCCACCCCTGAACGGCCTGTCCGATGGAAATCGGCAGGCCGTTCAACTTTTTGGGGCGCGTGTTGATTACTTCAGGAACGCGTCGAGGGCTTCGGGTGTGCGGCCGATGGTGGCTTTGTCATTGCGGACCAGTACGGGGCGTTGCAGCAGCTTCGGGTGTGCTGCGATGGCCTTGAGCAGGGCTTCGTCTGATGCGTTGGCCAAGTTCAGTTGGGCGTACTCATCTTCGTTCTCGCGGATGAGACTGCGCAGCGGTGTGCTGAGCTGGGCTGCCAGCTTCTTCAGGTCGGCCAGCGTGGGGGGCGTGTTCAGGTATTCGATGACTTCGAGTTGTTCGCCGTTCTTTTCTGCGAAGGCTTGGGCTTGTTCGAGAGCGGTGCGGGATTTGGAGCAGCGGGGGTTGTGGTAGATCTGCATGAGCTTCGGGACTGGCTTGATGGAACGTGGTGCCATCTTAAGCGCAGCTGTGCGGGTTGCTGGTTTCGTGGTTGGTTGTAGGGGGATTCGTGGGTTTTTGATGTTGGTGGTTTGCTGCTGTTTCGTCCCCTGCCGGGGCGGGTTTTGTTGGTGTGCTCCTTGTTTCATCCCCTGCCGGGGCTGACTCACTTTGGGAGTGTCAGGATTTCCGTGTTCAAGGCGTGATTGAGATTCACACGGATGGTCGAGCGAATCGATCCTCGTAGAGGATAGCGAACTGGTTCATGGCCTGCTTCCAATCGTGAGCGGCACGGCTCCACCCCGCCGTGATGTTGCGCAGTGCCAGCCAGATGAGCTTGGTCGCGGCCTCGTCACTCGGGAAGTGGCCTCGGGTCTCGATGATCTTGCGTAATTGCGCGTTGATGTTCTCAATGGCGTTCGTCGTGTAGATCACCTTGCGTACCGCCGGTGGGAACGCAAAGAACGGAATCACGCGATCCCAGGCGTTGCGCCAGGCGGTACTGACCGTTGGGTATCGCTGCCCCCACGGGCCGCCGGCAAACGCATCGAGTTCGGTCTGCGCGGGCCTCTGCGCTAGGGGCTGTGTAGATCGGTCGAATCGCGCCAGCCAACTCACGACGGTCCTTCCAGCTCGCATAGTCCAGGCTGTTGCGGATCAGGTGGACGATGCAGGTCTGCAAGGTAGTTGCCGGGAACACGGCTGCCAGCGCTTCGGGCATGCCCTTGAGGCCGTCCGTTACGGCGATCAGGATGTCGCCCACTCCGCGCGTCTTGAGATCGTTGAACACCTTCATCCAGAACTTGGCACCCTCGGTGTTTTCGATCCACAGCCCCAGGATGTCGCGCGTGCCGTCGGGCAGCACCCCCAGCGCCAGATAGACGGCCTTGTTGCGGACCACGGCATCTTCCCGGATCTTGACCCGCAGCGCGTCGAAGAACACGACCGGATACATGGGATCAAGTGGCCGGGCCTGCCATGCGGTGACTTCGGTCATCACCTCATCGGTGACCGAGCTGATGAACTCGGGGGAGACTTCCGTTGCATACTGCTCCAGCAGGAAGCCCTGGATCTCACGCACGGTCATACCCCGGGCATACATGGCGACGATCTTGTCGTCGAAGCCCTTGAAGCGCCGCTCGTGTTTGGGAATGAGCAGCGGTTCGAAGCTGCCGTCACGGTCACGCGGCACCGCAATGCGGATCGGGCCGTCCTCGGTCAGCACCGTCTTGGTGCCTGTGCCGTTGCGCTGGTTGCTGACGGTGGCCGGCTTGGCCGCACCTGGCGGGTAGCCGAGATGGTGATTCATCTCGCCACCCAGCGCCCGCTCGATCAGGGCCTTCTTGAGGGCCAGTGTCGCGGCATTAATGGCTTCGGCCGTCATCGGGCCGCTGCCGAATTGTTCAAGCAGTTCAGCAGGGATCGCCGGCAGGTCCGCCGGCTCGGGCTTAGGTTTGCGAGGCATAACGTCTCCTTGAGAGCATGTTATGCCTTGAACACGAAATTACTGACAGGCCCCTCACTTTCTTTGGCAAGACAAAGAAAAGTGAGTCGTGCCCGACAGGGTACGAAACAGGGATGCACCACCAACATCAAAAAGCAAAAGGGCCGACAAACGCCGGCCCCAGAAGCAAAACATCAAACAGCAATCAACCGCCCAACAACTCCGCCACAGCGCAACCAACCACAACCGTAGCCCCCCGCAGATCATTCAACCGCAGGTTCTCATCCGTGTTGTGCCCCCGCGCTTCCATCAACGTACGCGGGCCTGCGCCATACAAAACCGTCGGTACACCATGCGCCGTGTAGTGACGCGCATCGGTGTACAGCGGCACGCCATGTACCGGTACATCGCCACCAAATACCGCCTGGGCGTTGCGGCGCAACGCGTCAATCAGCGTCTGCACACCTGGCAATTCAGCCAGCGGTGCAGCCAGCAAGATGCGCTCTACCGAAACCTCGATCCCCGGCCGCTCAACGGCAGCACGCTCAATCACGGCACGCAGTTCACCTTCCGCATCACGCCCTGCCTCTTCGGGAATCATCCGACGGTCAATGCGGAACGTCACCAGATCCGGCACGACGTTGGTGTTGATACCACCCTGGATCAAACCGACGTTGAGCGTCGCATGGTCAATGCCGGAGACGCTCGACTTGCGCGTCGCCAGTTCCGCGCGATACGCGTACACAGCCTGCAGGATGTGCGTGGCTGCCTCGATGGCGTCGATGCCCGTGTGCGGCATGGCAGCGTGCGCCTGCTTGCCACGCACCGTCACCTGCACGTGCAGGCAGCCGTTGTGCGCCGAGGTGATGCCATACGCAAACCCAGCCGAGATGGCGTAGTCAGGCTTGCTCAGGCCTTGATCCAGCAGCCACTTCGGGCCGATGTCGCCGCCGGTTTCTTCGTCGTACGTGAAGTGCAGTTCCACCGTACCGTTGAGCTTGGCCCCACGCTTCTCGGCGTCGATCAGCGCGAGCAGTGCCCATGTGTAGGTCGCGAAATCCGATTTGGAAACTGCCACGCCGCGGCCAAACATGGTGGGGCCATGTTCGGTCTCGACGATCTCGCCGCCGTACGGGTCATGCGTCCAACCCAGGCCGGGCGGGACGACATCGCCGTGCGCGTTCATGGCAACCGTAGGGCCGCCGCTGCCGAACGTGTGCCGCACGATCAGGTTGGTGGCGCTGACCATGCCGACGGCGCGCACTTGCGCCTCCGGCACGGCGTGTGCCTCGACCGTCAGGCCCAATGCCTCCAGCAGCGCCTTGGCGCGCGCTGCGTGCGGGGCGCAGTCGCCGGACGGATTGTCCGACGGCACCTTCACCAGCTCACGCAGGAAATCGATCTGCTGCGCGTGTGCAGCTTCGACAAACGCGCGGATGTCCGCGTCGATACCGGGGTTGGTGAGTTCAGCCTGCGTCATGTCGATGGTCTCCTTGTAGGTTTTGAATGTGACTGAGCCCCCGTTGTGCGGGGGCTCAGTGTTGTCACCGATTCAGCGGCAGCTTACTTGGCGGCTTGCATCGCCTCAGCGGTCAACCACACCGATTCGGGCAAGTCCTGCTCGTCGCAGTTGTGGCCTTCGCCACCGCGGTCGACGACGAGGAAGTCGCTGACCTCGCCCAGTGCCAGCAGCGGGTGATGCCACACGCCGCGTGCGTAGTTCACGCCCTGCCAGCCGTGCGAGACGAACGCGCGCAGCTTGCTCGGGTCCAGCTCACCGGCCGGCGCCACGACCACCAGGTACGGCTTGTCGTTCTGAGGGATGAAGGCCTGGCTGCCACGCGGGTGGCGCTCCAGCATCTTCACCTCGAACGGCAGCGTACGCGGCTGGCCACGGAACAGGCTGATCAGCGCCCGGCCGCCCTCGCCCACGTCCACGTTGGCGAGGTCATGAAAGCGAATGGTCGTGCCCTGGTTGATGGGGAACTGCTTGGCCCCTTCCAGTTCGATCACGTTGCCGAACGGCGCGAAGGCTTCGCGCGTGAGCGGCTCGATGGTCAGTGCGATACGTGCGGCGGCGTCTTGGCTCATTCCAGAACTCCCCACAGACGCAGACGCGACACGCCACCGTCCGGGAACATGTTGAAACGCACGTGCGTGACGATACCCAGGTCCGCGATTTCTGCTTCGTAGTAGTGCTGCAAGTCCATCTGCAGCTTTTGCTCGGGCAGCAGCGTTTGCCAGAACATGGCTTGCGTCTTCAGCGAGCTGTCGGTACCACCCACCACGCGTGCGGCCTGGATGGAAACGCGGTCAGCAAAGTTGCCCTTGAAGTGCGCGGTATCGACTTCGATCTTGCGGATGCGGCCCGGGTTGGCCAGTGCGATCACGCACCAGTCGTTGCCCGGCTCGCGGCGGCGGCGCGTTTCCCAGCCGTCACCCATGTTCACGCCACGGCCCGGCATCAGCATGCGCGAGGCCGGCCCGAAGTGTTCGTTGTTGGCTTCGACCACGTAGGCGCCGTTTTCCATGGCGGCCAGGTCGATCAGCTTGGTGCGGTCGGCGCCCTTCCAGTCGACTTGCGGCTGGCCGTACACGCGCAGGCGTGCAATACCGCCGTCCGGGAAGATGTTCACGCGCAGGTGCGTGAAGGCTTGCGTGCTGGTCACGGCCACGTAGGCGTGGCTGTTGCCCTGCAGGGTGGTCGACGGAATGATTTCGGTCCACTGCGTGGCGTCGGTCGGCTCGCCGTCCGGCAGGTAAGCGGCTTCGATCGATGCAGCCGGCGGGAAGTTGCCGGTGAAGTGGCTGGTGTCGATATCGACACCCTTCACCACGCCCGGGCGGGCCAGCTTGACGATGCAGTGGTCGTAACCACCGTTGCGGCGACGGCGCGTTTCCCAGCCGTCCATCCACTTGCCGTGGTCGTCGTACTTGCCGGGGATGAAGACAGCCGGCTCGGGGTTGAGCATGCGGTCTTTCGGAGCGAAGAACTCGTCGGTCGCGAACGTGGCCACGGCACCCAGGCGCGGATCGGCCAGGTTCGGATAGCGGCGGGTGAAATCAGGGGCGTTGGGATCGAGCGTAGGCAGCGCCATGGGGGAACTCCTTGGTGTTTGTCTCTGGATGTTATACGGCAGGCCCATCGAACAAAAACGGCGAGTAAAAACACTCGAAACTCTGGCGACGGGATTACCGGAAGTGCAGCGTAGATGGCGGAACCACAAGGGTTCGCGGGACTGCATGAACCGATGCTAGCATGTGAATTCAAAAATTGCATACAAAAATTGGATCGCCTATGATGCCGTCACCGCCCAACAATTCGCGACAACAATTTGCTGCGATGCAATGAGCGAAACAAAGCCGTGACGACAATCGCAATAGACGATCCGCAGGGCTTGAGACACCTGAAATCCAAAGGAGGATTCACCATGCAACGCTTTACGCGCCCGTTGTTCGGGCAGGTTTTGATTGCCCTGGCAATTGGTATTGCGCTGGGCGTCTGGGCGCCGGAATTTGCACAGAAACTGCAGCCGCTCGGCGACGGTTTCCTGAAGCTCATCAAGATGCTGATCGCGCCGATCGTGTTCTCGGTGGTGGTGGTCGGCATCTGCGGCGCCGGCGAGCTGAAGAAGGTCGGGCGCGTGGGCGGCAAGGCCGTCATCTACTTCGAGATCGTCACGACGATCGCGCTGGCGCTGGGCATTGCGCTGGCCTACTTGTTCGGGCCGGGCCACGGCATGAATGTGGACCCGAAGACGCTCGACCCGGCAGCCATGGCGTCGTACATGACGACGGCCAAGCAGGTGGAGTCGACCGGCGTAGCCGCCTTCTTCCTCAAGCTGATTCCGGATACGTTCGTCAGCGGCTTTGTGAAGGGCGACATCCTGCAGGTGCTGCTGGTGTCGATCCTCTTCGGCTGCTCGTTGTCACTGCTGGGTGAGCGCACCAAACCGCTCGTCTCGCTCATCGATCAGCTCTCGCACGTGCTGTTCCGCATGATGGCGGTGATCATCCGCCTGGCGCCGCTGGGCGTGCTGGGCGCGGTGGCCTTTACCGTGGGCAAGTACGGTGCCGGCTCGCTCAAGCAGCTGGGCTTCCTGGTGCTGCTGTTCTATGCGGCCGTGGCGATCTTCGTGGTGGTGGTACTGGGCACCATCCTGCGCCTGGCGGGCTTCAACATCTTCAAGCTGATCCGCTTCCTGCGCGCCGAGCTGCTGGTGGTGCTGGGCACGGCGTCGTCCGATGCGGTGCTGCCGTCCATCATGAACAAGCTGGAGAAGATGGGCATCAAGCGCTCGGTGGTGGGGCTGGTCATCCCGACCGGCTACTCGTTCAACCTTGATGCGTTCTCGATCTACCTGACGCTGGCCGCGGTGTTTATCGCCCAGGCCACCAACACGCCACTGTCCATGCATGACCTGCTGCTGATCCTGGCGGTGGCGCTGGTGACGTCCAAGGGCGCGCACGGTATTCCGGGTTCGGCCATCGTGATCCTGGCGGCCACGCTGTCGGTCATTCCTGCCATCCCGGCGATTGGGCTGGTGCTGGTGCTCTCCGTCGACTGGTTCATTGGCATTGCCCGTGCGCTGGGCAACCTGATCGGCAACTGCGTGGCCACGGTGGTGATTGCCGCGTGGGAGAAGGATATCGACCGCGTGCGCGCCAACGCGGTGCTGGACGGCAAGATCGACATTACTGAAGAAGGCGAGGCGATTGCGCAGGGCCATGCCGCACCTGCGGCCGCAGCGCACTCCGTGCCGCATGCCTGATGTCGGTGTCCCGTCGGACGGCGGTAAAATCGGCGCCATGACCGAAACCACCGCCGCCGACATCTCCTCCGAAGGCATTGCCGACGACATCGCCCAGGCGATCGTCGCGCACCGGCTGCCGCCCGGCACCAAGCTGCGCGAAGAAGCGCTGGCGAAGGTCTACGGCGTCAGCCGCACCAAGATTCGCGCGGCGCTGCTGATGCTGGCCAAGGACAAGCTGATCCGCATGGAGCCGGACCGTGGCGCCTTTGTGGCCAAGCCGGACGAGACCGAGGCACGCGAGGTGTTTGCCGTGCGCCGTGTGCTGGAAGTGGCACTGGTGCGCGAATTCATCGCCAAGGCCACGCCGGCTGATTACAAGCGACTGGAAAAACATCTGGCCGAAGAACACCAGGTGGCGGCCAGTGGCAGCATCGCCGACGTCCCGCGCCGCAACCGCCTGATGGCCGACTTCCACCTGCTGCTGGCTGACGTGGTCGGCAACAGCGTGCTCAAGGAAATGCTGCGCGAGCTCTCCGCGCGCAGCTCGGTCATCACGATGATGTACCAGTCCACCTACGACGCCGTGCGCTCGTCCGACGAGCACACCGCCTTTCTGGAAGCCGCCAAGCGTGGCGACGTGGAAGGCGCCATCGCCCTGATGGAAGAACACATGGCGCACACCGAGGCCTCGCTCAAGTTCGAATCACCGGGCGGCCGCGCGACGGACCTCGTTGCCGCCCTTCTCGCCTGACACGCGCGTGCCGACGTATACGCTGCGCGCGCCAGTCTCTGTCGAGCTGGAAATCAAGAAGAGCCGTTTCATTGGATGGGCCGTGCCGGTCGAAAACCGGGCTGCTGCCATGGAGGTCGTTGCACGTCTACGCGCTGAGCATCCGGCAGCCACGCACGTCTGCTGGGCGCTGCTGGCCGGTGGGCAATCCGGCATGTCCGATGATGGCGAACCGTCTGGCACCGCGGGCCGCCCCATCCTCGAAGTCCTGCGCCATCACGACCTCGATGGCACGCTGGGCGCCGTGGTGCGCTACTTCGGCGGCGTCAAGCTGGGCGCGGGTGGCCTGGTGCGCGCTTACACGGATGCCATTGCCACCGCCCTCATGCAAGCCGAACGTGTGGAGCGCATCGCCAACACCACCCTCACCCTGGCCACCGATTACGCCGATGAAGCACGCATCCGCCGCTGGATCGACGACGGCGGCTATGCGTTGGTCGATGCCGGCTACGATGCAGGCGTGACGCTCACCGTGCGGCTGCCGGTGACGGATGAGGCAGCGGCGCGCGTCACGTTGCGGGATCTGACGCAGGGACGCGTCGTCATTGCGGACTGAGCGGCGCGTCAGCTAGCGCGCGACCAATACCCCGCCTGCCCATACACCGCCTTCAGGTGTTCGATAAAGAACCGAATCTTCGCCGGCACCGGCCGCTGTTGCGGATACACGGCGAGGATGTCGTAGTCGGGCAGTGCGTAGTCATCCAGCACCGTCATCAGCGCGCCGGATTCCAGCTCGGGCTGAATCTCCCACGTTGACCGCCAGCCGAGGCCCAGGCCCTCGCCCATCCAGCGGTGCAGCAGTTCGCCGTCGTTGCAGTCGAGGTTGCCGCTCACTTTGACGGTGACCGCCTTGCCGTTCTGCTGAAAGTACCAACCACGCTGCTGGCCACCCTGCAGGTTGAAGGCCAGGCAGTTGTGCTTTTCCAGTTCATCCAGCGTGCGGGGTACGCCGTGCTTGGCGAAGTACGCTGGCGTGCCGCACACCACGCGCTTGTTCGACGCCAGGCGGATCGCCACGAAGTTCGGGTCGATCGCCCCGCCGATGCGGATGCCCACGTCGTAACCCTCACGCACGAGATCGACCACGCGGTCGGTCAGGTTGAACGAGCAGCGCACGTCCGGGTTGGCGCGCAGGAAGTCCGGCGCATGCGGCGCAACGTGCTTGCGGCCAAACGCAGCCGGTGCGGAGACGATCAGGTGGCCCGTCGCCTTGTGGCGGCCTTCGGCCACCAGCAGCTCGGCGCGGTCCAGTTCGCCCAGTGCCTTCTTGCACTGTTCCATGAACACCGCGCCCTGCTCCGTCACCGCAATGCGCCGCGTGGACCGATGCAGCAGCTTCACGCCCAGGCGCGCCTCCAGCGCGTTGATGCGGCGGCCGATCATGACGGGCGTCACGTCCTGCGTGAGCGCGGCGGCGGCCATGCTGCCGTGCTCCACCACGGCGATGAACGCTTCGATCTGCTTGAGCTTGTCCATTCCATCATTCCAGTTCGCAATGTCAGACCATTTTATGAAGGATTCCGTACGCGGATTGGTGCTATCCAGCGCATATCACCTGTGACGAATGACTGAAATGACTGTCAGTGATGTGATCAATGGTTACGCGCGCCATTGAAATTTTGCGTTGCACAAAATCGGGTGAAATTGGCTTGGGAATGGGTGTTTCCGACAGGTTGCCTGCCTGCCGATTGCTGCGGCACGCAAAATCATTCGATATGCAGAGTTAGCAATCAACTGACGAAAGCTGCGTTTATCCATATCGGCATGCGGGAATAGGATCAGCTCAAACCTATTCCCACCTTCCCCTTCCTGGAGACACACCATGCCGAAGATGAGAGCGATTGATGCCGCAGTTGCGGTGATGGAAAAAGAAGGCATCACCACCGCCTTCGGCGTGCCTGGTGCCGCCATCAACCCGTTGTACTCGGCCCTGCGTAAGGCCGGCAACATCGACCACGTGCTGGCCCGCCACGTTGAAGGCGCCTCGCACATGGCCGAAGGCTACACCCGTGCCGAACCCGGCAACATCGGCGTGTGTATCGGCACCTCGGGCCCCGCAGGCACCGACATGATCACCGGCCTGTACTCGGCCTGGGCGGATTCGATTCCCATCCTCTGTATCACCGGCCAGGCCCCGCGCGCGCGCCTGTACAAGGAAGACTTCCAGGCCGTCGACATCGAGTCGATCGCCAAGCCGGTCACCAAGTGGGCCGTGACCGTGCGTGAGCCGGCACTGGTGCCGCGCGTGTTCCAGCAAGCGTTCCACCTGATGCGCTCCGGCCGTCCGGGCCCGGTGCTGATCGACCTGCCGTTCGACGTGCAAGTCGCCGAGATTGAATTCGACATCGACACCTACAGCCCGATGCCGGTCTACAAGCCCGCGGCCACGCGTGCCCAGGCCGAGCGCGCCATCGAGATGCTGTGCGCAGCCGAGCGCCCGTTGCTGGTGTGCGGTGGTGGCGTGATCAACGCTGACGCAGCCAAGCTGATGGTCGAGTTTGCCGAACTGGTGAACGTGCCCGTAGTCCCGACCCTGATGGGCTGGGGCGTGCTGGCCGATGATCACCCGCTCAACGCCGGCATGGTCGGCTTGCAGACCTCGCACCGCTACGGCAACGCCACGCTGCTGGCGTCGGACTTCGTGTTCGGCATCGGCAACCGCTGGGCCAACCGCCACACGGGCAGCGTCGACGTCTACACCAAGGGCCGCAAGTTCATCCATGTCGATATCGAACCGACCCAGATCGGCCGCGTGTTCGGTCCGGACCTGGGCATCGTGTCGGACGCAGGCGCCGCACTGGAGAAGTTCATTGAAGTCGCTCGCGAGCTGAAGGCCGCCGGCAAGCTGCCGTGCCGCAAGTCGTGGAACGCTGACGTGCAGAAGCGCAAGCGCACGATGCTGCGTCGTTCGGACTTCGACAACGTGCCTGTCAAGCCGCAGCGCGTGTACCGCGAGATGAACCAGTTCTTCCCGCGCGACGTACGTTACGTGTCGACAATCGGCCTGTCGCAGATTGCTGCTGCGCAGTTCCTGTCGGTCAACCAGCCGCGCCACTGGATCAACTGCGGTCAGGCAGGCCCGCTGGGCTGGACGATCCCCGCCGCAATCGGCGTGAAGGTGGCTTCGCCCAACAGCGACGTGGTGGCCATCTCAGGTGACTACGACTTCCAGTTCATGATCGAAGAAATGGCGGTGGCCGCGCAGTTCAAGGTGCCGTACATCCACGTGGTGGTGAACAACTCGTATCTGGGCCTGATCCGCCAGGCACAGCGCAACTTCGACATGGACTACTGCGTCCAGCTCGCCTTCGACAACGTGAACGCCCCTGAGCTGAACGGCTACGGCGTGGACCACGTGAAGGTGGTGGAAGGCCTTGGCTGCAAGGCGATCCGCGTGTTCAAGCCGGAAGACATCGAACCGGCCTTCGCGCAGGCTCGCAAGCTGATGGCCGAGTTCTCGGTGCCGGTGATGGTGGAAGTGATTCTCGAGCGCGTGACGAACATCGCCATGGGCACCGAGATCGACAACGTGGTCGAGTTTGAAGAGGTGCTCGACCTGGAAGACACCGTCGCTGAAGAAGGCGCCACCGCGTAAGACAACGCGAGACGACACGCCTTTCCCTCACCGTCCGATAAGGAGAAAACATGACAAAGCTGGCAGCCAACCTGACCATGCTCTTCAACGAGCAGGCCTTCCTCGACCGCTTCGAAGCCGCCGCGCGTGCGGGCTTCCGCGGTGTGGAGTTCCTGTTCCCCTACGCGTTTCATGCAGACCAGATTGCCGACAAGCTGAACAGCTACCAACTGGACCTGGTCCTGCACAACCTGCCGGCCGGCAACTGGGACGGCGGTGAGCGCGGTATCGCCGTGCTGCCCGATCGCGTGAGCGAGTTCCAGGACGGCGTGGGCGAAGCCATCAAGTACGCCAAGGTGCTCGGCGTGAAGCAACTCAACTGCCTGGTGGGCATTCGCCCCGAAGGCGTGAGCGAAGACGTTGCGCGCAAGACGCTGGTGGAGAACCTGAAGTTTGCAGCGAAGGCACTGAAGGCCGAGAAGATTGATCTGCTGATCGAGCCGATCAACACGTTTGATATTCCGGGCTTCTACCTGAACCGCACGCAGCAGGCACTGGACCTGATCAACGACGTGGATGCGTCCAACCTGTACGTGCAGTACGACATCTATCACATGCAACGGATGGAAGGCGAAGTGGCGAACACGCTCAAGCGCCATCTGGACAAGATCAAGCATGTGCAGTTGGCCGACAACCCGGGCCGCAACGAGCCGGGCACGGGCGAGATCAATTACCAGTTCTTGTTCCGTTGGTTGGCTGAGATTGGCTACAAGGGCTGGATTGGGTGTGAGTACAAGCCTAAGGCTGGGACGGTTGAAGGTCTTGGCTGGCGTGCTGCTCACAACGTTGCTTGATTTGGTTTTTGCCTTGTTCCGGCGGGAGGGGTGCATCCCCTGTTTCATCCCCTGCCGGGGCTGACTCACTTTTCTTTGTCTTGCCAAAGAAAAGTAAGCAAAAGAAAGGCGCGCCCGAGATGGCGAATACCCCTTGAATTTATGTCGCAGAGAGGGAGCGCAGGCAACTCGCTTCGCTCAGACAGGCCTGCACTCTTTTTCCTCTCTGCAACAGAAATTCAAGGCGCCATCTAGGACAGGAACGTCAAAGGCCAAACCATCGAAGCACGACCGCAGTAGCAGCAGTAAGCAGCACAACGCGAAGCGAAGCGAGCAACAACAGCACCAAACAAGAGCCACCTTGGGCAGCACACAGATTGTGTGGCCGTACCCTGCCCTAGATGGCGCCTTGAATTTGTGTAAGCGGGCGGAAACAAGAAGGAGGCTTGTCTGAGCGCAGCGAGTTTGGCTCCTTCTCCGCCCGGTTACACAAATTCAAGGAAGGGGTCGCCATCTTGGGCGCGCCTTTCTTTGCTTACTTTCTTTGGCAAGACAAAGAAAGTGAGTCGCCCCCGGCAGGGGGTGAAAGGGAGTGGACCACCAAGGCCCATCCAACACACAAACCATCAACCCCAAGGAGATCCCTCACCATGGCAAACGCACTCAACCTCGGTTTCATCGGTCTCGGCATCATGGGCGCCCCCATGGCAGGCCACCTGCGCGCCGCTGGCCACACGCTGTTCGTGCACGACGTCAACCCGGCCCCGGCCACGCTGGTGGAAGCTGGCGTGACGGTCTGCACGAGCGCCGAGGAAGTCGCCAAGCGTGCCGACATCATCTTCGTCATGGTGCCGGACACCCCGCACGTTGAAGCCGTGCTGTTCAGCGAAAAGGGCGTCGCCAAGGCGCTGAAGGACGCCGGCAAGGAGGCTGCTGCCGGCAAGATCGTGGTCGACATGAGCTCGATCTCGCCGATCGCGACGAAGGACTTCGCTTCGCGCATCAACAAGACCGGCGCGCAATACCTGGACGCCCCGGTGTCGGGTGGCGAAGTGGGCGCCAAGGCTGCCTCGCTGACGATCATGGTCGGCGGTGAACAAGCGGCGTTTGATCGCGTGGTTCCGCTGTTCCAACTGATGGGCAAGAACATCACGCTGGTCGGCGGCAACGGCGATGGCCAGACCACCAAGGTGGCCAACCAGATCATCGTGGCGCTGAACATTCAGGCCGTGTCGGAAGCGCTGCTGTTTGCATCGAAGGCCGGCGCCGACCCCGCAAAGGTGCGTCAGGCACTGATGGGCGGCTTTGCCAACTCGCGCATCCTGGAAGTGCATGGCGAGCGCATGGTCAAGCGTACGTTCGATCCGGGCTTCCGCATTGAACTGCACCAGAAGGATCTGAACCTGGCGCTGCAAGGTGCCAAGGCGCTGGGCGTGGCACTGCCGAACACCGCGACTGCACAGGAGCTGTTCAACACCTGCTCCGCTAACGGTCTGGGCAAGCAGGATCACTCGGCGCTGTGCCGTGCGATTGAGATCATGTCGAACCACGACATTGCCTAAGTTGTGAATGCTGCCGCTGCCTTCGGGTAGTGGCAGTTTTGTTTTAGCGTTGGTAGTGCGCCTCCCTTTCGTCCCCTGCCGGGGCTGAAACCAGAGATGGACCACCCAGGTCCGCAAACGCAGCAAGCACCAGCCCACACCGGAGCAACAAGCAATGCGCCGATTCCGCAACACCAAAATCCTCGCCACCCTCGGCCCCGCCAGCAGCGACAAAGACACCATCCGCGCCCTCTTCGACGCCGGTGCAGACGTCTTTCGCCTGAACTTCAGCCACGGCTCGCACGAAGATCACCGCAAGCGCTACGACGCCGTGCGCGCAGTGGAAGCCGAAACCGGTCGCCCCATCGGCATCCTGGCCGACATGCAAGGCCCGAAGCTGCGCATCGGCACGTTTGCCGAGGGCCGCGTCACGCTCAAGAACGGCGAGCGCTTCGTGCTCGACCGCGACCCGACGCCGGGCGATGTCACCCGTGTGCACCTGCCGCACCCCGAGCTGTACGCCGCTGCTGCGCCGGGCCAATCCCTGTTGCTCGATGACGGCAAGATCCGACTGGCCGTGGAAGCCGCTGATCCGACCGCTATCGTCACCCGTGTGGTCGACGGCGGCCCGCTGTCGGATCGCAAGGGTGTGAACGTGCCCGATGCGGTGATCCCCATCCCCGCACTCACCGAGAAAGACCTGCGCGACCTTGAGTTCGCCTTGTCGCTGGGCGTGGACTGGATTGCGCTGTCGTTCGTGCAACGCGCCGAGGATGTGATCGCCGCGCGCGAGATCATCGGCGACCGCGCCGGCCTGCTCTCCAAGATCGAGAAGCCCGCCGCGCTGCTGCACCTGGAAGACATTGTGCAGGCCTCCGACGCACTGATGGTGGCGCGTGGCGACCTGGGTGTGGAGTTGCCGCCCGAGCGTGTGCCCGGCGTGCAGAAGCGCATCCTGCGCCTCGCACGCCAACACGGCAAGCCCGTGGTCGTGGCTACGCAGATGCTGGAATCGATGATCGAAGCGCCGGTGCCAACGCGCGCCGAAGCATCCGATGTGGCAACCGCTGTGTACGACGGCACCGATGCGGTGATGCTCTCGGCTGAATCGGCCAGCGGCAAGCACCCGGTGGCAGCGGTCAGCATCATGAACCGCATCATTGCCGAAACCGAGCGCGATCCGCTGTACCGCAACCTGATCGACGCACAACATCAGGCCCCGTTACCGACGCGCCAGGACGCCATCTGCGCGGCCCTGCGCGACGTGACGCACATCCTGGGCGCGGTGGCCACGGTCACCTACACGTCCAGCGGCAAGACCAGCCTGCGCGCCGCACGCGAGCGGCCGCTGGCGCCCATCGTGAGCATCACGCCACGTCTGGATACGGCGCGCCGTCTGGCAATCACCTGGGGCGTGCACAGCACCGTAAGCGCCGACGTGCACAGCGTGGATGAAATGGTGGATGCGGCCTGCCGTGCTGCCGCCCGCGAGGGCTTTGCCGTGTCGGGCGACCAGATCGCCATCACGGCGGGCATGCCGTTTGGTCAGGCAGGTTCGACCAACCTGCTGCGTCTGGCCGAAGTCTGGCCGCAGACCGTCGCGACGGCACAAACGGAAACGACTGCGCAGGAACCAGTAACGGCTTAAGGTCGATCAGACCACCTTGGAGTAGCGCGGAACGAAGGCGACGGGCTTGCCCTCCGCCTCGACCGCGCGCTCGGTGCCAACGGCGCGCAGATGCGCGTCGAACACCATGGCGATGCGCCGCACCAGCAGCCGCCCTTGCGGCGTGATGAGGATGCGCTCGTCACCCACCTTCACCAGGCCCGCCTCTTCCAGCGGCGCCAACGCCTCCAGTTCTTCGGCAAAGGTCCCCTTGAAGTCCAACCCGTGCGTGGCGCCGAACGCGCGCATGTCCAACTCGAACCCGCACATCAGTTCACCAATCAGCGCACGCCGCACGTGGTCGTCCGGCGAGAGCGACAGGCCGCGCAGCACCGGCAGCTCGTTGGCGTCGATGCGCGCGTAGTACGCGTCGAGATCCTTTTCGTTCTGCGCATACACGTCGCCCACGCGGCTGATGGCGGACACGCCAAAGGCCAGCAGATCGCAATCGGCATGCGTGGAATAGCCCTGGAAATTGCGCTGCAGCCGCCCTTCGCGCTGCGCAATCGCCAAGGCATCGTCCGGCCGCGCGAAGTGGTCCATGCCGATGTAGACATAGCCCGCGTCCACCAGGCGCTCCACCGTCATGGCCAGCAGGTCGAGCTTCTCGTCGGCCGTCGGTAGCGCAAGGAGGTTGATGCGGCGCTGCGGCTTGAACAGGTGCGGCAGATGCGCGTAGCTGTAGACAGACAGCCGATCCGGCGCCATCTCCAGCACGCGGTCCAGTGTCGCGTTGAACGTCTCGGTACGTTGATGCGGCAGGCCGTAGATCAGATCGAAGCTGATCGATTCAAAGCCGAGGCGGCGCGCGCTGTCCACTACGCGGCGCGTGTCTTCCACGTGCTGGATGCGATGGATGGCCCGCTGCACATCCGGGTCGAAATCTTGAATACCGAGGCTGGCGCGGTTGAAGCCGAGATCAGCGAGCACCGCCAGCGTGGCGTCGTCTGCGTGCCGTGGGTCGAGTTCGACGGAGATTTCCGCGTCAGGCGCCAGATCGAAATGCGCACGCGTGGCGGCCATCACGGCGCGCATCTCATCGTGCGTGAGGAAGGTCGGCGTGCCGCCACCCCAGTGCAGTTGCTTCACGCGGCGCAGTGGGCCGATGTGCTCGGCCACGAGCGCCATCTCCTGTGCCAGGGCGCGGATGTAGCGCGCACTGCGCGAGTGGTCTTTGGTGATGACCTTGTTGCAACCGCAGTAGTAGCAGAGGTTCGCGCAGAACGGCAGGTGCATGTACAGCGACAGCGGCGCATGCAGCGCCGGCGCAATCGCGGCCCGTCGGTGCAGTGCGTCGAGGTACGCCGCGTTGCTGAAGCCGTTGTGGAAGCGGTCCGCTGTCGGGTACGACGTATAGCGCGGACCATGCGTGTCGAAACGCTGCGCCAGCGCCCGCACCTGCGGGGCAGACCAGCGGAAGGCGGTGTCATTGGCAGCCGCATCCTGGGCGGCCGGTTGAGCAAAGGGGAACATGGGGCGGTGGGGTGCGAGGGCGACGGTTGATGCTATTCCTGCACTCCCGGCAGCGCGTTGATATGTGTCAACGTCGGTCAATGCGGGTTCAAACGCGCCGATCCCTCCATCGGGAGGGGCGTAACTTCACTGATCTGTCACGTTCAGCCGCCTAACATCGACGATTGGTGCGCACCTGCCTGCCAGGCCGGTCATAACAAGAGCAACGCGCCGTCGATTCGTCTTTGGGGGAAGCATGATGTGGCAGACACTGGCACGCCGCTGTGCGTGCGTATTCGCCTGCGCAACCGCCGTTGTGACGCTGACGGCGCATGCGCAAGGCAATTCCACGCTTGTCGTCGGGCAGTTGGTTGAGCGCGGTGGCGCCCAGGCCGACTACGCGCGCGACTTCATGGCTGGCGCCAAGGTCGCGTTTGATGCGGCCAACCTGAGCGGTGGTATCAAGGGCCGGCGCATCAGCCTGATCCGCCGCGAAGTCGAACAGGCCGAAGCCGTGCAGCAAGCCGTCGACATGATCGAGCGCGATCGCGTGGAAGTGCTCTTCGGCGTGAGCGAACGCCTGTTGCCCGGGCTGAGCGCTTCTCCGGAGATCGCGCGGCGCAATGTGCCGCTGCTGGCGCCGCTCTCGGGTGCCACATCCGCCTCTGACAACGTCTGGTTCATTCGCCCCGACTACGACCGCGAGATCATCGCCGCCCACAACCGCCTGCGCCAGTTCGGCATGCGGCGCATTGCACTGGTCACCACCGCGGGGTTCGATCCGCAACTCGGCGCGCGCCTGCGCAACACGCTCGCCGGCGCGACGTCCGCGAAAGGTGAGGCAGCGGAAGCGCTCGACCTCTACACGCTCACGGGTGATCCGGGTGAACTGGCCGCGCGCATCGCCCCGACCAAACCGACCGCCATCATCGTCGCCGGCGATACCCTCGCCTATGCCAGTGTCGGTCGCGCGCTGGCGCAGCACGGGTGGTATGGCTTCCTGGTCGGGCTCTCGTCGGTCAACCCGCAGGTGGCACGCGAGATTCTCGGCACCGGCTACAGCGGCGGCATGCTGCTCGCGCAAACCGTACCCAACCCCGCTGTCGGCAACACGAGAATCACGCGCGAACATATCGCACGCATGAAGCAGTTTCTGGATGAGCCGCCGTCTGGGGCCACATTGTCAGGTTATATCGCCGCGACGTATCTGATTCAGGCGATGAATGCAGTGGGCGGGAAGGTGGCGGGTGCTGAACTGCGGCGCGCGTTGCAGACGCGGGTGGATGTGGGGGGATTTACCTTGGATTTCACTCGGGGGAATCGGGGGAGTGAGTTTGTGGATTTGAACTACATCCAGGGGGCGGGGAATTGATTGAGGCGCTTGGTGGTCAGCCCCCTTTCGGCCCCTGGCTGGAGATGAATAGGGGGTGGGCCGCCTCCGGTTCAAGTCGCCACGGGTTTTTTAGCCGCCAGCAACCCCTTCAACGCGCCCAACCGATCCTTAGGCGACATCGCCGGCATGGAGTCCTCAGGCGTTGGCCCAGCATCATCGCCAAGCTTCATCTCCGCGATATAGCGCGACGGCTCGCACACCACCGTTTCCCGCGCCCGCTTGCGCTTCTTGCACCAGCTGATATGCAGGCTGCGCTGCGCGCGCGTGATGCCCACATACATTAGCCGGCGCTCTTCCTCGATCTTCTCGTCGGTCAGATCATCGTCTTCACGGCAGTGCGGCAGGATGCCTTCTTCCACGCCAACCAGGAACACGTGCGGATACTCCAGCCCCTTGCTCGCATGCAGCGTGGACAGGCGCACCGCATCCGGGTCCTCTTCCCTGCCTTCGAGCATGCTGATCAGCGCGATGGTCTGCGTGAGTTCGAGCAAGTTCTTGCCTTCGTCCATCAAACCATCGGCATTGTCGAAACCGGTGGCCTCTTCGCTGTCCTGTTTCTCCGGCTTGGTGCCCTTGCGCTTGAGCCAGTCGAGAAACTCCAGCACGTTGGTCCACTTGTTCTGGGCCTGGCGCTCGTCGTAAGTGTCGTACAGGTAGGCCTCATAGTGGATGCCTTCCATCATCTCGTCGAGCAGCGTGCCGGCGGGTTCCTTTGCGGCGCGGTCCGACAGCCGCACGATGAATTCGCAGAACACGCGCAGCGGTTCCAACTGACGCGGCGCGAGCTGTGCCTCAATCCCGCCCATCATCGCCGCCTCGAACAGCGACACCTTGGCCTGCCCCGCGAATGAACCCAGCACCTCCAGCGTCGCATTGCCCACGCCACGCTTGGGCGTGGTGATCGCGCGGATGAACGCGGGGTCGTCATCCGCATTGGCAATCAGCCGCAGGTACGCACACAAATCCTTGATCTCAGCCTTGTCGAAGAAGCTCTGCCCGCCCGAGAGCACATACGGAATGCGCTCGCGGCGCAGGATCTGCTCGAACAGCCGCGCCTGGAAGTTTCCGCGATACAGGATCGCGTAATCCCGGAACTGCGCGCGCCGCTCGAACTTGTGCGCAGAGAGTTTGAAGACCACGCTCTCGGCCTCGTGCTCCTCATCGTTGGCGCTGATCACGTTGATGGCATCGCCCATGCCATGCTCGCTCCACAGCGTCTTCTCGAATAGCTTGGGGTTCTGCGCGATGACGGCGTTGGCGGCATTCAGGATGCGCACCGTGGAGCGGTAGTTCTGCTCCAGCTTGATGACCTTGAGGTTTGGGAAATCCGTCTGCAGCAGTTTGAGGTTGTCGAGCGTGGCGCCGCGCCAGCCGTAGATGGCCTGGTCGTCGTCGCCCACGGCCGTGAAGGCCGGCGCACGCAGGTGCGAGCCGCCCGCCAGCAGCTTCAGCAACTGGTACTGGCAGGCGTTGGTGTCTTGGTATTCATCGACGAGGAAGTAGCGCAGGCGGTTCTGCCACTTCAGGCGCACGTCTTCATTGCGCGCGAACAGCTCGGCAGGAATGCGGATCAGGTCGTCAAAGTCCACCGCCTGATACGCATGCAGCGTGGCGACGTAGTTGCGGTAGACCAGCGCGGCCTGGTGGTCATCCACGTTGTTATTGGCCAGCGCCTCGGCAATCGCCTCTTCCGGGTCGACCAGACCGTTCTTCCACAGCGAGATCGTGCTTTGCACGCGGCGGATCAGTTGCTTGTCGGTGGTGGCCAGCTGCTCCTGAATCATGCCGAAGCAATCGTCCGAATCCATGATCGAGAAGCGCGGCTTCAGGCCCACATGCTCGGCCTCAGCCCGCAGGATCTGCACACCCAGCGAGTGGAACGTACACACCGTCAACTGCTTGATGGGGATGCGCTTGCCGTCGGCGCGCGTCTGGCCCTCCATCAGCTTGGCCACGCGCTCCTGCATTTCCTTGGCCGCTTTGTTCGTAAACGTGACGGCGGCGATGTGCTTCGGCTCGAAGCCCTTGTCGAGAATCAGGTGCGCGATCTTCTGTGTGATCACGCGCGTCTTGCCGGAGCCCGCCCCGGCCAGCACCAGGCAGGGGCCATCGAGGTAGTGCACACCTTCGGATTGGGCAGCATTGAGCCCGTGGGCGAGACCAGAAGACATGGGGACAGGCGGAGAAAAGCGGGCGGGAAGGTACAGCGGAAGGCGATGGTAGCACGCAGGGGCGTTACGACTGGCAGCGTTACCGGAGGCCATGCGTGCATCAAGAACATCGATGATCACGCACTTTTAAGTCAAATTTTCCCATGTTCAATACAACGTTGATTTATTGGTCAGCGTCAAATTTGAAAATAAGAGTTTTCCCATATTTGAGAATTTTTGTGTCGGAAGGTCGGCCGGTTTACCAATGGCACATTACATAAAATCTTCGATCTCACATAAAGTGAGCTTCACAATACCCGGCTCCACATGGGAATTTTCTGATTTCATGAATTCCATAACTTATTGCGATACACACATAAGTCAACGGAACTGATTTATCAATTTCGACAGACTCTGCGATCGTCGATAGACCGTTCTACCGACACCGAATTTCACTTCTACTTTTGCAGAGTTATTGACATGAACAAGGCATATCGTGTTGTTCGCAACAACGCCACCGGCGTATGGACGGCGGTTTCGGAAACCGCACGTGGGCACGGCAAGGGACGTTCCGTTGTGCGAGCAGTTGGCGCCGCGCTGATCGCGAGCGCAGCATTGCTTTCCGCGCCAGGGGCGATGGCGCAAACTCTGATTGAGCAGCCGGACGATGGGGGGGCGATCAATATTGGTCGTAGCGTTACCGGCACGGTGGTCGATTTCACAAGCGGAGCCAACGACAATCGTCGCCTTACTGGCATCGCAAATGGCCTTAATCCAGCCGATGCCGTATCCGTCAATCAACTCAATGGCACGCTCACCGCGCTCGGTGGGCGTATCAACAGCCTGACAGGTGCAGTTGTTGCCCCGGTCTACACGCTAGGCGCAGACAGCAGGGGAGGCACAACGTACTCCACCGTGCCAGGCGCGCTGGGCAACTTGGACGACCGGATCAAGGGTAACGCCGCCAGCATCGTCAACAACACCACCAACATCACCAACCTGACCAACGGCACGGCCGGCATGGTCCAGCAGGCCACGGCTGGCGCTGAGATCACCGTAGCAAAAGACACCGATGGTGACGCTGTGAACTTCGCCGGCAAGGACGCGGACGGCAACACCATCACCCGCAAGCTGTCCAACGTTACGGCAGGCACGGATGACACCGACGCCGTCAACGTTGGCCAACTCAATGGCGTCAGGACTACGGCTGAGCAAGCCGCGAGCGACGCCAACCAAGCTCAAAGCCGTGTCGGCAACCTGGAAGCCACCGCCGTTACATACGACGACGCCAGCAAGGGCACCGTGACGTTCAACAGGGGTGGCGAGGCAACGCAGCTCAAGAACGTCGCTGCCGGCACCGATGACGCCGACGCCGTGAACGTGCGCCAGCTCAAGGACGCAGGCCTGGTTGATGACCACGGTAACGTGGCCAATGCGGTGATCTACGACGACGCCAGCAAGTCGACCATCACGCTCAACAGGGGCGGTGATGCGGTTCACCTCAAGAACGTGGCGGATGGTGTCGACAACACCGACGCCGTCAACGTTGGCCAACTCAATGGCGTCAAGACCACGGCTGAGCAAGCCGCTTCGGACATCGCGGCGGCCAACACGCTAAACGCCTCCAACGCAACAGCGGTGTCGAATGCACTGGGTGGTGGCTCGACCGTCGGCGATGACGGCAAGATCACTGCGCCAACCTACTCGCTGGCCACCAGCACCACTGATGCAACCAAGCAAGACTTCAACAACGTTGGTGACGCACTGAATAACCTGGATGGCCGTACCAGCCAGAACACCACGGACATTACGAACCTGAGCACGCAGATCGGCAACGGCTCGATCGGCCTGGTGCAGCAAGCGGATGCCACATCCGACATCACGGTCGCCAAGGACACCGCCGGCGCGAACGTGAGCTTTGCGGGCAAGGATGCCGACGGCAACACCATCACCCGCAAGCTGACCAACGTTACGGCAGGCACGGATGACACCGATGCTGCTAACGTCAGCCAGATCAAGGGCGTGCAAGGCGCGGTTGACGCACTGGCCAGCACCGCTGTGCAATACGACGACGCCAGCAAGGGCACCGTGACGTTCAACAGAGGTGGCGCGGCAACGCAGCTCAAGAATGTCGCTGCCGGCACCGATGACACCGATGCCGTGAACGTGCGCCAGCTCAAGGACGCAGGCCTGGTTGATGACCACGGTAACGTGGCCAATGCGGTGCTCTACGACGACGCCACCAAGACCAGCGTTACGTTCAACAATGGCGGTGCGGCGGTGCGGCTGCAGAATGTGGCGGATGGCATGGTAGCCACGGATGCCGTCAACCTCGGCCAGCTCAATACCGTCGCTGGTGCACTTGGCGGCGGCGCGTCGTTTAGCGGTGGTGTGTGGACTGCGCCGACGTATTCATTCCTTGATGGCTCGACACATAACAGCGTGGGCGATGCGCTCTCCAATCTGGACAATCGCCTGTTCTCGCTGGCTGATGGGGGGCGTGGCATTGGCCAAGATAACCCCAAGTTTGTCGGTACGGGTGCTGGCGGCAACGCTAGTGTGAAGGAAGATGCGTTGGCCTCGGGCAACTACGCCACGGCATCAGGTGCCAACGCGGTAGCCAGCGGCCAAGGCTCGACGGCAACCGGTGCGAACGCTGTGGCCAAGGCTGATAACAGCGTGGCCCTGGGCGCCAATTCGGTGGCCGATCGCGCGGGTACGGTGTCCGTCGGCTCACTCGGGAGTGAGCGCATCATTACCAATGTGATGGCTGGCACGCAAGACACCGATGCCGTCAACAAGGCTCAGCTCGATCGCGTAGACGCGAAGGTTGCCGACGTTCAGAGCAGCGTTGGCAATCTGCAGAGCCAAGTGGGCCAGTTGGATACCAAGGTGAACCGCCTGGGCGCCATGAACGCTGCCATGTCCACCATGGTGGCTAGCGCGGCCGGTCTTCAGACCGACAACCGCATGGCGGTCGGTACGGGTGTGTATCGCGGACAGGCTGCCTTGGCGATTGGTTACCAACGCAAGATTGGCTCGCGCGCCACAGTGACGATTGGCGGCTCCACCGCCGGCGGCTCTGAGTACAACGTTGGCGTGGGCGCCGGCTACGGCTGGTAAGTCACCTACGTCGTCATGTGAAGTGAAACGGGCGCGCGGCCTCAACCGCGCGCCCGCTTTTTTTTGAGGGTACAGCCTCACATGGCCGCCGCATTCGTTTGCGCCCCTCGTTTCGCTCGCGGCCGTTACACGGCTTACGCATGGTTACACGATGGCGGTAAGCTTGCGGCCCAAGCGGTTCGTTATAGACAGGACAGCGGCTGAATCCGTCAGCCGCCCACCGGAGGAAAATCATGAACCGCATCGTCAAAGTCCTGGCCGTGACGGCCGTCGCCCTGTCCGCTACCACCGGCGCCTTCGCACAAACGCAGTGGCAGAAGGATCACCCGCGTCGTGCTGAAGTCAACCACCGCCTGGCCAACCAGGACAAGCGCATCCACAACGAAGTGAAGGAAGGCGAAATCACCAAGGGCCAAGCCAAGGCCTTGCACAAGGAAGACCACCAGATCCGCCAGGAAGAGCGCGACATGGCCGCCCAGAATGGCGGTCATATCACCAAGCAAGAACAGCGCACCCTGAACCAGCAGGAAAATAAAGTCAGCCGCCAGATCGGCAACTGATCACGGTTTTCCAACGACCCGCACACCGGTCACACCCGGGGCAAGGCGAGACTGCCGATGCCCAAGGGGGTGGCCGTTGTCTTTGGGGCTTTCGTTTTCCCAGGGTGAATGCCCCCTCTCCTCCCCTAATTGACAATCCCAGCCCCCTTCCGTAAATTCCGCCCATCCATCCGGGAGAGCGTGCCCGCCGCACACGGCAAGGCGCCGCCGAAGGGGTAGCACCCGAAAACTCTCAGGCATCCAGGACCGGGTGGATCGGCCGGACATGCGTCTGACCGCACTCTGGAGAGCTGGCGCTGCACGACCACTGCAGGCGCCCACCGAAGGGGCTCACGAGCCGGCGCACACCGCTATGTGCACCGCGCCTCGCAATCTCTCAGGTACCAAGGACAGAGGGGCCATCTGCGCAGCTTGCATCTTCATGGCGTCACCATGAGGCATCAGGCTGCGCGGGTGGCCTTTTTGCTTTTCTGGTCCCGAATAACGCGCCGCGCCCGGCCACAGTGGCGGCGCTTCAGCCGAGAGATTCCATGACGCTCCAACACACGCCGCTCAATGCCATCCACCGCTCGCTGGGCGCCCGCATGGTCGACTTTGGCGGCTGGGACATGCCCGTCAACTACGGCTCCCAGATCGAAGAACACCACGCCGTGCGCCAAGACGCCGGTATCTTCGACGTCTCGCACATGTGCGTGGTCGACCTCACTGGCGCGCGCGTGCGCGATTTCCTGCGCGGGCTGCTCGCCAACAACGTCGACAAGCTGCAAACCCCGGGCAAGGCGCTCTACAGCTGCATGCTCAACCCCAAGGGCGGCGTGATCGACGACCTGATCGTCTACTTCTTCCGCGAAGACTGGTTCCGCCTGGTCGTGAACGCCGGCACCGCGCCGACGGATCTCGAATGGATCGTCGCTCAGAACGAAGCCGCCGGCACCGGCGTGACCATCACGCCGCGTCGCTCCGACAATAACGCTGGCGCCGAGCCGCTGGGCATCCTGGCCGTGCAGGGCCCAAACGCCCGCGCCAAGACCTACGCCGCGCTGCCCGGCACGCAGGCCGTGGGCGAGGCGCTCAAGCCGTTCAACGCGGGCTTCGTCACCGTGGATGGCGCGGGCGAAATCATGGTCGCCCGCACCGGCTACACCGGTGAAGACGGCTTCGAGCTGGTGGTGCCCGCCGCGCAGATCGCCGGCGTGTGGGAGCGCCTGCAGCAAGCCGGTGTACGCCCGGCGGGCCTGGGCGCGCGCGACACGCTGCGCCTGGAAGCCGGCATGAACCTCTACGGGCAGGACATGGACGAGCATGTCTCGCCGCTGGACGCGGGCCTGGCCTGGACGGTTGACCTGCAAAGCGAGCGCGACTTCACCGGCAAGGCTGCGCTGCAAGCCGGCGGCCAGCGTGAGCAGTTCGTCGGCCTGATCCTGCGCGACAAGGGCGGCGTGCTGCGCGCCCATCAGAAAGTCATCACGCCTGCCGGTGATGGAGAGATCACCAGCGGCACGTTCAGCCCGAGCCTGTCGCTGTCCATTGCACTGGCCCGCCTGCCCAAGGATGTGACCATCGGCTCCGACGTGCAGGTCGAGATCCGCGACCGCAAGTTGACCGCGTCTGTGGTTAAACTGCCGTTCGTGCGCAATGGCAAGGCGCTGGTCAGCTGAACCCGAATTCCCATCATCCCAATCTTCCGGAGAAACCTTTCATGAGCAATCTGCCCGCCGATCTGAAGTACACCGAGTCCCATGAGTGGGTCCGCGTTGAAGCCGACGGCACGCTGACCGTTGGCATTACCGACCATGCACAAGATGCACTCGGCGACATCGTGTTTGTGGAAGTGCAGGCAGTTAGCAAGGCCGTGTCCGCTGGCGATACGGTCGCTGTCGTTGAGTCGGTCAAAGCAGCGTCCGATATTTATGCACCGGTCTCGGGCGAAATCATCGAGGCGAATTCCGCTGTGTCCGATGCTCCCGAGTCGATCAACGGCGACGCTTATGGTGCTTGGCTGTTCAAGGTCAAGCCAACCAACATCGACGATGTGAGTGCCCTGCTGTCGGCTGACGATTACGCAAAATCGATCGGCGCGTAACGCCTCTTCAGCCGATGCGCCTGACCCGTGCATCGGCTTTTTGCCTGAATTTCGAGCCCTTGCCATGAACGCTCCGCACCCCGCTTCCTCGGCGCTTGCTGCCGAACGCCCCACCTTGGCTGACCTGGAGGCGCGCGACGCCTTCGCGCACCGCCACATCGGCCCGTCTGCCCAAGAGCAGGCCGCCATGCTCAGCACGCTGGGCTACGCCAGCCGTGCTGCGCTGATCGACGCCGTAATCCCGCCCGCCATCCGCCGCCAAGACGGCATGCCGCTGGGCGAATTCACGCAGCCGCTGACCGAAGAAGCCGCACTGGCCAAGCTGCGCGGCATCGCTGGGCAGAACCGCGTGGTCAAGAGCCTGATCGGCCAGGGCTATTACGGCACGCACACGCCGGGCGTGATCCTGCGCAACATCCTCGAGAACCCGGCCTGGTACACGGCCTACACGCCGTACCAGCCGGAAATCTCGCAGGGTCGCCTGGAAGCGATGCTGAACTTCCAGCAGATGGTGATCGACCTGACGGCGATGGATATCGCCAACGCATCGATGCTGGACGAAGCCACCGCCGCTGCGGAAGCGATGACGCTGCTGCAGCGCATCGGCAAGTCGAAGTCGACCGTGTTCTTCGTGGCCGACGACGTGCTGCCGCAGACGCTGGAAGTCGTGCGCACGCGCGCCGAGCCGATCGGCGTGCAAGTGGTGACCGGCCCCGCTGCTGACGCTGCCAAGCACGATGCCTTTGGCGTGCTGCTGCAATACCCGGGCGCCAACGGTGCGCTGCTGGGCGATCTGGCGACGTACCAAGCGCTGACCGACGCCGTGCATGCTGCCGGCGGTCTGGTGGTTGCCGCGGCTGACTTGCTGGCGCTCACGCTGCTGGCCGCGCCGGGCGAATGGGGCGCTGACGTGGTGATCGGCAACACGCAGCGCTTTGGCGTGCCGTTCGGCTTTGGTGGCCCGCACGCCGGCTACATGGCCGTGCGCGATGCGTTCAAGCGCTCGATGCCCGGTCGCCTCGTTGGCGTGACAGTCGATGCGCAAGGCAACCCGGCGTATCGCCTCGCGCTGCAGACGCGCGAGCAACACATCCGCCGCGAGAAGGCCACCTCGAACATCTGTACCGCACAGGTGCTGCTGGGCGTGATGGCATCGATGTACGCCGTGTACCACGGCCCGCAAGGCCTGAAGCGCATCGCCCAGCGCGTGCACCGGCTGACCGCCACGCTGGCCGCCGGCCTGCGCGCGATCGGCTACACGCTGGAAGCCGATGCCTTCTTCGATACGCTGACAGTCGCCACCGGCCCGCGCACCGCCAACCTGCACATCGCCGCGCAGGCGCACGGCATCAACCTGCGCCAGATCGACGATGCACGTCTGGGCATCTCGCTGGACGAGACGGTCACGCGCGCCGATGTGATTGCGCTGTGGGACGTCTTTGCGCACGCGGCCCACGCCACCGCACCGGATTTCGACAAGACCGAAGCGGGCGTGGCCGATGCCTACCCGGCTTCGCTGGTGCGCCAGAGTGCGTACCTCACGCATCCGGTGTTCAACGCGCACCACTCCGAGCACGAAATGCTGCGCTACCTGCGCAGCCTGGCTGACAAGGACCTGGCGCTGGACCGCACGATGATCCCGCTGGGCTCGTGCACGATGAAGCTCAACGCCACCGCTGAGATGCTGCCGGTGACGTGGCCCGAGTTTTCGAACATCCACCCGTTTGCACCGGCCGACCAGACCGTGGGCTACCGCGAGATGATCGACCAGCTCGAGCAGATGCTGTGCGCCGCCACCGGCTACGCCGCCATCAGCCTGCAGCCGAACGCCGGCTCGCAAGGCGAATACGCTGGCCTGCTGATCATCCACGCCTACCACGCCAGCCGCGGCGAAGGCCACCGCGACGTGTGCCTGATCCCGTCATCGGCGCACGGCACGAACCCGGCGTCGGCACAGATGGCCGGCATGCAGGTCGTCGTGGTCGCCTGCGATGAGCGCGGCAACGTGGACTTGGCCGATCTGGAGAAGAAGGCCGCCGAGCACAGCAAGAACCTCGCGGCCATCATGATCACGTACCCGTCCACGCACGGCGTGTTCGAGGAAGGCGTGAAGCGCGTGTGCGAGATCGTGCACAGCCACGGCGGCCAAGTGTACGTGGATGGCGCCAACATGAACGCCATGGTCGGCACCGCCGCACCGGGCCACTTCGGCGGCGATGTCTCGCACCTGAACCTGCACAAGACGTTCTGCATTCCGCACGGCGGTGGCGGCCCGGGCGTCGGTCCGGTGGCCGTGGGTGCGCACTTGGCACCGTTCCTCCCGGGGCGCGCGGCTTCGGGTGAAGACGCCAGCCAGAACATCGGCAACGTGTCGGCCGCTGCGTTCGGTTCGGCGTCGATCCTGCCGATCTCGTGGATGTACATCGCCATGATGGGCGCGGCGGGCCTGACGGCTGCGACCGAGACGGCCATCCTGTCGGCCAACTATGTCGCCAAGCGGCTCTCGCCGTACTACCCGGTGCTGTACACGGGGGCGCACGACCTCGTGGCGCACGAGTGCATTCTCGACATCCGTCCGCTGCAGAAGGAATCGGGCATCAGCAACGAAGACATCGCCAAGCGCCTGATGGACTTCGGCTTCCACGCACCGACGATGAGCTTCCCGGTGCCGGGCACGCTGATGATCGAGCCGACCGAGAGCGAGCCGAAGGTGGAACTCGACCGCTTCATCGACGCGATGATCGCCATCCGCGGCGAAGTCGACAAGGTGATCTCGGGCGAATTCGACCGCGAAGACAACCCCCTCAAGCACGCGCCGCACACCGCCAACGTGGTGATGGCCGATGACTGGCAGCACAAGTACACGCGCGAGCAGGCCGCCTACCCGGTGGCATCGCTGCGCGCGCGCAAGTACTGGCCACCGGTCGGCCGTGCAGACAACGTCTACGGCGACCGCAACCTGTTCTGCGCCTGCGTGCCGATGAGCGAGTACGCGCAAGACTGAAGACGGGCCTGAGGTGATGCGGCAACCGGTGCTCTAGCCGGTTGCCGCGTCACATGTCACTGGGCGCAATCGCTGTCACCCGTTCTCACAACCGACGCTTTCAGGCGCCTCGGCAAGTCAGGTGACGACCGTTCACCTGATCGATGAGGCCCTTCCATGCCGATGCTCCACCGCGCCCCGCTCCTTCGCCTGCTTGCCTGTGCTGCCGCTGTTGCGGTGTGCGGTGCGTGCTCGCCGACACAAGCGGGAGCTGCTGCATCTGTGTATGCCGGTGCACATGGCCCGATAGGTTCGGTGCGCGACTGGTGCAGCGTTTCGCCTGCGCAGTCCGGTGACCCCGCTGCCGCCAAACTGATCGCCCGCGCGACGCAGCACCTTGGGCAGACTCCGCATCCGCTGCCGCGCCTGCATACCGAAGGCACGCTGCCGCACCAGGGCATCTACGATGAATCCGTTGTCGCCGCGCGTGATTTTCCCGTGATGCGCGATGCCGCGCTGGCCTGGCGCCTCACCAGCGACAAGCGCTTCGCAGAGCAGGTCGACATTTTCCTGCACGCGTGGGTCGGCACCTACGTGCCGAGCTTCAACCCGATCGACGAAACCAAGTTCGATGCGTTGATCCAGACCTACACGCTCGCACGCGACGGCCTGACGCCGGGCACGCGTGAAGAGACGCAACGCTTCCTGCGTACGCTGGCCGAGGGCTACATCTCGCGCACGGAGGCGGCTCGCCAGCCGCTGTCCCACACGTGGATCAACAACTGGCAGAGCCACCGCATCAAGCTGATGGCGATGTCGGCCGCCGCGCTGGGTGACCACGCGCTGATCGAACAGACACATCGCCTATTCCTGCAGCAGCTTGCCAACAACGTTCGCCCCGACGGCTCGGTGGAGGACTTTGAAGACCGCGATGCGCTGCACTACGTGGTCTACGATCTGGAGCCGCTGACCATGGCCGCGATTGCCGTGCAGCCATTCGGCCAGCATTGGCTGCGCGAGCGGGCGCGCAACGGCGCCACGCTCGCTGCCGCCATCGACTGGCTCGTGCCGTATGCGGACGGCAGCCGCACGCATGAGGAATACGTCCACTCGCACGTCGCGTTCGACAAGAAGCGCGCCGATGCGGGCCTGCCCGGCTTCTCCGGTACGTGGGAGCCGAAGAGCGCCGGCACGCTCTACTGGCAGGCCGCGCGACTGGACCCGAACTACCGCCCGCTGGCCGAACGGCTAGCCGCCACTGCGCCCGATTGGCTGGCGCTGTGCGCGGCACGCTGATCGGCGCATCATTGCCGGTGACAACGGGCACACAACCACCCGGCGCAAGTGGCCACAAGCCGACTTGCCCTCTTTAACGCCCCCCGGAGCCTTACCCCATGGCTGTTTCTGTTTTCGACCTCTTCAAGATTGGCATCGGTCCGTCCAGCTCGCACACCGTCGGCCCCATGCGTGCCGCGCTGATGTTTGCTTCCGGCCTCGAAGCCGATGGGCTGATGCCGCAAGTGGCCAGCGTGCGCGTGGAGCTGTACGGCTCGCTCGGTGCCACCGGCAAGGGCCACGGCACGGATCGCGGCGTGATCCTCGGCTTGATGGGCGAGGCGCCGGACACCATCGATCCCGACACCATCGACACCAAGCTGGCCGCGCTGCGCGCTGCGCAGTCGCTGACGCTGCTGGGCCGTCACGCGGTGCGCTTTACCGAGAAGGAGCACATCGCGTTCTACCGACGCGAGGCAATGGCCGAGCACCCGAACGGCATGAAGTTCCACGCTTTCGATTCGGCTGGTGAGCGGCTGCGTGAGGCGCGGTATCTGTCAGTGGGTGGTGGCTTTGTCGTCACGGCCGGTGCGGCGAATACGCAAGTATTGTCGGCGCATGACCAACTGCCGCACCCGTTCCGCAGCGGCAAAGAACTGCTCGCGATGTGCGAATCGACGGGTAAATCGATCGCCCGCCTGATGCTGGAAAACGAACTGACCTGGCGCACCGAAGCCGAGGTACGTGCTGGTCTGCTCAACATCTGGCACGTGATGCAGGCATGCGTAGCGCGCGGTTGCCGCACCGAAGGGGAGCTGCCTGGGCCATTCCACGTGCGCCGTCGCGCGGCTGAGTTGTATTCACGGCTCACGGGGCAGGCAGAGCGCACACTGTCCGACCCGCTGTCGGTGATCGACTGGGTGAACCTGTACGCCATCGCCGTCAACGAAGAGAACGCTGCAGGTGGGCGTGTGGTGACGGCGCCGACCAACGGTGCGGCGGGCATCATCCCGGCGGTGATGCACTACTACGACCGCTTTGTGCCCGGTGCGAACGACAACGGTATTGTGGATTTTCTGCTCACGGCTGGCGCGATCGGCATGCTCTACAAGATGAACGCGTCGATCTCCGGTGCCGAGGTCGGGTGCCAGGGTGAAGTGGGCGTGGCGTGTTCGATGGCCGCAGGGGCACTGGCGGCGGTGTTGGGGGGTACGCCGGCGCAGGTTGAGAACGCTGCCGAAATCGGTATGGAGCACA
Source organism: Ralstonia flaminis (assembly GCF_958415495.1). Taxonomy (NCBI): domain Bacteria; kingdom Pseudomonadati; phylum Pseudomonadota; class Betaproteobacteria; order Burkholderiales; family Burkholderiaceae; genus Ralstonia; species Ralstonia flaminis. Next base: position 194,297 of record NZ_CATZLL010000005.1, on the reverse strand, counting down.
ACCTCGGTCTGACGTGCGACCCAGTGGGCGGACTGGTGCAGATTCCCTGTATCGAGCGCAATGCAATGGCTTCCGTGAAGGCGGTGAACGCCGCGCGCATGGCACTGCGCGGGGATGGCACGCACTACGTGTCGCTCGATTCCGTGATCAAGACGATGCGGGAAACGGGGGCGGACATGAAGACCAAGTACAAGGAAACGGCGCGGGGTGGGTTGGCTGTGAATATTGTGGAGTGCTGAGTTGGTGTTCTGACCTTGGTGGCCGGCACCCCTTTCGCCCCGGGAGCGACGGCACCGGGATGCGCCACAATCAGAAAATTAGAGGAAGCACAAAACAAAAACGCACGAGCCACTGCATCCTGCCCCTCCTATAATCCGGGCCACAAAAACCCTCATCGGAGACCCGCAGGATGCAATCTCCTCATTCTCTCAAGCACGCACCGGCAGCGACCCTGCCAGAGCTGACGCTGCGCGGCATGATCCTCGGTGCCATCATCACCGTGATCTTTACCGCGTCCAACGTATATCTGGGCCTTAAAGTCGGCCTGACCTTTTCGTCGGCGATTCCCGCTGCCGTGATCTCGATGGCCGTGCTGCGCATGCTCGGCAGCACCAACATCCTCGAGAACAACATGGTGCAGACGCAGGCCTCTGCGGCCGGCACGCTGTCCTCCATCATCTTCGTACTGCCGGGGCTGGTGATGATCGGCCACTGGCAGGGCTTTCCGTTCTGGCAGACGTTTGGCGTGTGCATGGCCGGCGGCATGCTGGGCGTGGTGTTCACGATCCCGCTGCGTCATGCGATGGTGGTGCAGAGCGATCTGCCCTACCCCGAAGGCGTGGCCGCGGCGGAGATCCTTCGCGTCGGCAGCGGCCGGACCACCGACGGCACACAGGCGGCCAATGGCGACGCCGTGCCCGCGGCCACCGGCATGCGCGATCTTGCTGCAGGCGGCATCGTTGCGGCCATCGTTGCGTTTGCGACCAGTGGCCTGCGCGTGCTGGGCGAAGGCGCGAGCTGGTGGTTTGCCGCCGGCGCCTCGGTGGTGCGCCTGCCACTGGGCTTTTCAACGGCACTGCTGGGAGCCGGTTACCTGATCGGCCTGATGGGCGGGCTGGCCATGCTGGTGGGTCTGGTGATCGCCTGGGGCATTGCCGTGCCGTATTTGACGGCCATTACGCCGATGCCAGAGGGCAAGGCGCTTGCCGCCTTTGGCGCCGACGTCTGGCGCACACAGGTGCGCTTCATCGGTGCGGGCGTGATTGCGGTGGCGGCCGTGTGGACGCTGGGCACGCTGATCGGCCCGGTGGTGCAAGGCATCAAGCGCTCGTTCGGCAGCCTGCGCCCACAAGGCGACGCCCGCCAGCGCACCGAGCAGGACATGGCGCCGCGCTGGATTCTGCTGGTCACGCTGGCAATGGTGGTGGTGCTGGTCATCACCTTTGCGGCCTTCCTGGCGCCGACCATGCTGTCGGCCGGCTCGCGCTGGACGCTGATTGCCTGCGCGGTAGTGTTTGCGGTGGTGTTCGGCTTTCTGGTGGCGGCGGCGTGCGGTTACATGGCCGGGCTGATCGGTTCGTCCTCAAGCCCGATCTCGGGGATCGGCATGATCGCCATCACGCTGGTGTCCCTGCTGCTGTTGGCCGTGGGCGCAGACAACGGCATCGTGGGTTCGCCCGAGGCCAGCAAGCTGGGCATTGCGCTGGCGATCTTCACGACCTCGGCTGTGGTGGCGGTGGCGACCATCTCCAATGACAATCTGCAGGATCTGAAGACCGGCTGGCTGGTCGGGGCCACGCCCTGGCGCCAGCAGGTCGCGCTGCTGGTTGGCTGCGTGGCGGGTGCGGCGGTCATCTCGCCGGTGTTGGAGTTGCTCTACAACGCGTATGGCTTCCCGGGTGCGCTGCCGCGTGCGGGCATGGACGCCGCGCAGGCGCTGTCCGCACCGCAAGCCACGCTAATGACGGCCATTGCTACCGGCATCTTCACGCACAAGCTTGAATGGAACATGGTGATTGCCGGCACCATCATCGGTGCCATCCTCATCGCCATCGACTGGGGGCTCAAGCGGCGCGGCGGTGCAGCACGACTGCCGGTGCTGGCTGTGGGCATCGGCATCTACCTGCCGCCGACCGTGAGCGCGCCGTTGGTGATCGGTGCGGTGCTGGCGTGGGTCATCGAGAAGATTCTCGCCAAGCGCGCCCAGGCTGCCGGCGTGCCATACGAGCGCTACGCAGAAGTGCCGAACCGCCACGGCGTGCTGCTGGCCTCGGGCCTGATTGTGGGCGAAAGCCTGGTGGGCGTGCTGATGGCCGCCATCATCGGTGCCACGGGCAGCGAGGCGCCGCTGGCGATTGTCGGCGCTTCGTTTGAAGGCGCCGCGCAATGGCTGGGGCTGATCGTGTTCGCGCTGATCTGCTGGGTGTTTGCGCGCCGTGTGCTGGCGGTGCGCCCCGCCCACTGATGCGTCGCTGACTACGCAGGCTGCGTCGCTGCCTGCGTCCAACGCCCGCAACCACGTCGCACGGTCTCGTGCAGGTTGCGGGTTTCGTTTTGGGCTTTGCGGATCCACTCGGCATCCGTATCGCGCCCTTCCACCACCTCCCGCACCATGTCGAGCGCACCTTCGGACGACAGCGCTTCGGCATGCTGTGACAGCACCTTGCTGGTTTCCAGGATGTGATCGGCCAGCGCGCCACGGTTGCCGGTGGCCGGATCCACATATTCGCCCACCAACCCGAAGCGGCACGCCTGAAAGCGGTTGAAGGTGTAGACGAGGTAGTCATCTTCTACCGGCGTAAACGGGCGCTCCAACAGCAGCCAGCGGCCCAGCGCCTGAATATAGGCAGCAATGGCGGCGGCGCGCTCGACCGTCAGCGGGGTGTCCATCACGCGGACTTCGATGGTGCCGAATTCGGGCTTGGGACGGATGTCCCAGTAGAAGTCCTTCATGCTCTCGATCACGCCGGTGGCGCGCATCTTCTCGAAGTACGTCTCGAAGGCGTCCCAGGTGAGCACGAACGGCGCACGGCCCGACATCGGGAAGGCGCTGACGGAGTTCATGCGTGCCGAAGCAAACCCCGTATCCACGCCTTGCACGAGCGGCGACGACGCTGCCAACGCAATGAAGTGCGGTACGTAGCGCGACATGGCATGCAGCAGGTACAGCGCGTCGTCCGGGCTCGGACAGCCGATGTGCACATGCTGCCCGAACACGGTGAACTGCTTGGCGAGGTAACCGTACAGCTCCGAGATGTACTGGTAGCGCGGCGACTGCGAGATCGTGCGCTGACTCCACTGCTGGAACGGATGGGTGCCGCCGCCGCAGATGCCGATGTTCAGCGCCGTGGCCGCTTCGGCCATGCGGTCGCGCATCTCGCGCAACTGCCATAGTGCTTCATCGTGGCTATGGCAGATGCCGGTGGAGATCTCGATCATCGAGTCGGTGATCTCCGGCTTGATGTCGCCGGGGTACTCCTTGCCCTTGAGCATGCGCAGGAGGTCAGGCGATGCCGAGGCGAGGTCGTAGTCGTGACGGTTGACAAGCTGCAGCTCCAGCTCGACGCCAAACGTCAGGGCTTCGGATTTCGAGAACGGTTCGAGCGACATGCCTACCTCTTAGCGATTGTCGTTGTCCTGACGCACCTCACCGGCCCAGCGCAGCGACCGCGCGGTCAGGATGGGCGCAGCAATCTGCTGGATCGCCAGCGTGCACAGGATGATGGCTGCCAGCGGTGCGCCGGTCTGCGGATACAGCGCTGCCGTATCGTGCATCAGCAACCATGACAATCCCGACATCGGCCCCAGCGCCAGGCCCAGGGCCACGCTCTGGCGCATCGACAGCCCCGAGAACGAGCCCAGCGCCGTAGCACCCGCCAGCTTGGCAGCGAAGCGCGCCAGCACGAGCGCCACTGCCGCCACCCCGCCGATTGCCCAGTCCGATGCGGTGATCGGCAACCCAAGCGACACAATCATCACCACAATCAGGATGCTGCCCGCGCTGCCAAAGTGCGACGGCCACACACGCGGATGCGCGTCCTGGTGCTTGAACACCACGCCCGCCAGCAACAGCGTCAGCGGCACCGACAGCTTCAGCAGCTTGGCCATCGCCAGCGCAAACAACACCAGGCCCACCAGCACCAGGAACGCGTAGTGATCGTCACCCGCCATGCGGTGATACAACGCATGGCCAGCCTTGCCGACCACCCAAGCGAGTAGCACAGAGCCTGCCAGCAGATAGAGCGGGTGGATCAGCGCGGCGGCCCAGTGACCGTATTCGCTGTGCAGCCAGCCGGCGGTGAGTGGCACCAGCACGCTGGCGTAGATACTGTTGAGCGCACCCAGCGAAAGCAACCGTTCGGTCACCTGGCCTTCGGCGCGCAGTTCGTTCTTCAGTTGTAGCAGCACCGTGGGCGAGGTCGCCACCGCAATCGCACCGGCCGCCACCGCCACCGGTGTTGCCACGCCAAATAGTTGCAGCACCCAGGTGACGAGCCCCCAGGTCAGCAAACTTTCGAAGCCACTGGTGAGCAGCAGCCAGCGGTTGGCGCGCAGCCACTCGAACGAGAGCCGATGCCCCAGCTCGAACAGCGCCAGCGCCAACGCCATCTCGATCAGGATGTGGGTCTGGTCGAGCATGTCAGCGTCGATCAGCGGGCGGCCGAGCACCCCGGCCGCCAGCCCCGCCACCGCATAGCCGACGATGCGCGGCAGCTTGAGCGCCACGCGCGCAAACTCGCCGCACAGCGCTGCACCCACCAGCGCCAGCCCGATCCAGAACAGGCCACCCGGAGTGGGAGGCCACGAAGGGAAGAGATCGTGAAGTCCTGTCATGGGCGACATGGTACCCGAAGCACCCAAACGGGAAAGTCGGCCAAGCACTGACACGCGATGAGATCGCGTTATGCGATATTTGGCACCAGATCAAAGCGGTTTGAAGAAATTCGCGGAATTGGTGTGTTTGTGTCAGCCGGCGCCGGACAAAAAAAACCGCCCCGGAGGGCGGTTTTTATCACGCAACCGGCGGAAAGCCGGTCGGTTGGCTTACTTGCCGCCGACGCTTTCCAGCGGTGCCCACTTGCCGTTGGTGACCTTGTAGACGGTGATGCCGCCGTCCTTCAGGTCGCCCTTGTCGTCGTAGGCGTAGTGCTTGGCGGTCACGCCTTGCGAGTTGGTGGCGGCCAGGATCGGCAGGTACTTCTGCGGATCGGACGAGCCGGCTGCAACCATCGCCTTCATCAGGGCCATCGCGCCGTCGTAGGCGTACGGCGAGTACGTCTGCACCGGCGTGCCGAAGCGCTTCTCATAGCGCTGCTTGTAGCCAGCGCCGCCCGGCATCTGCTCCAGTGGCAGGCCAGCCAGCGATGCCACCATGCCTTCGGCTGCTTGCGGGCCGGCCAGCTTGATGAAGTCGTCGGTCTTGGACATTTCGCCCGACATCAGCGTGGACTTGATGCCCAGTTCGCGCATCTGCTTGAGCAGCGGAGCCGATTGGCCTTCGGCGCCACCGTAGAACACGGCGTCCGGGTTCTTGCTCTTGATCTGCGTCAGGATGGCCTTGAAGTCGCTGGCCTTGTCGTTGGTGTACTCACGACGCACGATGGTGGCGCCGGCAGCCTTGGCAGCCTTCTCGAACTCGTCAGCCAGACCTTGGCCGTAGGCGGTGCGGTCGTCAATGATGGCGATGTTCTTGTAGCCCAGCTTCTTGACGGCGAACACGCCGACCACCGAACCCTGCTGGGTGTCGGAGGTCATCATGCGGAAGGTCGTCTTGTAGCCTTGCTTGGTGTATTCCGGGGCCGTCGCCATGGCGATCTGCGCGATGCCGGCCTGGTTGTACACGCGCGACGCCGGGATGCTGGTGCCCGAGTTGAAGTGGCCGAGCATGCCCTTGATGCCGCTATCCACCAGCTTCTGTGCGACGGCAGTGCCCGTCTTCGGATCAGCCTGGTCGTCTTCGGCCATGAGCTGGAACTTGACTTCCTTGCCGGCGATCTTCGGGTGCGTGGCATTGAACTCTTCAATGGCCAGGGTCGCACCGTTCTTCATGTCCGTGCCGTATTGCGCTTGCGGACCGGACATCGGGGCCGCAAAGCCCAGCTTGATGACTTCCTGGGCCGATGCGGCACCACCCAGCGCGCACAGTGCGGCGGCCAGACACAGTTGCTTCAATTTCATTTGTGCGTCTCCTAGTTCAAACGCAATTTGGATCAATAGCGCGACGGGATCACCATCGCCCTCCTCCCGCTTCGCGCTCCATCCGTACGCGTCGTGCGGATGGTGCTGCGAATCCTGCTCGTGCTCCCCGTCAGCCGATGGTCATCAGGCTGGCGTTGCCACCCGCCGCGGCCGTATTGACCGACAGCGAACGCTCGATCAGCAGGCGCTCCAGCGCCAGCCCTTCCCCGCCGTGCGGCAGGCCTTGCACCCCCACGATCGGGCCGGTGCGTCGTGCCAGCCCTTCGCAGATGGCGCGCAGATGGTCCGAGTCGCCATGGTGCAGCACCGCGTCGAACTCGGCCCCATCCAGGGCCGGCACCACACGGACGCGCGATTGTACTGCCGGCGGCAACTCCCGCAACACAGCTTCCACAGCAGGGTTTTCCAGCACCACGGCCATGCTGCCGACCGCCAGCACAGCGGCCAGTTGGCGCAGCCAGTCGGCCGGATCCACTGCCACACACAACACGGCTTCACGCGGCAGCAGCGTGTAAGTGTTGCGCTCGCCGGTCGGGCCCGGCAGCGTTGCCGTGGCACCGGTTGCCGTGGCAGCCGCCAGGCGTTCGCACAGCGCGGCAAGGTTGGCGGACTGCGCCACGGGCGACTTCTTGCCTGCCCACTCGGCCAGCGCATCGAACGGCGCCAGCAGCGCGCGACGCGCATCGGTTTCGACTTCGGTGCCAGCGCCGGCCGTCAGCGACAGCGCCGTGCGCATGCCGTCCTGCGGGCACGTCGACAGCAGCCGCAGCAGATACAGCGGGCCGCCCGCCTTCGGGCCGGTGCCGGACAGGCCCTCGCCGCCGAACGGCTGCACGCCCACCACAGCGCCGACAATGTTGCGGTTCACATACAGGTTGCCGACATGCGCGCGGTCGACCACGTGCGCGATCGTCTCGTCGATGCGCGTGTGGATGCCCAGCGTCAGGCCGTAGCCCGTGCCGTTGATCTGCTCGATCAGCTTGGTCAGGCCGGCATTGTCTGCCGAGCGCTTCCAACGCACCACGTGCAGCACCGGGCCGAAAATCTCGCGCGTCAGGTCCGACAGGCTGTCGAGTTCGATGATGGTCGGTGGCACGAAGGTGCCGTGTGCGCAAGCTGCCGGCACTGGCGCCTGATGCACGCGCCGACCCTTGGTGCGCATGGCCTCGATGTGGCCGACGATGTTGTCGCGCGCTTCGGCGTCGATCACGGGGCCGACGTCGGTCGCGAGGCGATCGGGATTGCCCATCGCCAGTTCGGCCATGCCGCCCTTGAGCATGGCGAGCACGCGGTCGGCCACGTCGTCCTGCAGACACAGCACGCGCAGTGCGGAGCAACGTTGGCCCGCCGAATCAAACGCGGACGACAGCACATCAGCCACCACCTGCTCCGCCAGCGCGGACGAATCGACGATCATTGCGTTCTGGCCACCGGTCTCGGCAATCAGGGGGATCGGCGCGCCGTTTGCATCGAGACGACCGGCCAGCGTGCGTTGCAGAATGCGCGCGACTTCGGTCGAGCCGGTGAACATCACGCCCTTGGTGCGCACGTCCTTGACCAGCGCAGCGCCGACGGTCTCGCCGCGGCCCGGCAGCAGTTGCACAGCGCCAGCCGGCACGCCTGCTTCGCGCAGGATGCGCACGGCCTGGGCGGCAATCAGTGGGGTCTGCTCAGCGGGCTTGGCCAGCACCGGATTACCGGCGGCCAGCGCCGCGCTCACCTGGCCGGTGAAGATCGCCAGCGGGAAATTCCACGGGCTGATGCAGACCACCGGGCCCAACGGGCGATGCGTGTCGTTTGAGAAGCCACCACGGACTTGCGCTGCGTAGTAGCGCAGGAAGTCCACGGCTTCACGCACTTCAGCGATGGCGTTGGACAGTGTCTTGCCCGCCTCGCGGATGATCAGCCCCATCAGGTGCTGCATCTCGCCTTCCATCAGGTCGGCAGCGCGATCGAGCAGCGCGGCGCGTGCTTCGGGCGGCGTCGCCTGCCAGATCGGGGCGGCAGCAGCGGCGGCGGCGAGTGCGGCATCAACATCGGCCTCAGTGGCCTCGGTCACGTGGCCGACCACATCACGCAGGTCAGCAGGATTGCGCACCGGCTGCGGCGTACCACCTGCATAAGGTGCATCGCCGATGGTCGGCGCGGCAGCCCAGACGGTGCTGGTGCCGGCAAGAAGGGCGGACGACAACGACGCCAGGCGCTGCTCGTTCGCCAGGTCAATGCCCGACGAGTTTGCGCGTACATCGCCGTAGAGGTGGCGCGGCAGCGGAATTTTCGGATGCGGCATGCCGAGCGTCCCTTCATCGGCGTGCATCCGTTCCACCACCGCCACCGGATCGGCGACGAGGTCGTCCAGAGGAATCGACTCGTCCGCAATGCGGTTCACGAACGAGGTGTTGGCGCCGTTTTCCAGCAGACGGCGCACGAGGTAAGCCAAGAGCGTTTCGTGCGTGCCAACCGGCGCGTAGATGCGGCACGGGCGGTTCAGCTTGCCCGGCTTGTTGCCGACGACCTGCTCATACAGCGGCTCGCCCATGCCGTGCAGGCACTGGAATTCGTATTGGCCGGGGTAATAGTTCTGGCCCGCCATCTGATAGATCGCGGCCAGCGTGTGCGCGTTGTGCGTAGCGAACTGCGGGAAGATCGCGTCCGGTGCGGCCAGCAGCTTGCGGGCGCAAGCCAGGTACGACACATCGGTGTAGACCTTGCGCGTGTAGACCGGGTAGCCCTCCAGGCCGTCGACCTGGGCGCGCTTGACCTCGCTGTCCCAGTAGGCGCCCTTCACCAGGCGGATCATCAGGCGGTGCTTGCTGCGGCGGGCAAGATCGATGATGAAGTCGAGCACGAATGGGCAGCGCTTCTGATAGCCCTGCACCACAAAGCCGATGCCGTTCCAGCCGGCCAGCTCGGGCGCGAAGCACAGGCGCTCCAGCAGGTCGAGCGACAGCTCCAGGCGGTCGGCCTCTTCCGCGTCGATGTTGATGCCGATGTCGTACTCACGGGCCAGCATGGCCAGCGCCTTCACGCGCGGGTACAGCTCGTTGATCGTGCGGTCGTACTGCGCGCGGCTATAGCGCGGGTGCAGCGCCGATAGCTTGATCGAGATGCCCGGCCCTTCATAGATGCCGCGCCCGCCCGAGGCTTGGCCGATCGCACGGATGGCCTGCTCGTACGACGCGAGGTAGCGCTGCGCGTCTTCCTCCGTCATGGCGGCCTCGCCGAGCATGTCGTAGGAATAGCGGAAGCCTTCGGCCTCGAACTTGCGCGCATTGGCCAGCGCTTCGGAAATCGTCTCGCCGGTGACGAACTGCTCGCCCATCAGGCGCATCGCCATGTCCACGCCCTTGCGGATCAACGGCTCGCCGCTCTTGCCGATGATGCGCGTGAGCGCCTTCGACAGCCCGGCTTCGTTGTGCGTGGCGACCAGCTTGCCCGTCAGCAGCAGGCCCCAGGTAGCGGCGTTCACGAACAGCGACGGGCTCTGGCCCAGGTGCGAGTGCCAGTTGCCGTTGCTGATCTTGTCGCGGATGAGTGCATCGCGCGTGGCCTTGTCCGGAATGCGCAGCAGCGCCTCGGCCAGGCACATCAGCGCCACGCCTTCCTGGCTCGACAGGGAGAATTCTTGAATCAGGCCCTGCACCAGCCCTTCACGGCCGGTGCCGACCTTCTGCGTACGGAGCTTGCCGGCAAGATCACGTGCAAGCTGCTTGGCTTCCGAGGCGAGCGCGGCCGGCAGGCGGGCCTGCTCCAGCAGCATCGGAATGGCTTCGGTTTCCGGCCGGCGATACGCGGCGGTGATGGCGGCGCGCAGCACCGATTGCGGTTGCACGCTCTGTGCGAATTCGAGGAACGGTTGCACCGCGGGCTCCTCACCCTCGTGCACGTCCGAGACGGCTGCGGCGGCGGACGGGAGGCCATCCGCCGCCGGGCCGTTTGCATCATTCGGCAGCTGCCCCCGCTCCACTTGATCCAGATACGTGAAGATCGCCTGCTTGATCAGCCAATGCGGCGTGCGGTCAATGGACTGTGCGACGCGCTTGAGGCGTTCACGCGAAGCATCGTCCAGCTTGACCCCGAGGGTGGTTGTAGCCATGTGGGTTCCTATCCGTAGCTGCCATTGCCAAAGCTTGTGGCCGGCAAATCGGAGCGGATCATACGCCCGGGGGATTCGAAGGTGCAACCTAGTAAAACCCCTTGCATCGAAGGGGGTAGATTTGGTGCAACCGCACGTGACGCGTGCTTGGTTTTAGGGCAGTTGGCGGCCTTTGGTGGTGCGTGTTGGCGTCAGATCCGCAGCGGATCGATCTCCAACTGCCACCGCACGCCTTTCACGGTCTTCGTAATCTCACCAAACCGCTCGGTCCACGCAGACAACAGCTTCTGCAGCGCGGCGCGAGAGGCCGATTCCACCAGCAGTTGCGCCCGTTCGCGGTTGGCCAACCGCACCATGGTCATCGGCACCGGATCATGCAGAAACACCGGCGCCCCCAGTTCTGCGACCAGGGTTTCGCCCAACGCCCGCGCGGCCGCCAGAAATTCCAGCGCCCGAGCCACTTCCTTGTGCTCGGTGGTCAGCAGCGCCTGGTACGCAAACGGCGGCAACCCCGCCTGCTTGCGCTCACGCAAAAGCTGCCGCGCAAAGCCGCCATAGTCGTGCCGCACCAGCGCCTGCAACGCGGGGGCGTCCGGATAGCGCGTCTGGATCAGCACCTCCCCCGCCAGCCCGGCGCGGCCCGCGCGTCCCGCCACCTGCATCAGCGAGGCAAACAAGTGCTCCCCGGCGCGAAAGTCATGCGAGAACAGCGATGGGTCCGGCGCGACCACGCCCACCAGCGTTACGCGCTGGAAGTCGTGCCCCTTGGCGACCATCTGTGTGCCGATCAGGATGTCGACACTGCCTTCGTGCACGGTGTCGAACAGGGCCTCGGCGCTGCCTTTGCGACGCGTGGAATCGGCGTCGATACGGGCAACGCGTGCCTGTGGGAACAGCTCGCCCAATGTCTCTTCGATGCGCTGCGTGCCGCGCCCGAGCGGGGCGATATCGACATTGCCGCAGTCGGGACAGTGATGCGGGATGCGCGATTCGTAACCGCAGTGGTGGCAGCGCAGGCGCCGCTCCGGCTTGTGCAGCACCAGGTACGCCGAGCAGCGCGGGCAACCCGACAACCATCCACACGCATCGCACGACAACACCGGCGCATAGCCCCGGCGGTTGAGGAACAGCAGGCTCTGCTCGCCGCGTGCGAGGCGATCGGCAATCGCATCGACCAGCGGCTTGGACAGTCCATCGCGGATTTCGCGCCCGGCGCGACGCTCCAGCGTCAGGTCGATGAGCGACACACGCGGTAGCACTGCCTCGGCCTGCGCGCGCTGGGACAGTGTCAGGCGCGTGGTGGCGCCTTGCTCTGTGCGCCACCACGTTTCCAGCGACGGCGTGGCAGAGCCCAGCACGACGGGGATGTTGCGCTGCTTGGCCCGCCACAGCGCCAGATCACGCGCGGAGTAGCGCAGGCCCTCCTGCTGCTTGTAGGACGTGTCGTGCTCCTCGTCGACGAGGATAAGCGCCAGGTTGGGCAGCGATGCCAGCATTGCCAGCCGGGTGCCGAGCACGATGCGCGCCTCGCCACGATGGGCCGCCAGCCAGTTCAATGCGCGTGGCTGCTCGGCCAGGCCGCTATGCAGCGCGGCCATGGGCACGCCGGGAAAACGCGCCGCGATGCGCGCCTCCAGGTGCGGCGTGAGGTTGATTTCCGGCACCAGCATCAGCACCTGGGCATCCGGGTTGCGAGCCAGCGCATCGGCAATGGCGTGCAGGTAGACCTCGGTCTTGCCGCTGCCGGTCACACCGTGGAGCAGGAACGGGCTGAAGGTGCCGCTCGCCCCGCCCTGTGCAATGGCGGCCACGGCGCTCGCCTGCTCCACATTCAGCGCGGGCGCGACGGAGGGCTCCGGCAAGTCCAGCGGTTGCGGCAGCAGCGCCTTCGGTCGCTGTTCTACGCGCAGCCAGCCGACGGCGGCCCAGTCGCGCAGCTTGGCGACCGCCTGCCCGTGCAACGCGACCGCGGCGCTGGTGGAAAGCTCGCCGTCGCCGGTCAGCGCTTCGGCCAGCCGCATGGCGCCGGTCGCGCGCTTGGGCACGCTGTCGAGCAACGCGGCGCCGACGGTCGATGCCGGCTCCTGCATCACATAGACGGTTTCGGTGGCTTGGCGCGCGAGGTTGTCCCAGCTGCCGGGCGTGCGCCACAGCGGCGGCAGCGCTGGCAACGTCACTTCGCCCAGGGCGCGGTGGTAGTAACCGGCGGCAAAGTCTGCCAGCGCGCACCATTCGGCATTGAGCGGCGGCACCCAATCGAGCACGCGCTCCACATCGCGCAGCTTGTCTTGCGGCACGTCGGTGGAGGTGGCGGTTTCCATCACCAGTGCCACCACGCGACGGTTGCCGAACGGCACGACCACCAGTTGCCCCGGCAACACCGGCTGCGCACACCGGTAATCGAACACGGCATCGAGTGGCGTGTCGATGACCACCCGCGCAATGGCGGCCGCAGTCTCGGTGCCTGCCGCGGCATCGGGAAACACGGTGTCGGCTTGTGCAGTGGTCATCCGAGAGGCAAACGGTTGAATTGCAAAGGAATTGTTGCGGTGCAGCGGCGCATCATGCACCTAGCAAAAGCGCGGCGCCCGTCTCACCTTGCCCGCACAGTGATTGCCGTGTCTGGTTCAATGTTCAAGTATCACTTGAGGTTTGTGCAGTGGCGCCCTGATCGGCGGCTGGTTTTTCGGTCTATCCACACAGGCTGTGGATAACTTTGTTGAAAAGTCGTCCGCAGCGCCCTGGAAAGCCGATGAATCCGCCATTTTTCTGGCTTGCGCGATTTCGTCGCACTCGCCATTCCCTCAAAAAAATCAAACACTTATGCGATGGGCGCACAAACCCGACTGTGTTGCGCCGCGAGAAAAACCAGCCGCAACAGCTTTGTGCATAAGTCAAGTCTTGACAGTTAAGTTACGCACCAAAGTGCGCGAAATAAATCGCTTGACACCCCCTTGGGGCCAATCTGCGCGCCCAGGCATGCGAGTAGACGCTCACCCTCTTTGCACCAAAGCGGCGAGCGTTTCACCCATGGGCTCTGCTCCGCGCACTGCGATGGCTCAATTCAAACGCCATCGCACTGCAGCATGCCGCTGTTATGCGGCTTTTTTGCGCAGTGCACGACTGAAGCGATGCACCTCGTCCACCAGCACCGTCACCGCCTCGGGCGGCGTGAACTGCGAGATGCCGTGGCCCAGGTTGAAGATGTGGCCGTCACTATCGCCGCTGGCAGCGTAGTCTTCCAGCACGCGGCGGACTTGCGCGCGAATGGCGTCAGGCTCGGCAAACAGCACGGTCGGGTCCAGGTTGCCCTGCAGGGCGACACGGCCGCCGGTGCGCTGGCGGGCGAGTTGCAGGTTGACCGTCCAGTCCACGCCCAGTGCGTCGGCGCCGGTTTCAGCCATGGCTTCCAGCCACAGGCCGCCGCCCTTGGTGAACAGGATGACCGGCACGCGCTGGCCATCGGCCCCGGCGCGGATGCCTTCCACCACACGCTGCATGTAAGCCAGCGAGAACTGGTGGTAGATGCCATCGGCGAGCGCGCCGCCCCAGGTGTCGAACACCATCACGGCCTGGGCGCCGGCCTCGATCTGCGCGTTCAGATACTGAATCACGGCCTGCGCGTTGATCTCCAGGATGCGGTGCATCAGGTCCGGGCGCGCGTAGAGCATCGACTTGACGGTACGGAAGTCATCCGAGCCGCCGCCTTCGACCATGTAGCAGGCCAGCGTCCACGGGCTGCCCGAGAAACCGATCAGCGGCACACGCTGGCGGCCGTCCTGCACGAGTGCGCGGCGGATTTCCGCCACGGCGTCAAATACGTATTGCAGCGACGACATGTCCGGCACCGACAGTGCGGCCACATCCGCTTCAGAGCGCACCGGTTTGGCAAAGCGCGGGCCTTCGCCCTGCGCGAACGACAGTCCCAGGCCCATGGCGTCGGGCACGGTCAGGATGTCGGAGAACAGAATGGCCGCGTCCAGCGGATAGCGGTCCAGCGGCTGCAGCGTCACTTCCGTCGCATACGCTGGCGACTTGGCCAGGCCCAGGAAGCTGCCTGCGCGGGCGCGCGTGGCGTTGTACTCCGGCAGGTAGCGGCCCGCCTGGCGCATCAGCCACAGCGGCGTGTAGTCGGTGGGCTGGCGGCGCAGGGCGCGCAGGAAGGTGTCGTTGGCGAGCGGTGCGGACATGGCGTTGGACTCTTGATGAGGGCGCCATTGTAAGGGATGGGGTTTTTATCCCGGGCTGATCCACGCCAATACTCGGCACAGCTCAGGGTACCTTTTGCGTATCTCCCGCCCGCTGCGGCGGCAGCTTGATCGCCATGGACTTGAAATCCGGGCTGGTAGTCAATGTGCCATGCACCACTCCGCGCGGGATGACGATCAAATCTCCCGCCCGCACCTCACGTGGCGCGTTGTCGAGCCAAACGGTGGCTGTGCCTGCCATGACGTACTGAATCTCGTCCGAATACGTATGCGTGTGCTTGGCGACCGTACCCACCTGAATGCCCACGGTGCCGTTGGCGGCGTTCACCAGCGTCTTGGTGCGCAGCGTGCCCATTTCGGCAATGACGGGGCCAATCTCCTCCGCCGTCATGCTGCCCATGTTGATGAGCTGTGGCGTAAGCGGCGGCGGTGCCGGCGTTGCAGCAGGTGCTGAAGCTTGCGCAAAAGCGCCGGTGCACCCGGCACATGCAACGGCGACAGCCACACGCATGACAGCAACTGGACGATGACGATGCATGATGCCTCCTCTTAGTGCGGCAACGCTTGGCGAATCGGTGACCAATCCGCGGCGATTGTCGCACCGGCGCGCCGGCACCGAGACCTAGGGCGATTCCCGAGAGCGCGCCGTGACAAGGCGGTGGCTCAGCCCATGCGCAGCTTGAACAACCCCACCGTGCGCGCCAGGCCCTGCGCATGTTCGTTGAGCATCGCCGATGCAGCCGTCGATTGCTCCACCAGCGCCGCGTTCTGCTGCGTGGCCTGGTCCATCTCGGCAACGCTGCGGTCGATCTGGCTGATGCCGCTGCTCTGCTCATGCATCGCACCGTCGATCTCGCCGATGATGCGGGCGACACGCTCGATGCCGGACACGATCTCCTGCATCGTCGCGCCGGCTGCCTGCACGCGCTGCGCGCCGGTCTTCACGCTGGCTTCGGACGCCTGGATCAGGTCCTTGATTTCGCGCGCAGCGGTGGCGCTGCGTTGCGCCAGCGTGCGCACCTCACCGGCCACCACGGCAAAGCCGCGGCCGTTCTCGCCGGCACGGGCGGCTTCCACGGCTGCGTTGAGCGCCAGGATGTTGGTCTGGAAGGCAATGCTGTCGATCACGCCGATGATCTCGGTGATGCGTGCGGAGGACTTGGCAATCTCGTCCATCGTGCTGACGGCACTGGAGACCACCTCGCCGCCACGCGTGGCGGCATCGCTGGCATCACTCGCCAGGCGCGTGGCCTGCACGGCCGCATCGGCGGAGTTTTTTACGCTGGTGGTCAGTTCGGTCAGCGCAGCAGAGGTTTCCTGCAGGTTGCTGGCCGAGACTTCGGTGCGGTTGGAAAGATCGCGGTTGCCCATTTCGATCTCGCTGGTGGCGGACTTCATGCTGTCGACGCTGGCACGCACTTCCAGCAGCACTTCGCCAATCTTGTCGATGAAGGTGTTGAATGCCGCGCTGATCTGCGCGACCTCGTCATTGCCGACCACGGGCAGGCGGTGCGTCAGGTCTCCACCGCCAGAGCCGATCGTCTCCATTGCATCGCGCACCTGCGACAGGCGGCGGAACGACTGCGACGTGAAGAATGCGGCGATCCCCACGGCAGCCAGCGTCAGCAGCACCATGGCCACGGCAAGTGCTTTCACAACGTTGCGCAAACCGGCGGTGGCCTCGGCCTTGTCCAGGGCGATCACCAGATACCAGTCGGTGCCCTGCACGGCCTGCGCCTTGAGCAGCTTGGGCGCACCCGCGAGTTCGAGTTCGAGCGGTGCGGAGGCCTTGGCAAGGGTTGCCAGCGCATCGGCGTTGAGCGAAGCGGCCACGTCAGTCACCGGCTTGAGCATCAGCTTGGCGTCGGGGTGGGCGATCACCTGGCCGTCCTTGGCAACCACAAAGGCGAGGCTCGACGGCGTCGGATGAACAGCAGCCACCACCTCGCGCACGCCATCAAGCGGCACAGCGCCCGAGATGGCACCGGTCGTTTCACCGTTGTGCACCAGCGGCGCGGCAAACGACACGTACTGCACACCGGTCGACACATCGCCGTAGGGCTTGGTGACGGTCAGCTTGCCGGCTTCAATGGCCTGCTTGTACCAGGGCCGCACCGTCGGGTCGTAGTCCTTGGGCGTAGTGGAACTGGTGGAGAAGAACGTCTTGTCGGTCCAGCCGATGGTGATGATCGGGAAGCCGTTGGCGTTACCCATGTGCTTGCCAAAGCCCTGCGGGTCGCCGTGCTCGACCACCTCGGCGGTTGCCTTCACAGCCTGGGCCTTGGCGGCGACCCACTTGTCGATGGCGAGCGTGTTGCCGCTGGCGATGGCCGCGAGGTTCTGGTCGATGGATTCCATCGTATTGCTGCGCACGATGGAGTACGTGGCGGCGCCAGACAGCGCCAGAGCGCCGATCACGGTGGCCGACGAGATGAGGAGAATGCGGGTCCGAAGAGAGGAGATCATGATTCTTCTAGGTGGAATGTCCTGCGTGAATCAGACTGCGTGCTGCATACAGCGCTCGGCGCTACCGTTGCGCCCTGCAGAACGCCTAGTCCTTCCGGCGGTCGAGGGCCACTGAGCAAGCTACGGCACGGTGTGCGCGAACTTGAGGGCACCCAGGCCGCCCATCCGAGGGGGCGGCTGCTATAACGAGACAACTCGCCGGACAACCTGCTCGATCCTCCCGTCCTTGCCCAGGCACATCGGCAAAACGATGCCGAGCCCGCACGCTCTCTCCACGAACCGCATGAATGACGTCATCCATATCGACCCCGCCACGGGTGAAATCACCTTGGGCGGCTTTTGCCTGACCCCGCAGGCGCTGCCGGATGCCCTGCCCGCGCGTTTCGTTGTCGGACCGCGGCGGCCGGTGCTGGTTGAAGGCAAGGCCGTGCCCTGTCAGTTCGCCACGGCCGCCGTGCTGGACGACATCACCCCGGTAACGATCAATCTGCGCTTTGAGTCCGGCGCGCTGGTGA
Source organism: Ralstonia flaminis (assembly GCF_958415495.1). Taxonomy (NCBI): domain Bacteria; kingdom Pseudomonadati; phylum Pseudomonadota; class Betaproteobacteria; order Burkholderiales; family Burkholderiaceae; genus Ralstonia; species Ralstonia flaminis. The sequence continues at coordinate 176,814 of NZ_CATZLL010000005.1, read as the reverse complement.
GCACGTTCCTTGAGCTGGTCCAGCCGGCCAGCTACAACGACATCACGGCAGCCGAACAACGCCACCGCAAGTGGATCGCCAAAAAGCTGGGCAAAGACCCGGGCGCCATGACCATCTACCCCTGGGGCAGCGCGGGGGTAGCGCAGGACAGGAACGGCGGCGTGCACATCTATCTGCATAACCGGAACAACACCTGGGCACGCTGAACGGGTTGTAAGAGACGCTTCCGTCAGCCCTAATTGCCGCGCCATTGCGGTTGCAGTACCGTCACTGCGTCCCCAATGGCGCCAGGAGCCTGACGCGATGGCCGTACTGTTCACCATCCTGAAGATTGCCGTCGTGATCGTGCTGGTGTCGTCACTGGCCGAGGCACTTGCGCTGTCGCTCCTGCGCGGCTGGAGCAACTACGACTGGAAAGCCGCCGGCGTGTCGGTGGTCGATTTCCTGGTACGCGAGTACCCACTACGCTGGCTGGTGCCGATGGCGTTCTGGTTGCACGGCCTGGACTGGGTCTACCAGCACCGCCTGTGGACCCTGCCAATGGACAACTGGACCGGCTGGGCCGCCTGCTTTCTCGGCCAGGAGTTCTGCTACTACTGGTATCACCGCGCCGCGCACCGCGTGCGCTGGTTCTGGTGCACCCACGCCGTCCACCACTCGCCCAATGATCTGAACCTGTCGGCCGCCTACCGCTTCGGCTGGACGGGCAAGCTGACCGGCACCCTGCTCTTCTTCTCGCTGGCGCCGCTGCTGGGCATGCCGCCGCGCATCGTGCTGATGCTGCTGTCGCTGAACCTGCTGTACCAGTTCTGGATTCACGCCACGTGGATCCCCCGCCTTGGGCCCCTGGAGTGGTTCCTGAACACGCCGTCGGCGCACCGCGTGCATCACGCCTCCAACCTGGAATACCTCGATGGCAACTACGGCGGCGTACTGATCATCTTCGACCGCCTGTTTGGCACCTACATTCCCGAGCGCAAAGAGGTGCCCTGCCGTTACGGTCTGGTGCACCCGATGCGCACGTACAACCTGCTGACGATCGAGTTCAGCCAGTGGCGCGGGTTGTGGCAGGACCTGAAGACGGCCCGCTCAGCGCGCGACGTGTTCGGCTACCTGTTCCGCCCGCCCGGCTGGCGGCCCGATGGCAATGGTGAGACCACGGAGGACCTGCGCCGCCGCGCCGCGCTTACCGAAGGATTCCTGCCAAGCACCTCTTCTGGGCCAGGCGAGCGGGCCGTTGCGTCTTCGTGACACCCCCTCCTTCAGCCCCCGAGGCACCCCAGGGTGGTTTCTGCTAGCCTCAAGCGCTGCATTCATCATCCCCACCGTTCACTCACACCATGCCGATCACCCTTCGCCGCTCGTGGCGCCATACCACTGCTGCGGCCGCCATTGCCACCTTGCTGCTCGCCTGCCATGTCACCACATTTGCCGCACCGGTGGTCACCGATCTGCCTGTCAAGCTGGGCGACTCGGTCGATGACGTCAAGCGCGCGCTGGGCACCTCGCTCGATCCCGAGCAGATGGACCAACTGGCCCCGAACCTGCCCAAGAAAAAGCAGTTGCGGCTCAAGACGAAGGGCATTTGGGTGTTCTTTGAAAAGGACCGCGTCACGACCTACCGCGTAGATGCGCCGTTCAAGGGCAGCGTGGGTGGCGTCCATGTCGGCGACGATGTCGTCACGCTCACCAAAGTGCTCGGGAACCCCGTCAAGACCGGAATGTTCGGCAACAAGACGACCTACACGTATTATTTTGACGACGTGACGACGACGGATTTCGTACTGAGCAACGACGTGATCGAAACCATTTTCTTCATTAAGTAGGTCGCACCGCTCACGGCATACGCAGCACCTGCGCGAGGTGCCCGTACACCGTCGCAATCCGCCGCAGATGGCGCGACTCCGGATGCGTCAGCAGCCACAGCTCTGACTGGTTCGCGTCCCGCAAATCGCGCAGCAGCACCAGATCGCTGCGCGCCTGCGCCATCACCACCGGCAGGATGGCGATGCCCGCCCCCATCGCCACCATCTCAGCCGCGATCTGCAGGCTGTTGACGAAATACGTGGGCACTACCTTCGGGAAGTGCCGCTTGCGCCAAGCCACCGAGGGGTGCTCCGGAATCGCATCGTCGATGGCGATCCACGGCGCACGGCCCGCCTCCACATCGGCATAGGTGATGCCGCGATCGCGCCCCGCATACAGCCCCACGCGAATCGACCCCAGGTGCTTGCCGACCAGATGCTGCGGCGGGCGGCGGGTGGCGCGCACGGCGATGTCGGCATCGCGCCGAGTCAGACTCGCCAGCTCGTTGCTCACGCGCAGGTCATAGGTCAGGTTCGGGTGCTGGGCCTGCAACGCCTGCAACGCGGGCGCCACCAGGCCGACCAGGATGGTGTCGGTGGTGGTGATGCGCACCGTGCCCGACACCTGATCCGGCGCGGCGTGCACGGCAGAGCGCGCATCCTCCAGCGCGGCCTCCACCTGCTCCGCTCGCTCGGCCAATGACTGCGCCAGATCGTTGGCCAGATACCCCGTGCGTGAGCGCGCAAACAGCGATTGCCCAAGCCCCCGCTCAATGCGCTGTAACGACCGGAATACGGTGGACGCATCCACGCCCAGCCGATCGCCCGCCGCCGCCAGTGTGCCGGTACGCGCCATCGCCAGCACGACTTCCAGATCGGCGGCGCTCAACCTGTATTGCGTTTCTGCATGCATGGTTTTCTCTATCGCTTATTTCATTAGCGTGCACGCAATCCTACAGTGTCGACACCGCTGCCGCTGGCATTCCATCGCAGTCGGCAGCTTCCCAACCTGATGGATGAGAAAACGATCATGAAGCTCTATTACTCCGCCGGCGCATGCTCGCTGGCCGTGCACATCGCCCTGCGTGAAGTGGGCGCCAAGTTTGACGTGACCTCGGTCGACCTGACCAAGCACCTCACCGCCGACGGCACGGATTTCTACACGATCTCCCCACGCGGCTACGTGCCGCTGCTGGAGCTGGCTGACGGCTCACGCCACACCGAAGCCGCCGCGCTGCTGCAATACGTGGCTGATCTCGACCCGACCCAGGCGTTCATCGGCAAGGCCGGCAGCGCACGCCGTCTGGCGGTAATCGAATGGCTGACCTTTGTCAGCACCGAGCTGCACAAGGGCTTCGGCCCGCTCTGGTACAAGGACACGCCCGACGTCACGCGCCAAGGCGCCAAAGACAAGCTGGCCAAGCGCCTTGCTGAACTGGATGCCCGTCTGGCCAAGCAGCCGTATCTGGCGGAGGACTACAGCATGGCCGATGCCTATGCCTTCACGGTGCTGAACTGGGCGAACTTCCTGGCGCTGCCGATGGGCGCGTATCCGAATGTGCAGGCGTACATGGCGCGTGTGGGGGCACGGGCCGCGGTGCAGGAGGCGATGAAGGTGGAAGGGCTGGTGAAGTAAATGGCGCGCAGCTCAGTCACCTGAGCGTTCCATCGCGCTGGGCTGTGCGCTTGGCACCGTGCGCGGCTGCAATGCACGGTGCAGCGCCAGCCCGATGATTGCACCGATGCATTCAGCGGCAATGAAGCCCGGCACGCTCGATGGCGCGATACCGGCAAAGCCGTTGCTGAACATCCGCCCGAACGCCGCGGCCGGATTGGCAAACGAAGTTGACGCCGTGAACCAGTAGGCGGCGCCGATGTAGGCAGCCACCATGGCAGACGCCTTACCCTGCGGCGCGCGCAGGATGACCAGCAGCAAACCGGCTGTCGCCACGGCTTCGGCCATCCATTGGCCGGGGCCGCTGCGCAGCTTGGTCGAGAACTGGATGAGCGAGAGATCAAACATCGCGTGCGCCAGCCATGCGCCCAGCACGGCGCCAACGAGTTGCGCGATCACGTACGGCACCAAGTCAGTCAGGGGCAACTCACCTTGCACCACCATCACCGCACTGACTGCCGGATTGAAATACGCGCCGCTCGTCGGGCCGAACACCTCGATCAGCACGTAAAGACCGCCTACCGTGGCGGCCGTGTTGGCCTGCAGCGCAATCGCCACGTTCCCGCCAGCCAGCCGCTCGGCCATGATGCCCGAGCCGATCACGACGGCCAGCAGCAGCGCCGTTCCCAATGCTTCGGCAAGCAGGCGGGTTCGCAGGTCAGCCATGGCGATCAGCTTTGCGAGATGCAGTCGAGGTAGGCCTGCAGCTCGGTGTTGCTCAGCGTGTCGAGCGGCAGCATCAGCAGTTGCAGCATGCGGTAGCCGATGGCCTGGCGCGTCATCTCGAAAGCGTGGCGCTTGCCCTCATCACCGCCCGGCGCGTTGGATGGGTCCGCATAGCCCCAATGCACCTTGACCGGGCTGCCGGGCCAGTACGGGCATTGCTCGGCGGCGGCGCTGTCGCACACGGTAATGACGACGCGCATCTGCGGCGCGCCCTCGGCGACAAACTCATCCCAGCTCTTGCTGCGATAGCCCACCGTATCCACCCCCGCGTTGGCGAGTGCTTCCAGCGCGAATGGGTTGACGCGGCCGCTTGGCGCACTGCCCGCGCTATAAGCGCGCACATCTTTGTTCAGCATGCGTGCCCAGTGATTCAGCATGCCCTCGCCCAGTACGCTGCGCGCGGAGTTGTGGGTGCAGAGGATCAAGACGTTGGTGGTCATCGACAGGCAGGCTTCAACATTTGCAGGCAGTGGGCGGGGTATCGAGGCAGGCCTCGCCCTGGCAGCAGTTCTCGGTCAGGAAGCCGAGCAGCGCGCTCATGTGAGCAAACGCGGCCCGATAGATCAGGTTGCGGCCGTCGCGCTCCTGCGTCACGAGCTGTGCGTGCATCAGCTCCTTCAGATGAAACGACAGCGTGGCGCCCGGCACGTCGAGTTGCTCGGCAATGGCACCCGGCGTCAGCCCCTCGGGCCCAGCGACTACGAGCATGCGGAACACGCGCAGACGCAAATTGTGCGCAAGCGCGGCCAGGGAGCGGATAACGATGTCTTCTTCCATATTTCCAATATAGTGGAAATATGGAATCCAAACAACCTTGACCTCGGTAGTACGTTGGAAAGCGCCCTCACCACATGGCTCCCACAGGGCCTGTCTGTCGCCATCTGCCATGCAGGAGCCCCCCTACTCTGCCCAACGTTTGCGGAACGTCTTACAACACATCGCCTTGTTGTAGATGGGCTCTATCAGCGCGGCATGCCGCGTTGTCACGCGTGCATCGCTACAATTTCGGGTTTCGCCCTTCGCTGTCCGCAGGTCTTTCCATGTTCAAGCACGCTGTTCTGGCCCTGGCCGTTGTCGCCGCAGGCTTACCCGCTCTCGCTCGCGCTGAGGTTCGTGGAGCGGGATCGACCGCCGCCGCACCGGTCTATCGTGTCTGGTCGGCGGGGTATGCCGCGTCGTCGGGCATCACGCTCAGCTACGATGCCGTGGGCTCGGGCGAAGGCATCAAGCGTATCCGCGCGGGTTCGGTGGATTTCGGTGCGTCGGACGTGCCGCTGTCTTCGGCCGATGCGGCCAAGGCGGGCCTGGTGTGCGTGCCGTCGGTGGTGACGGGCGCGGTGCCGTTCATCAACGTGCCGGGCGTGGCGCGCGGCCAGCTCAAGCTGACGGGCGACGTGCTGGCCCGTATCTTCCTGGGCAAGATCGATAGCTGGGACGCGCCCGAGCTGCGCACGCTGAACCCCGGCATGGCGCTGCCCAAACTGAAGATCCGCCTCGTGGTGCGTGCCGATGGCTCGGGCACCACGTACCACTTCACCGATTACCTGAGCGCCGTAAGCCCCGACTGGAAGACCACCTACGGCACCAAGTCGACGATCGCCTGGCCGGCTGACACCATCGGCGCCAAGGGCAGCGGTGACGTGGTCAAGGCTGTGCAGGCCACCCCCGGCGCCATCGGCTATGTCGACTACAACTATGTCCTCGACAACGACCTGAACGCCGTGCAGTTGCGCAACGCGTCCGGCCGCTTTGTCAGCCCGCAGGTAAGCGGCTTCCGCGAAGCCGTGGTGCAGAGCGCCTGGAACCGCAAGGGTGAGTTCACCGCGCCGCTGGTCAACCTGCCGGGTGCAGACACGTGGCCGATCACCATGGGTACCTTCATCGTGGTGCCGGCCGTGAGCCAGTCCGGCCCCCGCACGCTGGCGGCGTTGAAGTTTCTGACGTGGGGCTACTTCCACGGTGACGAACTGGCCGCCAAGGCCAAATTCGTGCCGCTGCCCGAGCGTGTGCAGGCGATTGCGTACCGTGAGCTGGCCCGCATTACCGATGCGTCGGGTGCCGCCATCGGCCTGCAGAGCATGCCCGCAAACTGGGGCAAATAGGCGGCAAACGCTTCTTGCCGGTGCAGTCTTTGCACTGGCAACGGTCTCGCAATAGCACCGTTTTGATGCTGCGCAGATAGCATGCAGAAAGCTTTGCAACAGGGCTGGATTGTTCCTGCGCGTTACCTATAGTGGACACTCGTTGCGCGAACCAACCGCGCATGTCACTGCCACAGCAACGACGGGGAACCGCAATGGGCACCGCCATCGCAGACCAGGACGAACAGATCGACAAGATCGCGCACGACACCGGCGCACCTGCTGATCTCGTGCGCGTTCAGTACCAGGAAACCATGCGCGCATTGTCGGCAGACGCCAGCGTGCACGACTACCTCTCGCTGTTCGTCACACGGCGCGTACTGGCAGCGTTCCGCCCGCACCGCGCAACACAACGCTAGTTCCTGCTTATTCTTCGCTGATCATCCCGACGAATGCGTGCGCCGCGCGGCGCATCCATTCGCGTGCGCGCTCGACGTCGGGTTGAACGCGCGCAAAGCCGTGCGTCATGCCTGACGCTTCAATGGTGATGACCTGCGCACCGTGCTGCACGAGGTAGTCGGCGTACTGCAGGCCGTCGTCGCGCAGCACATCGTGTGCAGCCACGATGACCACCGTGTCGGGCGGCGTGTACTTTGGCGGCTGCGCCATCAAATAGATGCGCCCGTCCTGCTCGGCCAGCGATTTGGTCAACGCTTCGGCGCCGATAAACTTTTCCCAGTACCAGCGCATCTCGTCGCGCGTGAGGCCAGGGCCTTGCGCGAAGGCGTTGTAGCTCTCGCTGCCGAAGGCCGGTGTGGTGACGGGGTAGACCAGCAACTGCGCATTGACGAGACCCGGGCGCACGGTTGTGTGCACAGACTGCGTGGCCTGCACAGCGAGGTGGCCGCCCGCACTGTCGCCACCAACGGCCAGAAATGCCGTGTCGCACCCGAGGCTCATCCGCTGCTCGGCCAGGTACGCGAGCGCATCGCGCGCGTCATCCGCGGGCGCAGGAAACGGGTGTTCGGGGGCGAGGCGATAGTCCACGCTGACGACCGCACAGCCGGTGTCTTGCGCAAGCAGCGCTGCCAGCATGCGGTGCGTCGTGCGCGGCGCGCCCACTACCCAGCCGCCGCCGTGAAACCACACCAGCATGCGCGGCGTGGTCACGTGCTTGGGGCGAAAGACGATCGCATCCAGCGTGCGCCCCGGCAGCGGCAGGCTCAGGTCGGACGCTTCAACGCTGTCCGGATCAGGTCGATCGGAGAGCGCGGCAATCGCCTCGAAACGCTCGCGCTGGGCGGGGGCATCTTCGGGTGCAGGCAACGCGCCAAAGCGCTCGGCAATGCGTTGATGGAACTGCAGGATCTGCGGATCGACGGCCATGGTGCGGATGCGTTGTGCAAGTTTCGATGACCGTCGAAGTGTAGCGCGTGGGCTTGCGCTTCCACGATAGGCCGAGAACCCGAGCGCGCTGAACAGCAGCGGCCCGGGCGATGGCCGAAATCCAGTATCGGATGACATGGGACTCCGTCAGAAGTTGGAGCCCTAAGCCTAGGTGGCGCGCATGCTCCCGACCGTCACAATCGTGCGCCGTCAGGAGTGCTCGCCAATGCCGAGTCGCCAGTGCTCGATCTTGGTACAGCGATCCTGCACGGCGGGAATGCCAGCCGCGCGCGCGGCGGCCATTGCCTCATCGTTGACGATGCCAAGCTGCACCCAGATACCGCCCACCCCCACGGCAATGGCTTCCTGCACAACGGGCAGCACCTGCTCTGCGCGGCGGAAGATGTCGACCAGATCGATGCGCTGGCCGGCGGCCGCCAGTGTTGTCGCCGCTTCGGCCAGCGTGGCGTAGCACGGCTCGCCGAGCACATCTTCGCCAGCGTGCTGTGGGTTGACCGGCACGATGCGATAGCCGGCCTGCTGCAGATAACGCGCCACGTCATAGCTCGGCCGCGTGGGGCGCGGCGACAGACCCACCACGGCGATGGTCTTGCCGGACAGCAGCCGGCGCATGGTGGCTTGTTCGTCGACGTAGGAAGGATTGGCGGACATGGCGGTTGGATAGCGCGTGTTCAGGTAGTGGGCCGCCTGCACGCGGCACCCAGATCATCGACCCGCACGGCGGCACGGAAAGCCCCCGACGAATACGGGCCCACTTCATACGGCCCGTAGTGCACGACGACGCGGTCTCCTTGGAGCGTAAACGGAAACGCCGGGTTACGCAGGTCCTTCTCTTTGAGCACGCCGCGCGTGGCTTCAGGCGCCCCTTCGCGCTTGAGTGCGCCGACGACCTGCGTGTTGAAGCTCTGTAGGCAGGCGGATGTGGGGTTCAGTACATCCGCCAGGGTGATCGGCTGGAAGCCCTGCGCGCCGCGTCGCCAGTTGCCCGCCGTAAAGCCGTAGTTGCCGTGCGCACCACCGCTGTACGCCCAGACCATGCGCAGCAGGCTCACCGTGTCGCCCAGGCCGACGGCGCTGATGCGGATGACGCATTCGGTGTCGTACTGATCGCAGCGGTTGATGCGCAGTGATTGCACCAGTGCATCTATGGCCGCATCGCCGGTCACGGGGTAGCGCTCGGTGATGGTGGCCTGGCCGGCAGTGCCGGTGATTTCTCGATAACGCGCCGCGCGCTTAAGGGTGAAGGGCTGGCTGCGGCCGCCGTCGCTCCAGGTGCCGGTGGCGGCAGTGCCGTCCGCAGACAACGCGCCGGAGAGCGTACCGCCCTCGCGCACCATGGGCTGGCCGCTAGGGTCGAGTGCATCGGCGCGCTCACGCCACACGAAGCGGCGTTCGGGCGCGTTGCGGCCTTCGATGGTCCACATGGTGCGACCTTGGGGGCGGTCGTCGTAGGCGTCACCGGTGAGCGTATCCGCAACCGGGTCCTTGTCTTGGTCACGCGCCTTGGGAGGCGGGTCGTACACGCTCAGCCAGACGTTCCAGCCGGGGTTGTCGGCACCCTTGCCTACCGTACCTTGCCAGAACGTGCCGGCGTGGCGCTCGCGTGGCTCCTGCGGTTTTGCAAGGGGTGTGGTTGGCGTGGAAGCAACAGGTGCGGAGGCTGCAGGCGCACTTGCGGGCGCCGTAGACGGCGCGGAGGCCGCTTCGCCCGCGGCATGTGCCGAACCGACCGCGCAGACTGCCGCCATCAAGGTAACAAAAACGCCGCCTCCGGCCGATTTCCATGCCGCCGAATGCGTCAAACAATGCACCGTCTGCCTGTGCATGCTTCCCTCCTATGACCCAACACCCCAGACTGGTCCGCGCGTGGCAGGCCCGCCTATCCTCAAGCCCCGCGCCACTGCGCGGCAAAGTCGTGGGACTGTGCAGGTGCAGCAGACGTTCCCCAGAGCATGTTTTCAAGCGCTTTTTGCATCACGCCCGGTGGGTTCTTACAGCACTTGCATTCGATTGCAATCCGACACACTTTGTTACGCCTTGGGGTTCCCTCGTCGCCCACAATGCCTCGGCACGCGACGTCTTTGTGTCCAATTGTTGTGCGCCAGCCGGGTTCTCTTTCCAGCAATGCGGCGCGCGCCACACACGGTTGCGTTGCAAGGTTACCCCTCCCTTTCGAATTGACCCCTCGAAGGGATTTCCCGTCCGCGCGGCGCTCCCCGGCCCGCGCGCTTTTTTTTGCCTGCACGATCTGCGCAGCACCCTCACGCGTGAGCACGGTCCGTGCCGCCGCATGGTCACCCCCGATACACGCCCTTACAAAACCAAGTCGGCCCTTCGCCGCCTGCGGCGTTTAATGGAGACATCCACGCGGCGCGTGCCGCCATAAAAACGAGGGCTCATCATGTCCACTCCATCCCGTCGTTCTCTCCGCCTCACCGGTATGCGGCTGCCGCACGTGCTGCGCGCCGTGGGTATTGCTGCAGTGCTGCTGGTCTGCGGCTCACGGGCAGCGCTGGCCGCCGACCCGGCTTCGCGCGTCGCGCGGCTATCTGACTTCTCCGGTGCGGTGAGCTTTGCGCCGGCCGGCTCCGACGACTGGGCCGGCGCCACGCTCAACCGCCCGTTTACGACGGGCGACCGTCTGTGGTCCGACCAAGGCAGCCGTAGCGAACTGCACGTCGGCTCCACCGCGCTGCGCCTGGGGCAGAACACCGGCGCCACGCTGGTCGACCTGGACGACCGCAACACGCAGGTCAAGCTCACACAAGGCGCATTGTCGGTTCGCGTGCGTGCGCTGCCACCGGACCAGACTGTTGAGATCGACACACCCAATCTAGCCTTCACGCCGCAGGCACCGGGTGAATACCGCCTCGATGTCGCGCCAGACGGCTCCAGCACCACCGTTACCGTCTGGCATGGCGACGGCACGGCCTACGGCGACGACCGCTCCGTGCCGTTGGGCGCGGGCCAGCAGGTCCGCTTTGGCGGCACCGACCTGGCCGAAGCCGGTGGCACGGACAACCCCAACCGCGATGCCTTCGACCACTGGGCCGAGTCACGCGACGCCCGCGAAGACGCATCCGTCTCCGCCCGCTACGTCGGCCGCGAAATGACCGGCTACGAAGCTCTGGACGACAACGGCACATGGCGCGAGGAAGACGGCTACGGCGCCGTGTGGGTGCCACGCGCAGTGCCAGCCGGCTGGGCGCCCTATCGCACCGGCCATTGGGCATGGGTGGCGCCCTGGGGCTGGACCTGGGTCGATGATGAACCCTGGGGTTTCGCACCGTTCCACTATGGCCGTTGGGCCTACGTCGGCACAACGTGGTGCTGGGTGCCGGGTCCGGTGGTGCCGCGCCCGGTGTATGCGCCGGCGCTGGTCGGCTTCGTGGGTGGTGGTGGCGGCGGTGTGAGCTGGGGCATCAACATCTCGATCGGCTCGCCGGGCGTGGCGTGGTTCCCGTTGGCCCCGGGCGAGGCATATCGCCCCGTCTATGCCGCCAGCCCCACCTACGTGACCAACATCAACCGCACGGTGGTGGTGAACAACGTCACGGTCAACAAGACGATCATCAACAACAACGTGACCAACATCACCAATGTGAACCGCGTCACGTATGTCAACGCCAACAACCCCGCCGCGCTGACAGCAGTGCCGGCCAAGACCTTCGTCAGCGGCAAGCCGGTCGGCCCTGCCATGGCACGACTGCGCCCCGAACAGATGCGCGCGCAACTGGCGCATGCGCAGATCGTGTCAACGCCGGCGCTGGCACCAGTGAGGGCAAGTCTGGTGGGCGCAGCCGCTGCCAGTGGCGCGCACCCGTTGCCGCCAGCACAGGTGTTCTCGCGGCAAGCCATTGCGGTGCGTGCACCACAGGCGCCGGCAGGCGGGCGTGATGCATTGGCCGAGCGCTTCCACTCCCAAGGCGGCACATTGGCCGGCGCCGGCCCCGCGTGGACGGGCGGCAGCGCCCCCGCACATGTCGCACCGGTGCGTGGGCCGGCCAACGCCGGCGCGCAGCCGATGCCAGCGGGGGCGCAGGCGGCGGGCCTGCGCCTCACGCGCGCCACACCGGCCAACATGCCGCATGGTGAAGGCGCGCCGCATCTGGGCAACCAGCCAACGCCGGGGAATGCACAAGGCCCGCATGGTGCACAACAACCCGCGCCGCAAGCATTCATGGCGCCGGGCACCACCACGCACCCTGGACAACAACCCGGTGCACAGCCTGCGCAGGAGCAACGTCGCGGTGAAGAGCGCGCCATCTTGCCGAAGCCCGCGCTGCCCCCGCAGTCGCCCGCTGGTATGACGTCACGTCCGCAGCCGCAGGAAGGCATGCGCGCAGACATCTCCCGCGAGGAACATCGTCCGGTGCAAGCGCAGCAACCGCAACCGCGCCCCGCTGAAGTCATTCGGCCGACCGCGCCCGCACCGCAGGAACGTCCGCGTCCAGAGCCACGTCAGCCTGAGCAGCACTTCGAAGCACCGCGCCCATCGGCACAGCCGCCGCGTCCGGTGGAAATTCACCCGTCGCAGCCGCTGCCTCGGCCCGAACCGCGTCCGGAGCCGCAGCGTCCGCAACCCCAACCTCAACCGCCGCACGTTGAGCACCACGAAGCCGCGCCCGCACAGCCGCACCCACAGGGCCAAGGCGGCCACAACGAGCAACACCGTGAAGAGGACCACCACTAAGCAACAACGGTAGCGACAGGCAACAAAAAAGCAGCCCAAACGGGCTGCTTTTTCTTGGGCCATACCGACCTGCCAGGCAGATCGGCATCAACCGGCGTTCAGCGCTTGCGACGCAGGCGCGCGATCGCGGCCAACTGCGCAGCAGCCACGGCCAGTTCACCTTGCGCACGGGCCAGATCGATGTCGCTGCTTTGGTTCTGCAGCGCCTCTTCGGCCGCACGCTTGGCTTCGTTCGCCTTGGCTTCGTCCAGGTCGTGACCGCGGATTGCGGTATCGGCCAGCACGGTCACCTTCTTCGGCTGCACTTCGAGAATGCCGCCGGCAACGAACACAAACTCTTCGCCACCATCTTCCTTCTCGATGCGCACGGCGCCCGGCTTGATGCGCGTGATCAGCGGCGTGTGGCCAGGCAGAATGCCCAGCTCGCCGGCTTCACCCGGCAGTGCCACAAACTTGGCATTGCCGGAGAAGATCTCGTGCTCAGCGCTGACGACGTCTACATGAATGGTTGCCATCTCGATTCCTTTGCTCAGAAAAGCCGCTTCCTGAATGGACTTCAGAAAGCCAGTGCTGACCCCGGCTCTCGCACAGGGTCAGACGTTGCTCTTACTGGAGCTTCTTGGCCTTCTCGAAGGCTTCGTCGATCGAGCCGACCATGTAGAACGCCTGTTCCGGCAGGTGATCGCACTCGCCGTCCACCAGCATCTTGAAGCCGCGGATGGTTTCCTTCAGCGGCACGTACTTGCCCGGCGAACCCGTGAACACTTCCGCCACGTGGAACGGCTGCGACAGGAAACGCTGGATCTTACGGGCGCGGCCCACAGCCAGCTTGTCTTCCGGCGACAGTTCGTCCATGCCCAGAATTGCGATGATGTCGCGCAGTTCCTTGTAGCGCTGCAGCGTCTTCTTCACGCGGTCGGCGACGTCGTAGTGCTCTTGGCCCACGATCTGCGGGTCGAGCTGACGCGAAGTCGAGTCGAGCGGATCCACTGCAGGGTAGATACCCAGTGCAGCGATGTCACGCGACAGCACGACGGTCGAGTCCAGGTGCAGGAAGGTCGTTGCCGGCGACGGGTCGGTCAAGTCATCGGCAGGCACGTACACGGCCTGGATCGACGTGATCGAGCCGGTCTTGGTCGACGTAATACGCTCTTGCAGCTTGCCCATTTCTTCAGCCAGCGTCGGCTGATAGCCCACGGCGGAAGGCATACGGCCCAGCAGTGCCGACACTTCGGTACCGGCCAGCGTGTAGCGGTAGATGTTGTCGACGAAGAACAGGATGTCACGGCCTTCGTCACGGAAGCGCTCGGCCATCGTCAGGCCGGTCAGCGCCACGCGCAGACGGTTGCCCGGCGGCTCGTTCATCTGGCCGAACACCATCGCCACCTTGTCGAGCACGTTGGAGTCCTTCATTTCGTGGTAGAAGTCGTTGCCCTCACGGGTACGCTCGCCCACGCCAGCAAACACCGACAAGCCCGAGTGCTGCTTGGCGATGTTGTTGATCAGCTCCATCATGTTCACGGTCTTGCCGACACCGGCGCCACCGAACAGACCCACCTTACCGCCCTTGGCGAACGGGCAAACCAGGTCAATCACCTTGATGCCGGTTTCCAGCAGGTCCACCGACGGCGACAGTTCGTCGAACTTCGGGGCCTTCTGGTGAATCGCGCGCTTTTCGTCGCAGGCGATCGGGCCGGCTTCGTCAATCGGACGACCCAGCACGTCCATGATGCGGCCCAGCGTGCCGTGACCGACAGGCACCGAGATCGCTGCGCCGGTACCCTTGACCGCCATGCCGCGGCGCAGGCCGTCGGACGAGCCCAGTGCAATGGTACGCACCACGCCGTCGCCCAGCTGTTGTTGCACTTCGAAGGTCAGGCCCTTCTCGGCGAACGATTTCTCGTTGCTGTCTTCCAGCACGAGTGCCTCGTAGATATGGGGCATTGCGTCACGCGGGAACTGAATGTCCACCACGGCGCCGATACACTGCACAATTGTTCCGATACTCATTTGTATCTCCAATAACTTAAATCTTTGCCGTGGGCGTCAGACCGCTGCCGCGCCGCTGACGATTTCGGACAATTCCTTCGTGATCGCTGCCTGACGGGTCTTGTTGTAGACCAGTTGCAGTTCGCCGATCACGTTCTTTGCGTTGTCCGAAGCCGCCTTCATCGCTACCATCCGGGCCGACTGCTCGGAGGCCATGTTCTCGGCCACCGCTTGGTACACCAGCGCCTCGACATAGCGGATCAGCAGCTCGTCGACCACCGTTTGTGCGTCCGGCTCGTAGATGTAGTCCCACGAGTAGGCTTGCTTCTCGGCGTCGGTCTGCGTCAGCTTGTCGGCTGTGAGCGGCAGCAACTGCTCAACCACCGGCTCCTGCTTCATCGTGTTGATGAAGCGGGTGTACGCGAGGTACACAGCATCGATCTCGCCGGCCGCAAATGCGTCCAGCTGAACCTTGATCGCGCCGATCAGCTTTTCCAGATGCGGCGTGTCACCCAGGTGCACGACGTTCGAGACGACCTTCGCGCCGATACGGCCCAGGAACTGCATGCCCTTGGTACCGATGGCCGTAGCCTGCGTCTCGATGCCCTTGCCCTGCTGCTCACGCAGCTGGTTGGTCACGGCGCGCAGCACGTTGGTGTTCAAGCCACCGCACAGGCCCTTGTCCGTCGTCACCACGATCAGGCCAGCGCGCTTGATGTCGCGCGCCACCATGAACGGGTGCTTGTACTCCGGATTGGCCTGCGCCATGTGCGCAGCAACGTTGCGGATCTTCTCAGCGTACGGGCGGGCAGCACGCATCCGTTCCTGCGCCTTGCGCATCTTGGACGCGGCGACCATTTCCATCGCCTTGGTGATCTTGCGCGTGTTTTGCACGCTCTTGATCTTGGTGCGGATTTCTTTTGTTCCGGCCATTTCACTCTCTCCGTTCAGACCTGGCCACGCAGGCTAAGCGTGACCAGTTCCAGGATTGACGCGGTTAGAACGCGGCGGACTTCTTGAAATCCTCGATCGCGGCACGCAGAGCGGCCTCATCATCCTTCGACAGATCCTTCGTATCTTCGATGCGGTTGATGAGATCGGCGTACTTCGTCTTCAGCGTGTCGTGCAGGCCCTTTTCGAAAGCCAGGATGTCCTTCACGTCCACGTTGTCGAGGAAGCCGTTGTTGGCTGCGTACAGCGACGCGGCCAGCTGCCACACTTGCAGCGGCTGGTATTGCGGCTGCTTGAGCAGTTCGGTCACGCGGCGGCCGCGCTCGAGCTGCTTGCGGGTCGCTTCGTCCAGGTCGGAAGCGAACTGCGCGAACGCAGCCAGTTCACGGTACTGGGCCAGGTCGGTACGGATACCGCCGGACAGCTTCTTGATGACCTTGGTCTGAGCCGCACCACCCACACGCGACACCGAGATACCGGCGTTGATAGCGGGGCGAACGCCAGCGTTGAACAGGTCGGTTTCCAGGAAGATCTGGCCGTCGGTAATCGAGATCACGTTGGTCGGCACGAACGCGGACACGTCGCCGGCCTGCGTTTCGATCACGGGCAGCGCGGTCAGCGAACCGGTCTTGCCCTTGACTTCGCCGTTGGTGATCTTTTCGATGTGCTCAGCGTTCACACGGGCAGCACGCTCCAGCAGGCGCGAGTGCAGGTAGAACACGTCGCCCGGGTAGGCTTCACGGCCCGGCGGGCGGCGCAGCAGCAGCGAAACCTGACGGTACGCCCAAGCTTGCTTGGTCAGATCGTCGTACACGATCAGGGCGTCTTCGCCGCGGTCGCGGAAGTACTCACCCATCGTGCAGCCGGCGTAGGCCGACAGGTACTGCATGGCAGCCGAGTCGGAAGCGGCAGCAGCCACCACGATCGTGTATTCCAGCGCGCCGTGCTCTTCCAGCTTGCGCACCACGTTGGCGATCGTCGAAGCCTTCTGGCCGATTGCCACGTACACGCAGAAGATGCCCTTGCCCTTCTGGTTGATGATGGCGTCGACGGCCACAGCGGTCTTGCCGGTCTGGCGGTCGCCAATGATCAGCTCACGCTGGCCACGGCCGATCGGCACCATCGCGTCGATCGACTTCAGGCCGGTCTGCACCGGCTGGCTCACCGACTGACGTGCGATCACGCCCGGAGCGACCTTCTCGATCACGTCCGTCTTCTTGGCGTTGATCGGGCCCTTACCGTCGATCGGCTGGCCCAGCGCGTTGACCACGCGGCCCAGCAGTTCCGGACCAACCGGCACTTCCAGAATGCGGCCCGTGCACTTGACTTCCTGGCCTTCGGAAATGTGCTCGTACTCACCCAGGATCACGGCGCCGACCGAGTCGCGCTCGAGGTTCAGCGCGAGGCCGAACGTGTTGCCCGGGAATTCCAGCATTTCGCCTTGCATCACGCCCGACAGGCCATGAATGCGGCAGATACCGTCCGTCACGGAAATGACCGTGCCGGTGTTCTTTGCGTCAGCGCCAGCCTTCAAGCCCTCGATACGGGTCTTGATCAGGTCGCTGATCTCGGAGGGGTTCAGTTGCATCGAATGCTCCTAATTCTTCAATCTGTCCGCGGGCAATCTCATCGGCGCCTCGCGGAACAGCATTACGCGGCGGTCAGCGCAGACTGCATCTGCGTCAGGCGCGCGCGCACCGAGGTGTCGAGCACTTCGTCGCCAATCTGCACACGCACGCCGCCGATCAACGAAGGATCGACGCTCACGTGAGCCTGCAGCTTCTTGCCGAACTTGCGTTCGAGCGTGGCGACCAGTTCGGTCAGGGGCCCGCCCTCAAGCGGGAACGCACTGGTGATCTCGACGTCGGCGGCGCCTTCGCTGGCATTCCGCAGCACATGGAATTGCGCGGCAATTTCCGGCAGCAGCGACAGGCGCTTGTTGGCCACCAGCAGGCCAACCAGTTCCTTCGCCTCGTGCGACACCGGAGATTTCAACGCCGACAGGAAGATCCCCGCCACATCGGCTTTGGAGAGCTTCGGATCATCGGCGACTGCCTTCATGTCGGGTACGGCGGCAATTTGCCCCATTTCCGACACGAGCTCAGACCATGCACCCAGATTGCCGGCCTTCGCTACGCGAAACAGCGCCTCTGCGTACGGACGGGCAACGGTTGCGAGTTCTGCCATGATTACAGCTCAGCCTTGAGTTGATTGAGCAGATCAGAGTGGACCTGCGCATTGACTTCACGCTTGAGGATCTGCTCGGCACCCTTGACGGCCAGCGTAGCAACCTGGTCGCGCAGCGATTCACGCGCACGCACGGTTTGCTGCTCGGCTTCGGCCTTGGCTTGCGCGATGATGCGCGCGGCTTCGGCTTGGGCGTTTTGCTTGATCTCGTCGGCGCTCATCTGGGCACGCTTTTCGGCGTCCGCGATGCGCTGCGCGCCTTCATTGCGCGCTTCGGTCAGTGCCTGCTCGACCCGCTTGTTGGCCAGCTCCAGCTCAGCCTTGCCCTTATCGGCAGCGGCCAGGCCATCGGCAATTTTCTTCGCGCGTTCGTCGAGCGCCTTCACCAGGGGCGGCCAAATGAACTTGGCAACAACCCACCACAGGATGAAGAACACGACCATCTGCGCGACGAGTGTGGCGTTCAGGTTCATGGTGTGTTCCTTTCGGTATTGAGACTACGGATCAATGCACGAAGCGGCGAGGGTCACGCGGTGCGTTCACCCAGGCCGCCTCCGGCATCATGCAGACCGAAAAGAATTACTTGATGACCGACAGCAGCGGGTTGGCGAACGCGAACAGCATGGCCACACCAACGCCGATCAGGAATGCCGCGTCGATCAGGCCAGCCAGCAGGAACATCTTGGTTTGCAGCGGGTTCATCAGCTCAGGCTGACGTGCGCAGGCTTCGATGTACTTGCCACCCATCAGTGCGATGCCGAGGCAGGCGCCGATGGCACCCAGGCCGATGATGATGCCGATACCGATGGCGGTCAGACCTTGGATGTTGGCGAGAAATGCTTGCATGATGACTCCCTTTTACGTGAAAGACTAAGAACTTGAGAACTTGAAAAAACCAAACGGAACCGGAGAACCTGAACCGCTACTTAGTGGTGATCATGTGCCTGGCCGATGTACACCAGCGTCAGCATCATGAAAATGAACGCCTGCAGCAGAACGATCAGGATGTGGAAGATCGCCCAAACCGCACCGGCCACCACGTGACCTACGAAACCCAGTGCCGAGAAATCAGCACCGAACGTCCAGATCGAGCCAAGCAGCGCGATCAGCAGGAATACCAGCTCGCCCGCGTACATGTTGCCGAACAACCGCATGCCCAGCGACACAGCCTTAGCGAGGAATTCAATGATGTTGAGGATCAGGTTGAACGGCGCGAGGTACCACTTGGCGCCAAACGGAGCGGAGAGCAACTCGTGCGCGAAGCCGCCCGCGCCCTTGATCTTGAAGCTGTAGTAGATCATCAGGATCAGCACGGCGAAGGACATGCCGAAGGTGCCGTTCAGATCGGCCGTGGCCACCGCGCGGTGGTGCGGCACGTGCACGCCAAAGGTGCCGAGGATGTGGTTGACGCCCGTGACCCAGTCCACCGGGATCAAGTCGACCGCGTTCATCAGCGTGACCCAAACGAAGACCATCAGGGCCAGCGGAGCGATCCAGGAGCGATCGCCGTGAATGATGCCCTTGGCCTGGTCGTCGACCATCTCGACAACCAGCTCAACGAAGGCCTGGAAACGTCCCGGAACACCAGAGGTGACACGGCGCGCGGCCATGCCCAGGAAGATGATGCCGATCAGGCCCATCAACACGGACCAGAACATCGTGTCCCAGTTGATGACGGTGAAGTCGACGACGGACGCCTGCTTGCCGCCGAGGCTATTGAAATTCTGCAAATGCTCCGCGATATACGCGGAAGGCGTGAGAGCGTGCTCGGCGGCGTGGCCGGCGGCTTCTGCGACTTCAGTTGCCATGATGATTCAGTCCAATATTGCGAAACATTCTTCGTGACCCGCTCTTGCTCGCGCCCGATGCTCAACAGGTTTCCCTGGAGATCGCGGACTGCACGCGGCTGGAACGCGCCACCTTATTCTTGCGGAGTGTCAGTGCAATGAACCGGGGCTTCTCCTGCCGCCTGTTCCTGCCACCTCCCGACACATCCCGTGCGCCTGCGGCAATGCTGCAGGCTTGGTCTTTCATCGTACCGTCAACGCAGTGCGAGTCCGACCCAGTACATCTTGAGCGCCAGGATCAGAGTGATCAGCAAGGGCGGCCAATGCAGCCCCTTGAACATCACCACCACAATCACCAGCAGTGCGACCGTGCCGAGCACCTTGATCGCTTCGCCCACCACCAGACGGGCGATGGACTCGAACCCCTTGGCCGTCGACAGTCGCATCGCGAACCATGCCGAAGGCACCACGCACACGCCACCACCCAGCAGGGCCGACAACGCAGCCTGGCCTGCCGACGTAGTGCCTGTACCCGCAAACCAGCTACCCACATACCATCCGAGCGCACACAACAGTGTGATGGCCACCTGGCCGAGCACGATGGAGAAGGGCGTGATACGCGAAGCCCGCAGGGCCTGCTCGCCGAACATGGCAACCGCTTCGTCATGTGAGAGCACATGCACCGGCGGCTCCGCCTTCCCTGCGTCATCATCCCAATCGTCGTGCTCCGGAGCCTGCGCCGAGACTGGTCGGGCGGCTTCCAACGAAGCGTAAGAATCGGGCCGTTGCCGCGTGGCTGGCTGCATGGAAGAATGGCCTTTCAACATGCCGCACCGCTTTGGGTCAGGCGGATTTAAAACCGCACGATTTTACGGGACATGGCGTTCACCAGTCAACGCGCAAGCGAACGGTCGTGCGGGCGCCTTCGACAGCACCCGGAGCGGCTGCGTTCCACGCTCCATACGCAATGATGTGCTGCTGCCAGGGCACCGAATCCGCCTGATGGAGCGGTGCCTTGGTGATTCCATGATGGTATTGCCCGCGCACAGCGTCGATGACGTGCGAGGTAATCGCACTGATTCGGTGCCGGTGAATGTCCGCAAATGGCGCAGCGGCGCGGGCCGCACCGACTGCGTCAAACTGTCGCAGTCATGCGACTCAGGCGGCCTCTTCGTCGCCGTCCGGACGCAGGCGTGCCAGCAAACCGTCAAACTCATCGAGACTGCTGAACTGCACGGTCAACTGACCACGGCCCTTGGCCGCCAGCTTGATCTGCACACCCAGGCCCAGTTGGTCCGCCAGTTCTTCTTCCAGGCGGGCGACGTCACGCCCACCTTGGTGCGCGCCCTTCTGCTTGAGCGACTTCAACTCGAACGGCTTGAGCGTCAACGCCACCAGCTTTTCCGTCTCGCGCACCGACAGACGCTTGTTGACGATCTGGTTGGCCAACAGGATCTGTGTCGCACTGTCGACTGCCAGCAGCGCACGGGCGTGGCCCATGTCGATGTCGCCGGCCATCAACATCGTCTGCACAGGCTGAGCGAGATTCAACAGGCGCAGCAGGTTCGACACTGCGCTGCGCGAGCGCCCCACCGATTCCGCCGCCTGCTCGTGCGTGAACTGAAATTCACGCACGAGGCGCGCGATGCCCTGCGCTTCTTCCAGCGGGTTGAGGTCTTCACGCTGGATGTTTTCGATGAGCGCCATGGCGGCGGCCGATTCGTCCGGCACGTCCTTCACCAGCACCGGTACTTCGGTCAGGCCGGCGAGGCGCGAGGCACGGAAGCGGCGCTCGCCCGCGATGATTTCGTACTTGGGCTGCGGCCCGTCGGACGCGATCTTGCGCACCAGAATCGGCTGCATCAGACCCTGCGCGCGAATGCTCGCGGCCAGTTCCTGCAGTGCACCCTCGTCCATGCGCGTGCGCGGCTGGTATTTGCCGGGCTGCATCTGGTCGAGCTTCAGCACCGTTGGCGCGCCCTCCTGCTTGGCGGTCTCGACGATCTCGGCGGGACTGCCCAGCAGCGCTTCGAGGCCGCGGCCTAATCCCTTTTTCTTCATCGTGCTCATGTTGTTCCTCTTGCGCTCAGGCCGGCAACTCGGCCATCTGCCGCACGCGCGCGATCATCTCGGCGCCGAAATCCAGATAGGCCTTGGCACCCTTCGATGCGGGATCGAATGCCACGCCCGGCATGCCGTACGACGGCGCCTCGGCCAAGCGCACGTTGCGTGGAATCACCGTCTTGAAGACCTTGTCACCAAAGTGCGACTCGAGTTGCGCCGACACCTGCTGCTGCAGCGTCACACGCGGGTCGAACATCACGCGCAGCAGACCGATCACCTTCAGATCACGGTTCAGGTTGGCGTGCACCTGCTTGATGGTGTTGACCAGATCCGACAGCCCTTCGAGCGCGAAGTACTCGCACTGCATCGGCACAACCACGCCGTGCGCAGCGCACAGGCCGTTGAGCGTGAGCAACGACAGTGACGGCGGGCAATCGATCAGGACAAAGTCGTAGTCGGCATCCACCTCGGCCAGCGCAAGCTTGAGGCGATTTTCGCGGTGCTCCAGATCGACCAGCTCGACTTCGGCGCCGGCCAGGTCGCGGTTGGCGGGCAGCACGTCATAGCGGCCGGCTTCCGAACGCTGGCGCGCCTGCGGAATCGTCGCCAAGCCAACCAACACCTGATAGATGCTGAATTCGAGCGTGTGCTTGTCGATGCCCGAGCCCATCGAGGCGTTGCCCTGCGGGTCGAGGTCGACCAGCAGCACACGCTGCCCTTGCGCGGCCAGCCCTGCCGCGAGGTTCACCGTGGTGGTGGTCTTGCCGACCCCACCCTTCTGGTTGGCGATCACGAAAATATGCGACATGACTCCTCTGCGGTGAATGACTCACGCCGACGGCGCAAGGATGACCAAATGACGCTCGGCCGGCAGCCCCGGCACGGTCAGACGCTCGATGGCCTCAACGATCCAGCCAGCAGGCAAGCGCTCGATTTCGGCATCGGGGCGCACGCCTTTCATGGCGACCATGCGGCCACCCGGGGCCAGCAAGTGTCCGGCTAGATTGACGAAGTCGGCCAGCTCGGCAAACGCACGCGAAGTGATGACGCCGTAGCCGGTAGCGTCGACCAGTTTTTCCACGTGGCCCCAATGCGACTGGGCATTGGTCAGGCCAAGCTCGGCGCGGCACTGCGTCAGGAAAGCTGTTTTCTTCTGCACGATGTCGACCATCGTGACGCTCACATCGGGGTAGGCGATGGCCAGCGGAATACCGGGCAAGCCACCACCGGAGCCCACGTCCAGCACACGCGGCGCTTCTGGCTGCGCGCGGCGCGCCAGCTCGGCAATGCGCGAGACAGCCGAGAGCGAATCCAGCAGGTGATGCGTGAGCATCTCACCCGCGTCGCGGATGGCGGTCAGGTTGTAGACGCGATTCCACTTGGCGAGCAGCCCCTGGTACGCCAGCAGACGATCCACTTGGGCTTCGTCCAGCGACAGGCCGAGCGCACGGGCGCCCGCCTCCAACTCCGAGCGGGCGTTGGTCAGTGCATTTGCCATCAAGCGGCCTCGCCTTCTGCACCGGCGCGGGGGCCAACCTGGCCGCGCAGTACGCCCTTCTTCAGATGCACCAGCAGCAGCGACACCGCTGCCGGCGTGATGCCGGAGATACGCGACGCCTGCCCGATGGTCTCAGGCTTGTGCTTGGCCAGCTTCTGCTGGACCTCGATCGACAGGCCACGCACCTGCGAGTAGTCGAAATCGGCCGGCAGACGGGTGTTCTCATTTGCGCCCAGGCGCTCCACCTCATCGGCCTGGCGGGCGATGTAGCCGTGGTACTTGATGCCAATCTCAACCTGCTCGCGGATTTGCTCGGCCAGCAGCGGATCTTCAGCCAGCGGCGCTTCAAGCGCGTACTTACCGCCCTGCATGCCCATCAGCGATTCGTACGTCACGTTCGGGCGGCGCAGCAAGTCGGCCAGCGCATATTCGCGCTCGATGCCCTTCCCCAGCACCGGCTCGGCATCTTCCAGCGGAAGGGTTGCCGGATTCACCCACGTCGACTTCAGGCGCTCTGTTTCACGTGAAACAGCGTCGCGCTTGCGGTTGAATGCGTCCCAGCGGGCATCGTCGACCACGCCCAGCGTGCGACCGACCTCGGTCAGCCGCATGTCGGCGTTGTCTTCACGCAGGCTCAGGCGGAATTCCGCGCGGCTGGTGAACATGCGATACGGCTCGGTCACGCCCCGGGTAATAAGGTCGTCGACCAGCACGCCCAGGTAAGCCTGGTCACGGCGCGGCGTCCAGGCATCCTTGCCCTGCACTTGCAGGCCGGCATTGATACCGGCGAGCAGACCCTGGGCGGCGGCCTCTTCATAGCCGGTCGTCCCATTGATCTGGCCGGCGAAGAACAGACCCGAAATCGCCTTCGATTCCAGCGAGGCCTTCAGCCCACGCGGATCGAAGTAGTCATATTCGATGGCATACCCAGGGCGCAGAATGTGCGCATTTTCCAGCCCGCGCATCGAGTGGATCAGATCGAGCTGCACATCAAACGGCAGGCTGGTCGACACGCCATTCGGGTAGAACTCGTTGGTCGCCAAGCCTTCCGGCTCCAGGAAAATCTGGTGGCTATCCTTGCTGGCAAAGCGGTGGATCTTGTCTTCGATGCTCGGGCAGTAGCGCGGCCCCACCCCCTCGATCACGCCCGTGTACATCGGCGAGCGGTCCAGCCCGGCGCGGATGATGTCGTGCGTGCGCTCGTTGGTGTGCGTGACCCAGCACGGCACTTGGCGTGGGTGCATGCTCGCGCGGCCCATGAACGAGAACACCGGCACCGGGTCCAGATCGCCCGGCTGCTCTTCGAGCACCGAGAAATTGATGGATCGACCGTCAATCCGGGGCGGCGTACCGGTCTTCAAGCGCCCTTGCGGCAGCTTCAACTCCTTCAACCGGGCCGACAACGACACCGCTGCCGGGTCGCCCGCGCGGCCGCCAGTGTAGTTGTTCAGCCCCACGTGGATCTTGCCGTCGAGGAATGTCCCCGCCGTCAGCACGACCGCACGTGCACGGAACTGCACGCCCACCTGCGTCACGGCGCCGACCACGCGGTCGCCCTCCACCAGCAGGTCTTCGACGGCCTGCTGGAACAGCATCAGGTTCGGCTGGTTCTCCAGGCGATGGCGGATCGCGGCCTTGTACAGCACACGGTCGGCTTGGGCACGGGTGGCGCGCACGGCCGGCCCCTTGCTGGAGTTGAGGATACGGAACTGGATACCCCCCTCGTCCGTGGCAATGGCCATGGCACCGCCCAGCGCATCGACCTCTTTGACCAGATGGCCCTTGCCAATGCCCCCGATAGACGGGTTGCAGCTCATCTGCCCCAGCGTTTCGATGTTGTGCGTCAGCAGCAGGGTCTGGCACCCCATGCGCGCCGCCGCCAGGGCGGCCTCGGTGCCGGCATGTCCGCCGCCCACCACGATCACATCGAATTCAATTGGATACAGCATGGCTTCCTCCTCGCATGGAGGCATCGGAAATTTGAAGAAGCCGAATTATAAGTCGCCGATGTATCGCGCTGTTCGACGATGCGGCAATCGGCGCGAAATAACCGCCGATTTCGTGTTTCACGTGAAACATGCACCGCTTGTTCCGCCCGTTGTGTTTCACGTGAAACACATCAGTCAGGCGACTCACCGTCCCCGCTACCCGACCGAGCGCGCAGAAAATCGATGAAGACTCGCAGCTTGCCCGGCATCTGTGGCGAGCGCGGGAAATAGAGATGAAAGCGATACATCGGCGGGCACCACGCCTCGAGCACCCGGACCAAGTGCCCGTTCGCCACATCCTCGGCGACGAGGTCTTCCAGCACATGGGCCAGGCCAACGCCCTGCTTTGCCGCCCCGACCATCGCCAGCACATCATTCGCGATGAAACCACCAGCCACGTCGACCGACTGAATTGTGCCGCCCTGCGTGGGCTCGACAAACTCCCAGTCATACAAGGTGCCGCCGCTCGGAAAGCGGTAGCGGATGCAGCGATGCCCGCGCAGTGCGTCCGGCGAATGGGGTGTGCCATGCGCCTGCAGATACGCCGGGCTGCCCACCACCGCGACGCGTCGCGCCGGCCCGATCGGCACGCCAACCATGTCGCGCTCGACACGCTCACCAAAGCGGATGCCGACGTCAAAGCGGTCTGCGACGATGGCGGATAGGCCATCGTCCACCGACACCTCCAGCTCGATACGCGGATAGCGCGAGAGGAAATCGCCGAGTACCGGCTGCAGCACCGCCTGATACGCCACGCGCGAAGCCGTCACGCGCAACGTACCGCGCGGCTCCGTCGCGCGCTCGCCCACTTCCGCCATCGCGCCGTACAGCGCGTCGAGACTCGGCCGCGCGACAGCGAGCAAGGCCTCCCCCGCTTCGGTAACGCTCACCTGCCGCGTCGTACGCGCCAGCAGTTGCGCGCCGAGCGCAGACTCCAGCCGCCGGATCGTCTGCGACAGTGCGGAGGTTGAGACCTCCAGCGCCGCCGCCGCGTGCGTGAAACTGCCGACCTCGGCCACGCGCCGCAATGCATCGAGCGCAGGCAGCAGGTCCGGATCGATTGTGAATTCTGTCTTCATAGTGCATCCGATTCTATCCACTTAATCGGCGCGATCACGCTGCCTAGACTGGCGACTCCTCTCCCTGATCTGACAAGGACATCGCCATGCAGACACGACAACTCGGTCAATCCGACCTGCACATCTCCCCACTCGGCTTCGGCACCTGGGCCTCGGGCGGCGGCAATTGGGAATATGGCTGGGGCGCGCAGGACGACCGCGACTCCATCGCCGCCATTGCCGCCGCCACGGATGCCGGCATCAACTGGATCGACACGGCCGCCGCCTATGGACTGGGTCATGCTGAAACGGTTGTGGGCCAGGCACTGCGCGAGCTGCCCGCTGGGCAACGCCCCTACGTCTTCACGAAGGGCTCGCTGGTGTGGGACGCACAGGGCAGGATTTCGCATTCGCTGGATCCCGCATCGCTTTCACGTGAAATCGACGCGAGCCTGCGTCGGTTGAACGTGGAAACGATCGACCTGTACCAGATTCATTGGCCCGCCTTTCCGCCGGGCGCGCCCGAACAATCCATCGAAGCGGCCATCGCCGCATTGGAACAGGCGCGGCGAGCGGGCAAGATCCGCCAGATCGGCGTCTCCAACTTTGACGCGACCCAGTTGGAACGGGCCCGTGCCGTGGCGGCGATTACCTCTCTGCAACCGCCCTACTCGCTGCTGATGCGTGGCATCGAAGAATCCATCCTGCCCTACACGGCGGCGCATGGCATCGGCAACATCGTCTATTCGCCGCTGCAATCGGGGCTATTGTCGGGACGCATGACGCGCGAGCGGGTTGTGGCGCTGCCGGCCAACGACTGGCGCGCACAGCGCAGCCCCGAGTTTCAGGAGCCAAACCTGACGCGCAATCTGGCGCTGGTGGAGGTCTTGCGCGGTGTGGGCGCGCAACATGGCAAGACGCCGGCCGAAGTCGCCATCGCCTGGACGCTGCGCAATCCGGTCGTCACAGGTGCGATTGTGGGTGTGCGGCGACCGGAGCAGCTCGACGGGTTGCTCGGTGCGGCAAGCCTCAAGCTGAGCGATGGGGACCTCGCCGAGATCCACGCCGCCCTGCCCGAGGGCAACGCCGCCCCGGTGCCGCAAAGCGTGGCGCTCGCCTGAGCTGCGTCGCAAAAGCAAAACGCACGGCGCGAACCGTGCGTTTTGCTTGGGGCGATAAGGCTGTTACGTCGTCAGTTCTGCAGCTTCCACTTGCCGTCCTTGATCTCAACCATGACGCGCGAGCGCTGGTCCAACCCCAGGTGATCCTTCGCATTCATGTTCATCACACCATGCGAGATCGCCAGATTAGCCGTCGCTTCCATCGCATCCCGCAGCCCCTTGCGGAATGCCGGCGTACCGGGTTGCCCCTTCTTCAGGGCCTCGGGCATCGCGTTGGCGAACAGCAGACCGGCATCCCACATATGGCCACCGAAGGTCGAGACCTGCCCGCCGTAAGCCTTCTCATATGCGGTCTTGTACGCCAGCGCCGGCTTTTTCACCGGGTTGCTGTCAGGCAATTGCTCCGCCACAAGAATCGGCCCGGCCGGCAGGAACGTCCCCTCGCAATCCTTGCCGCACACCCGCAGGAAGTCGGCATTCGCTACGCCGTGCGTCTGGTACAGCTTGCCCTTGTAGCCGCGCTCCTTGAGTGCGCGTTCCGGCAGCGCGGCTGGTGTACCCGAGCCTGCGATCAGCACCGCATCCGGATTGGCACCCATGATCTTCAGCACTTGCCCCGTCACCGAGGTATCGGTGCGCGCAAAGCGCTCATTGGCCACGACCTTCAACTTGCGCAGCCCCGCCACCTTGTCGAACTCCTGCGCCCACGAATCGCCGTAGGCATCGGCAAAGCCGATCAGTGCGACGGTCTTCACACCATGGTTGGCCATGTGCTCGGCAATAGCGGTGGCCATGTGCGAGTCGTTCTGTGGCGTCTTGAAGACCCACGCGCGCTTGGCGTCCATCGGCTCGATGATGCGTGCCGAGGCGGCCAGCGTGATCATCGGCGTTTCGCTCTCGCCCACCACATCCACCATCGCCAGCGAGTTGGGCGTAACGGTCGAGCCGATCACCAGGTCAACCTTGTCTTCGGTGATGAGCTTGCGGGTGTTCTTGACGGCGGTGGTGGTGTCGGACGCATCGTCGAGCACGATGTACTCGATCTTCTTGCCCGCGATTTCCTTGGGCAGCAACGCCACGGTGTTCTTCTCGGGAATCCCCAGCGAAGCCGCCGGCCCGGTGGCCGACACCGTGATGCCGACCTTGACCTGGGCGAATGCCGTACCGGCCAACAGAGCCGTGGCAGCGAGTGCAATGCGGGTGGCGCGCGAAACCTTCATGCCGTCTCCTGAAGTGTGTGGGCGGGTTCTATGCCCGCCCTTGATCTGGAAGTCTGGGAATTCACCGACCGATGGGTCGGGGATGAAGGAGTCTAGAAGGAGTCACGCCGCGCGGGCAAGGGGGAGATTCCCTTTACCTTAACGTGTTCACGATCCGCACTGGCTCAGCCGACCCGATACACGCGCCCGCTCTGCACACCCTCGACGCTGCGCCGATACGCCAGCGCCGCACGCGCAGCCGGCACCGGCTCGAAGCCTGGGAAGAACGGCCCATACGCCGCCATCGATTCGGTCAGCACCGTCGGGCTGACGGCATTGATACGGATGCCGCGCGGCAGCTCGCACGCCGCAGCCCGCACAAAGCCCTCCACCCCGGCGTTCACCGCCGTCGCGTTGGCGCCCTGTGCAATCGGCTCCTGGCCGACGATGCCGGTGGTCAGCGTGATCGAGCCGCCATCGTTCAGATAGTGCTGGCCAACCAGCGCGAGGCGCACCTGGCCGAGCAGCTTGTCCTGCAGGCCGATGTTGAAATCCGCCGCCGACATCTCGGTCAGCGGCCCGAAGAACAGGTTGCCGGCGGTGGAGACGATGGCATCCACACGGCCAACTTTGTCGAACAGCGCGGCCACGCTGTCGGCGTTGGTGATGTCGACCTGATGCTGACCCTGCGTACGGCCCACGCGGATGATCTGGTGTGCCCCGCCCTGCTCCAGTTCTGCCACCACGGCGCGGCCAAGCGTGCCGCTGGCGCCAATTACGACGATCTTCATGCTGCGCTTCCTTGTTGATTCGATTGGAATGACGTCTATTCTTCGCCGAACCCTGTATGCGATAAAGACGTGGTAACTTCGGCCATTCCTAATCAACAGTTCGGAATATGGACAAGCTGCGCAGCATGGAAACCTTCGTCGCCGTGGTGGAAGGCGGCAACTTCACCGAGGCAGCGGCGCGGCTGGAGATGTCGGCGGTGATGGTCGGCAAGTACGTGCAGGAACTGGAGACGCGGCTCGGCGCCCGCCTGCTCCAGCGCAGCACACGCCGCCAGAGCCTGACCGATGCCGGCCGCGTGTTCTATGAAGATGCCAAGCGCGTGCTGGAGCAGGTGCGCTGGGCGGAGACCTCCGTCGAACGGCTACGCGCATCACCCTCGGGCACGCTGCGTGTGAGCGCACCGACCACCTTCGGCGCATGCGTCATTGCCCCGCTGGCGGCGACCTTCCAACAGGCGCATCCGCAGGTACGCGTGGAACTGAACCTGAGCAACAGCATGGTCGATCTCGTCGACGAGGGGTTCGACCTTGCCATCCGTATCGGTGCGCTGGGTGACGCCGACTTGGTGGCCAAACCACTGTGCGTGTATCGCATGGTCATCTGCGCATCGCCGGATTACCTGGCGCGGCATGGGCGACCCGAGACGCCGGCGGACTTGCCGCAGCATCGCTGCCTCTCGCACATGGTGTGGAACAACCGCAATGCATGGCAGTTGCGCGGGTGGGATGGCGACACGCCCTGGCGCGACGATCCGGCCTTCACGTGCAATGACGGCCACGGCCTGCGCATGGCAGCAATTGCGGGTGCCGGCCTGTTGCTGCAGCCTGAGGTGCTGGTGGCGGAAGACTTGGCCAACGGCCGATTGGTGCGCGTGCTGCAGGCTTATGCGCCGGAGCCTCGGCCGATCCACATCGTGTACCGGCAGGATCGGCGGCCGTTGCCGAAGCTCTCCAGTTTTGTGGCGCATCTGCTGGAGCGGGTGGCAGCGCGTGTGCCGGCTCAGGGTGCGGCACCGTAGCCGTCGCAGCAGGCGACACGGCTGACTACACTCGGGGCATCCTCCTCTGAGCCACCATCATGTTCCTCGCCCTCGTTGCTGGTCGTATCGCTTGCGCAGTGCTCGCCTTCCTCGGTTTGACGCATCTGTACTGGGCAGCGGGAGGCGCCGCCGGCAAACAGGCTGCACTGCCGTCGGTGGGTGGCGCACCGGTGTTCAAGCCGAGCGCGATTGGCACAGCATTGATCGCGGTGATCCTGCTCGCCATGGCAGCCTGGGTGGCCGCGGCGTCCGGCATCCTGACCACGCCGATTTCGCACGGCGTACTGCGCATCGGCGCCTTCGTGCTCGCCGCTATCTTTGCGCTGCGTGCGGTGGGCGATTTCCGCTATGTCGGCTTCTTCAAGCGGGTACGGGGCAGTGTGTTTGCGCAGCGAGATACGTGGGTGTATTCGCCGTTGTGTGCGGTGCTAGCTGTGTTGATTGTCGCGGCCACCTCACGCTGACACGGCACAATAGCGCCCATGCAACCCGAAGACCTCCAACGCCTCGTCACCACGCAAATGCCGTTCGGCAAGTACAAGGGCCGGCTCATCGCCGACCTGCCAGGCCACTACCTGAACTGGTTTGCGCGCGAGGGCTTTCCGCCGGGGCAGATCGGCCGCCTGCTGGCGCTGATGCAGGAGCTGGATCACAACGGCCTGAAAGGCCTGCTCGATCCGCTGCGCCAAGGCAGATAACACGATCGGTCATTCCCCGTCGATGTAGCGTCGCAACCCCGTCGCCAACGCATCAAATACGACGCGACAGCGCGGGCTATCGCGCAGGTCTTCATGCATGGCGAGCCACGTGTCGAGCACGATCGAAACCTCGCCAGCAAACAGGCGTACGAGATCCGGATTGTGCTGCGCCAATCCCACTTGGCAGAAGCCGATACCAAAACCCGCGCGCAACGCGGCAATCGCTGCGAGATCGCTGTCTGTGCGCAGCGCAAACCGATTGCGCTGCACCCACGGCAACTGCGCGCGCACGCTGCGCAGAAAGGCGCTCTCCTTGTCGTAGCCGATCAGCGTGTGACCCGTGAGATCACCCAGTGTGGCGGGCACACCGCGCCGCTCCAGATAACGCCGGTGCCCGTACACACCCAGCTCGATGCCACCGATATGCCGCGCAATCAACACGCCCTGCGTCGGTGGCTGCATGCGCACGGCGATATCGGCCTCGCGGCGCAGCAAATCCTCCATGCGATTCGACGGCACCAGCTCGAGCGTCAGCTCCGGATACGCGGCGTGCAGATCAGCGAGGATGGGCGGCAGCACTTCCACCGCCACCACCTCGCTGGCGGTGATGCGCACGGTGCCGCGCACGCCCTCGCCATGGCTGGATGCAGCCCGCAGCAGTGCGGCGCTGGTCGACTCCAGTGATTCGGCAAACGGCCGCAACGACAGCGCCGCCTCGGTCGGGCTCAACCCCTGCTGGGTGCGGATGAACAACGGCAGGCCCAGCGCCTGTTCCAGCGCATCAACGTGACGCCCGGCGGTGGGCTGAGTCAGCCCCAGCGCGCGCGCTGCACCCGACAGCGAGCCTTCCCGCACGACGGCCAGAAAGGTCCGATACAGCTCCCAGCCCGGCTCCGTGAATACTCTTGGTTCACTCATACAAATTCGTATAGCAGCACGCTTATCATCAACAATTCCATTGAAGCACAAGCGCGACCAGAATGCCTCCATCGCAACGAGAACACACTCGGGAGCAGGGTCATGGAACAGGCAAAACGCATCGCATTGGTACTGGGCGCCACCGGTGGCATTGGCGGCGAGGTAGCACGGCGGCTGGTGGCACGC
Source organism: Ralstonia flaminis (assembly GCF_958415495.1). Lineage (NCBI taxonomy): Bacteria > Pseudomonadati > Pseudomonadota > Betaproteobacteria > Burkholderiales > Burkholderiaceae > Ralstonia > Ralstonia flaminis. The sequence continues at coordinate 144,952 of NZ_CATZLL010000005.1, read as the reverse complement.
GGCTGGCACGTGCGTGCATTGCAGCGCAATCCGGATGCACTGACGGATCGCAACACCGCCTTCGAGTGGGTGCGCGGTGATGCGATGGTGCGCGAGGACGTGGTGGGTGCCGCACAGGGCGCCGAGCTGATCATCCACGCCGTCAACCCGCCGGGCTACAAGAACTGGGCCGGCCAGGTGCTGCCGATGATCGACAACACCATCGCCGCAGCCCGCGCATCTGGCGCACGCATCGTGCTGCCCGGCACGGTGTACAACTTTGCGCCCGACACCTTTCCCGTGCTGCGCGAGAACACCGTGCAGCAGCCGCTCACACGCAAGGGCAAGATCCGCGTGGAACTGGAGCGCCGCATGCAGGCCGCCAGTGCCGATGGTGTGTGCAGCCTGATCGTGCGCGCTGGGGATTTCTTTGGTCCGCACACGGGTAACAACTGGTTTGCCGGCGCGCTGGTGCATGCAGGCAAGCCCGTCAGCACCCTCACCTATCCGGGCGCGCGCGGTGTCGGCCACCAATGGGCCTATCTGCCGGACGTGGCGGAGACGATGCTGCGCCTGGTCGAACAAGGCGACCGCCTGCCGGACTTTGCCGTGTATCACATGCGCGGTCACTGGGACGCCGACGGCACGCAGATGGCCGCGTCAATCGGCCGTGCGGTCGGGCATCCGGTCAAGACGCGTGCATTTCCATGGTGGCTGCTGCCGGCACTGGCGCCGTTCTCGGAGATGCTGCGTGAGATGCGCGAAATGCGTTATCTGTGGCAGCACCCGGTGCGCATGGACAACGCCAAGCTCGTGCAGACACTGGGCGCCGAGCCGCATACGCCGTGGGATGAGGCTGTGGGCGCGACGCTGCGCAGCCTACGTTGCGTTTGAGACGCGCGCAGCCGTCGCCAGAAAGTGCGAGAGAGCGGGCGTCGACTGGCCGGCCACCTTGGCGAGGTCGTCCCAGCGGCGCAGTTGCAGCGCGTCCGCCGCGTAAGGTCGCTGCATGAAGGCCTCGGCCTCCTCCGCCGAAAACACCCCGCCCTGCAACGCCAGACTGCGCACGGAATCGGCCGACAAGCGCGCGTAGTAATGCGCGTCCATCGCGCACAGGCAGCGCTTGGCGTCCACATGCAGGCGGATCGGCTCCAGCACCGCATCCGGAAACGTCGCGCGCAGGAACGGCAGCGCAAAGTACTGGTGCTGATCGTCGATGCCGTGCGCGGTTGGCGTATCGCCTTGCAGGTTCAGCAGATGCCCCAGGTCATGCAGCAGTGCGGCGGTGATGAGCGCATCCGATGCGCCCGCCTCCTCCGCCAGCGCAGCGGTTTGCAGCGCGTGTTCAAGCTGGGTGACGGGCTCGCCGCTGTAGGCGATGCCGCCGTGGCGGTCAAATAGCGTTTGGATGTCGTCGAGGCTCAGAGCCATGATGCTGCTGCACAAAAGAAGGCGAAACCTTGTAGCCTAGTGCGCGCGTGCGTCAAACCGGTGACAACGCTTCGCGCATTAGCCTGCGTGATCGGCTCGATTAGAAAGTTTGGTTGGGAATGCGCGGTGCACGCCCTTATCTTCAGGGCCTCCCCACACATCGGAGTGCATCATGCTCGCAGGACACGCCGTACAGGTCACGCAGGCGCTGGAACAGGTAACGGACTATTGGTCGCCGCGCATCGTCGGCCAGGTCAACGACCAGCACATCAAGGTCGCCAAGCTGAAGGGCGAATTCGTCTGGCACGACCACCCGAATGAGGATGAGCTGTTCTTCGTGGTCTACGGCCGCCTGAAGATCGCCTTCGAAGACCGCGACGACGTGCACCTCGGCCCCGGCGAGTTCTGCGTGGTGCCGCGCGGCGTGCGCCACTGCCCCGTCGCCGACGAGGAATGCGGCATCATGCTCATCGAAACCGTCACCACGCAGCACACGGGCGATGTCATCACCGAGCGCACCGTGGCGCTCGACACGCAGCTGGGTGGGTAAGCCTCAGCGGATGAACGCGTCGTAAGCCGTCTTCAAAATCAGCGCCAGCACCACCACGATGAACACCTTGCGCACGAAGCGGCTGCCGTGCCGCAGCGCAAGGTGGCTGCCAACCTGGTTGCCGGCCACGTTGGCCACCGCCATCACCAGGCCCAGCTGCCACCACACGTGGCCCTTGGACGCTAGCAGCAGCAACGCCGCCACATTGGTCGCCAGGTTGACGATCTTGGTGGACGCCGAGGCATGCAGGAAGTCGTAGCCGAACACGCGCACGAACACGATCATCAGAAAGCTGCCGGTGCCCGGACCAAACACACCATCGTAGAAACCGATGACAGCGCCGGCCAGTAGCGCCGCCGCACGCTCGCGCCAACCGGTGAGGCTGGGGGCGTGATCGGCGCCGAGGTTCTTTTTCGCCACCGTGTAGATCAGCAGCACCGCCAGCACAAACGGCAGCGCGCGGCGCAGCGGTTCGGCGGGGATGTGCATGAGCGCCCACGCGCCAAGCAGCGAGAACCCAAATGCCGTGACCACCGCCGGCGCCGTCGCACCCCAGTAGATGCGCACCGTGCGGCCGTAGCGCACCGCCGCCGTGGCCGTGCCCGACATCGACGCGACCTTGTTGGTGCCGATCAGCGTGGCCGGCGCAATGTTCGGGTATGCCGAAAACAGCGCGGGAATCTGCACCAGGCCGCCGCCACCGGCCACGGCATCGATCAGGCCAGCCAGAAAGCCGGCCAAGGCGAGCAAAGCGAATTCCATCGGGAAACAGAAACAGGCGAATGAGCGGGAAGGACTAGCCCAGCGATTTGGGCGACGGACGCGCGCTGCGGCGCCAGCAACCGGTCGCATCCGCTGCAAAGCCGAGCGCGGTGGCGTCATACGCGGCAAGCGCCGCGGGCGGCAGCAGGACGTGGAGTATGCCATGTGCGCGGGCGTACTCATTGACGGCGGCCAAGGCGGCATCACGCGTGGCCACGTCATCGGAAAACAGCATCACGCCGACCGGCAGCCACGCCACCAACCCACCGAGCGCCAAGTGTGGCACCAGCGTGATCGGTGTGACGCCAAGCAATGCCCCGTCTTCCTCGACAAGGAAGCACGGATGCACGCTCGGGTGAGCCAGCAGCGTATCGACGGCATGCGCCAATTGCAGCGGCGAGGCGCTCGATGCGATGGCGGCCAACAGGCGTGGCCGGTCATCCAGCGTGGCAAGGCGGGTGGACAGGGTCATGGGGACTCAAGGCGAAGGCGCCATTGTCATGCAGTGCGCGCATAGACGTCGACTCCGAATGCATTTCTCTTGTGCGCCAGCGCCGACGAGACTGTGGGCATGTGGATATGTGGATAACCCGAAAACGGAGCCCACCATGACCGACCCCACCCGTGCCCTCACCCTGCAATTGCTGCAGTCACTGGCCGAGCGGCCCAGGCCGTATGCGGAGGTCTTGGAGACGTGGCGGACGTCATGTCCACGTTTGTCGATCTGGGAAGATGCGTGCATTGATGGGCTAGTGGATTGCTTGCCCGACACGCGTTTGGTAACCGTCAGCGCCCGGGGCCGGGCCCTGCTGGCGGCGAGCGCCGCACACTGAAGGCACAAACTAAAAGGCCCTGCCGGGGATCGCCTGGCAGGGCCTCTGTTCTATTTAGCATCTCCACCGTTTCGTGCGGTGTGTGCTGTCGTCTCCTCGCTCCCGCCTCATTTATCTCGTGCGAAAACCGTAACGAGACTGTAAAGAATGCACCGCAACGCAACAACTAGAGCAAACCCTTACGGTGCACTAAGCACCAAATAGGCACCAAGATCACCCTTTCGGGGGGGATGCGACGCCATTTGCGGCCATTGTGACCCTAGCGCCGCAGCCAAGGTAGTCGTGCAGCAATTTCACCCATGATGCCGCGGCGGAAGGTCAGCACGCAGATCACGAAAATCGCACCCGTGACCGTCGTGACCGATTCGCCCAGCACATTGAACCCGTCGAAACCGGTGGCGCCCGCCAAGAAGGTACCGATGTCGCCCAGCTTGTTTTCCAGCGCAATCACCAGTGCCGCGCCCAGGATCGGGCCCGACAGGATGCCCAGGCCACCCACCAGCGTCATCAGGATCACCGAGCCTGACATCGACCAGTGCACGTCCGTCAGCGTCTCAAAGCCGAGCACAAGCGTCTTGAGCGAGCCAGCCAGCCCGGTCAGCGCCGCTGACAGCACGAAGGCCAGCAGCTTGAAGCGGTCGGTGTCGTAGCCGAGGGAGATGGCACGCGGCTCGTTCTCCTTGATGGCCTTGAGGATTTGCCCGAACGGCGAGTGGATCGTCCGCACGATCAGCAAGAAGGCCAACGCGACGATCGCCAGCACCACGTAGTACAGCGTCAGGTCGGAAGACAGATCCAGCATGCCGAACAGCTTGCCGCGCGGCACGCCTTGCAGGCCGTCTTCGCCGCCCGTGAACGGCACCTGCAGGCAGAAGAAGTACAGCATTTGCGCCAGCGCCAGCGTGATCATCGCGAAGTAGATGCCCTGGCGGCGGATGGCCAGCAGGCCCACGATCAGACCGATGAAGGCGCCTGCTGCCGTGCCGGCCAGCAAGCCAAGTTCGGGCGTGACGTTGAGATCGCGCATCATGTAGCCGGCCACGTAGCCCGCGCCACCAAAGAACGCCGCGTGCCCGAACGACAGCAGCCCCGTGTAGCCCAGCAGCAGATTGAACGCCGACGCAAACAGCGCAAAGCACAGCAGCTTGGCGACGAACACCGGGTACGCTCCCACCAGCGGCGCCGCAATCAGCGCCACCAGCAGCAGGCCGTACAGGACGTATTTGAGGGAAGAAGAGTTTTGCATCGTGCCGCTTCGCTTTATTTCTCTTTACCGAACAGGCCGGCCGGACGCACCAGCAGCACCAGCACCATGATCACGAACACCACCGTGGCCGACGCCTGTGGATAGAACACCTTGGTCAGCCCTTCGATCACCCCCAGGCCGAGGCCGGTGAGGATGGAACCCATGATCGACCCCATGCCGCCGATCACCACCACGGCAAACACGGTGATGATCATGCTCTGCCCCATCAGCGGCGAGATCTGGATGACGGGTGCCGCCAGCACGCCCGCAAAGGCCGCCAGCGCCACGCCAAAGCCGTAGGTGAGCGTGACCATGAGCGGCACGTTCACACCAAAGGCTTCCACCAGCTTCGGGTTCTCGGTGCCGGCGCGCAGGTACGCACCCAGCTTGGTCTTCTCGATCATGAACCACGTGGCGAAGCACACCGCCAGTGAGGCCACCACCACCCACGCGCGGTAGTTGGGCAGCATCATGAAGCCAAGGTCGGTCGCACCCTGCAGCAGCTCGGGCGTGTCATACGGCAGCCCCGACACACCGTAGATGGCACGGAACACACCCTCGATCACCAGCGTCACGCCCAGCGTGAGCAGCAGGCCGTACAGGTGGTCGAGCTTGTAGATGAAGCGCAGCAGCGTGCGCTCGATCACCATCCCCAGCACGCCGATCGCCAGCGGTGAGAGCACCAGCATCAACCAGTACGGCAGGCCGAGGTACGAGAAGCCCATCCACGTGAGCACCGCGCCCAGCATGAACAGCGCGCCGTGCGCGAAATTGATGACGTTGAGCAGCCCGAAGATGACCGCAAGGCCCAGGCTCAACATCGCATAGAAGGAACCGTTGACCAGACCCAGCAGCAGCTGGCTGAGCATGGCCGGTAGCGGAACGCCGAAGATTTCCATCGCGGTCAGTAAGAGGACATCACACCAACAATGCAACAACGCTGAAGGCGCCACCACCCACGCGGGCAGCGGCGCCGGATTGCTTACCTGCTTACTTCTTCATCAGCGAGCACTTCGACTCGGCCGGCGTGGTGAAGGCCTGGTCACCCGGGATATCCGTGACGATCTTCATGTAGTCCCACGGCTTCTTCGATTCGGCCGGGGTCTTCACCTGCATCAGGTACATGTCGTGCACGTAACGGCCATCGGCGCGGATCGTGCCCTTGGCATAGAAATCGTCCAGCTTGGTCTTCTTGAGCTGGGCGATCACCTTGTCCGGATCATCCGTGCCGGCGGCGGCCACTGCCTTGATGTAATTCGACACCGCCGAATAGTCAGCAGCCTGCAGGCTGCTCGGCATCTTCTTCATCTTCATGAAGTAGCGGTTGGCGAACTTGCGCGTGGCGTCGTTCATGTCCCAGTACCAGCTGTCGGTCATCAGCAGGCCTTCGGCCGTTTGCAGGCCCAGGCTGTGCACGTCATTGATGAACATCAGCAGGCCGGCGATCTTCATCGTCTTGGTGATGCCGAATTCCTTGGCCGCCTTGATCGAGTTGATCGTGTCACCACCGGCGTTGGCCAGGCCCAGTATCTGCGCCTTGGACGACTGCGCCTGCAGCAGGTACGACGAGAAATCCGATGCCGACAGCGGGTGCTTGACCGAGCCCACCACCGTGCCGCCGTTGGCCTTGACCACGGCTGCGGTGTCGTTCTCCAGCGAGTGGCCGAAAGCATAGTCGGCGGTCAGGAAGAACCACGACTTGCCGCCCTGCTTGACCACCGCGCTGCCGGTGCCCTTGGCCAGGGCCACCGTGTCATACGCATAGTGAATCGTGTACGGCGTACATTCCTCGTTGGTCAGGCGCGCCGTGCCGGCACCGATGGAGATGAACGTACGCTTCTTCTCGGCAGCCACCTTGGCCATGGCCAGCGAGGTGGCGGAGTTGGTGCCGCCCAGCAGCATGTCCAGACCTTGCTGGTCCATCCACTCACGCGCCTTGGAGGCAGCGATGTCGGCCTTGTTCTGGTGGTCCGCCGTGACCAGCTCGATCGGCTTGCCGAGCACCTTGCCGCCCGCGTCTTCAATGGCCATCTTGACCGCCTCGACGCCGCCTTGTCCGTCGATGTCGGCATACAGGCCGGAGAGATCGGTGATGAAACCGATCTTCACCTTGTCGCCGCTCACCTGGGCATGCGCGCTCAGCGGCGCAAAACCCGCCGCCGCCCCCAGTCCTACCGCCATCAGTGCACCAGCCAGCTTCTTGAGTGTCATGGTCTTGTCTCCTGTAGTGCGCGCATCGCTTGTGACGCGTCGCGCGGTGGTGAAGCAAATTGATATCGACAACGCTTTAGACGCCAAGCAGTTCGTGCAGCACGGGCATCTTGTCCTGCAACTGCGCCGCCTCGAAACGCTCGACGATGCTGCCGTGTTCCATCACATAAAAGCGATCGGCCAGCGGTGCGGCAAAGCGGAAGTTCTGCTCCACCATCACCACCGTGTAGCCGCGCTTCTTGAGCATCAGGATCATGCGGGCCAGCGCCTGCACGATCACCGGGGCCAGCCCTTCGGAAATCTCATCGAGCAGCAGCAAGTTCGCTCCGGTACGCAGGATGCGCCCGACCGCCAGCATCTGCTGCTCGCCGCCCGACAGGCGCGTGCCCTGGCTCTGGCGGCGCTCCTTCAGGTTGGGGAACATCTCGTAGATCTCGTCCACGCTCATGCCCGCATTGCCGCTCTTTGCCACCTGGTCCTTGAGCACCGGCGGCAGCATCAGGTTCTCTTCGCACGACAGGCTGGAGAAGATGCCGCGCTCTTCCGGGCAGTAGCCGATGCCGCAGTGGGCGATCTTGTGCGTGGGCAAGTCGATGGTCTCGACACCCTGGCCGCTCGCGTCATGCACGACGATCGAGCCACGGCGCGTGCCCACCAGGCCCATGATGGCGCGCAGCGTGGTGGTGCGGCCCGCGCCATTGCGGCCGAGCAGCGTGACGACCTCGCCGCGGTTCACGGTCAGGTCGACACCATGCAGGATGTGCGATTCGCCGTACCAGGCGTGCAGGTCCTTGATCTGGAGCGCGGGCGTGCTCATGCAGTGTTCTCGTGTGTTCGGGTCTAGCGTTTCGCTTAGCGTTCATGCCACGGCATGCGGCCGTGTCGACTGATCGGCGGATGATCGATTCGGCCGGTCAGTGGCCTTCCAGCGCCGCATCGACGGTGCCCATATAGGCTTCCATCACCTGCGGGTTCTTCGAGACATCTTCGTACGGGCCTTCGGCCAGGATCTGACCGCGCTGCAGCACTGTGATCTTGTCGGCGATGGAAGACACCACGTTCATGTTGTGCTCCACCATCAGAATCGTGCGGCCTTCGGAGACACGCTTGATCAGCTCCGTCACGCGGTCCACGTCTTCGTGGCCCATGCCCTGCGTGGGCTCGTCGAGCAGCATCAGCTCGGGCTCCATCGCCAGCGTGGTGGCAATCTCCAGCGCGCGCTTGCGGCCGTAGGGCAGCTCCACCGTCACGGTATGCGCGAACTGTGTCAGACCCACCTGTTCGAGCAGTGCCATCGCACGTTCATTGAGCACATTCAACGATTGCTCGCTGCGCCAGAATGCATACGCCGTACCGAGCTGGCGCTGCAGCCCCACGCGAACGTTTTCCATCACCGTCAGGTGCGGAAACACGGCAGAGATCTGGAACGAGCGGATCACGCCACGACGTGCAATCTGTGCCGGCTTTTCCGATGTGATGTCGACGCCGTTGAACAGAATGGTGCCGCGCGTGGGCACCAGGAATTTGGTCAGCAGGTTGAAGCAGGTCGTCTTGCCGGCACCGTTCGGGCCGATAAGCGCATGGATCGACCCGCGCTGCACGCGCAGGTTGACGTCGGACACGGCGGTAAAGCCCTTGAAGGCTTTAGTCAGTCCGCGCGTTTCGAGAATGATGTCCTGCGCCATGATCCCCTCTTGTCTCCCGCCTCTTTTTTGGTGCGAACGATTGTCAACGGCTGTTGCGTCGCAAAACATCGGGGTTTGTACCAAGACGATTACGCGTCGCTTACGGCCCATAAACCCGCACCGGCATTGGCTTTGCGGTTTTCCGATGGGGGTTACGTAGAGTTACGTATCGGAGCAATACCGATTGCCTATCGATATGACATGGGCGCGTGTCACGCCCGTGTCATCGCCCCGCAAACCGGCGTCAGGCCGCCACCGGCTCGCCGCGCGCACGCGCCTTGCGTGCCGCTCGAATCATCTCGCCGGCCTTCTCGGCAATCATGATCGTCGGCGAGTTGGTATTGCCCGAGGTGATGGTCGGCATAATCGACGCATCCACCACACGCAGGCCGTCAATGCCATGCACGCGCAACTGCGCATCGACCACCGCGCCCGCGTCATCCGCCCGGCCCATGCGGCAGGTGCCGACCGGGTGGAAGATGGTCGTGCCGATGTCCCCGGCGGCGCGCGCGAGGTCGTCGTCGGTCTGATAGTTGGGGCCGGGCAGGTATTCCTCCGGCCGGTACTTCGCCAGAGCCGGCTGCGCAACGATGCGGCGCGTCAGGCGCAGCGAATCGGCCGCGACCTTGCGGTCCTCCTCCGTCGACAGATAGTTGGGCGCGATGGTCGGCGCCGCAAACGGATCCGCCGAGGTGAGATGCACCGAGCCGCGCGAAGTCGGTCGCAAGTTGCACACGCTGGCGGTGAATGCGTTGAACGCGTGCAGCGGGTCACCAAACTTGTCGAGCGAGAGCGGCTGCACGTGGTACTCCACATCCGGCCGCGCCACTTGCGGGTTGGAGCGCGCAAACACCCCCAACTGCGACGGCGCCATGCTCATCGGGCCGCTGCGGTTGAACGCGTATTCCATGCCGATCAGCGCCTTGCCCCACCAGTTGGCGGCACGCGTGTTGAGCGTCGGCACGCCATGCACCTTGACCACGCAGCGCAGTTGCAGATGGTCTTGCAGGTTCTCACCCACGCCGGGCAACGCCTGACGCACGTTGATGCCCAGCGCCTGCAGCCGCTCCGGCTGACCGATGCCTGCCAGCTCCAGCAACTGCGGCGAGTTGATCGCCCCGGCCGAGAGGATCACCTCTTCGCGCGCGGCCACCGTGTAGTCCTGCCCTGCCCCGCGATACGCCACACCTGTGCAGCGCTTGCCATCAAACGTGAGCGCGCGCACTTGGGCGCCGGTCACGATGGTCAGATTGTGCCGTTGCGATGCTGGCCGCAGAAAACCCTTGGCGGTATTCCAGCGGATACCGTGTTTCTGGTTGACCTCGAAATAGCCAACGCCGAAGTTGTCCCCACGGTTGAAGTCGCTCGTGCGCGGGATGCCCGCCTGCACGGCGGCCTCGATGAAGGTCTCCAGCACTTGCCACTGCAGACGTTGCGCTTCAACGCGCCATTCGCCGCTGGCGCCGTGCCATTCGTTGGCACCGCCGTGGTAGTTCTCGCTGGCCTTGAAGAGCGGCAACACGGCGTCCCACTTCCACGAAGCATCGCCGGTTGCGGCAGCCCAGCCGTCGTAGTCTTCGCGCTGGCCGCGCATGTAGATCATTCCGTTGATGGACGAGCAGCCGCCCAGTACGCGGCCTCGTGGGTAGCCGAGTGAGCGGCCGTTCAGGCCGGGCTCTTCGCGGGTGCGGTAAAGCCAATCGGTGCGTGGGTTGCCGATGCAGTAGAGATAGCCGACGGGGATGTGGATCCAGTGGTAATCGTCTTTGCCGCCGGCCTCCAGCAGCAGCACAGAGACGTCGGGGTCTTGCGTCAGACGGTTGGCCAGGACGCAGCCCGCGGAGCCTGCGCCGATGATGATGTAGTCGTAGGTTTCCATGTCTCCGTGCTTTTTCTCTTTGGTGTTGCTGGGTTTTGGGTTTTGTTTTTTGTTCTTGTTCTTGTGGTGCATCCCTTGTTTCATCCCCTGCCGGGGCTGACTCACTTTCTTTGTCTTGCCAAAGAAGGGCGCGCCCAAGATGGTGAAGGGTCATTTTGCACGGGATTGGGGGGAATTGTGGCGGACTGTTTTCTAGCCCATAGCGTGGCGTTGATACCAGCCTCGCGGGCTATACTCTGCGCGTCGTAAACAGCGACGATCGGTTTAGCAGCCGACGACTCAAGGCGGGCACCAATTTTGCCGATTGGTGTTCCGTTCGCGTTCGCCCATACGGGCGGGCCTTGACAGGGAGGACTTCGGTCCTGCCGGTCCTTGAGTCGGTCTGCTAACCCTGACTTGTGCCCGCCCACCCCGTTTAGCAGCGGGGCGCGGGTCTAAACTTCTCAAGAAGTTAGACATGACCCATCTGCGCGTCACACCCCCACCGGTAAGCCAAGACCTCCCTCTTCTTGATCACGCGATCTCTGGCTTTTCACCATTCCCACTCTACGGCTCCATCGAGCCGCTCAATACGCAGGACACACAATCGCTCCTGCGCCTATGCGACACGACTGAGACTGTCGCTCGCGGCATCGGCACAGTTTTGAGGCTGGTCGCAAACAACGATGCGGAAGGTTCAAGCTTCCTTCTCCCAAACACGGTTTCCGATCTTCTTGCACTCTGTCGAGTTGCCGCTGAAACGTTGGCAGATGACGCGCAAAGTCTGCAAGACAACATCGATGTCAGACCCGCTGCTAGCTAGAGCTGCAAATACGGCGCGGCGCCAATGCCGCGCCCGGTGCAAGCCAACACTAAGCAAAGTTTCACATAGCTAACTTGCACACGCATGCCTCCCCTCCTAGGTTTCAGAAACACATTCAAATAGACGTCCAGCGCGGGCGATGAGCCAAACGTCCCGCGAAAGGGGGAGACGTGAAGGCAAAAATCGTGGCCGTAGTTGCCATGTGCTCAGTTGCTGCTGCCTGGTGGTCCTTCTCATTCACAAGTGAGGGCGATGCTCAGAAGCAGGCAACCGACTCAGCGACGAGCAACGCTCCAACAGCATCCAACGCAACTCAAGCCAACAAGGGTTCAGTCCTGAACTCACAGGTTGGTGCGGTCGAAAATCAAGCGGGCCGCCCCGGCGTGAAATCTACTGATTTCGATGCGTCCATCGCGGGCATCGACGCCAACAAGAACGGCATACGCGACGACGTCGAACACTACATCGAGAAGACGTATCCGGACCCAGCGCAACGGGCCGCGATGATGCAATACGCCAAAGCTCAGCAGAACTTCATCCTGACCGCGACAACACCGGAAAAAGCTCAGATTGCGGCACAAGAGCTCTGGCGTTCATTCGCCTGCGCTCGCAGTCAACTCGGGCGCGCATCGTGGCTGGACGCCACCAAAGACGTTCTTGCGATGTATCTCAACACTCGCGAACGACTGAATGCTCAAGCGAGAGCTCAAGACAATCTGGCTGGACAAATCGTCGATTCATACTCGGGAGACAAACCATGCGATTGAAAGCCATCGCCCTGATGTGTTGCGTTGCGCTGGGAACACTGCCGTCGCTAACTGCCGCTCAAGTCGAAACGAAGTGTGAATCGAGATACCGCATCTACTTCGGCAACGGCATCCGGAACACCCCGCAAGACTGGGAAGCTAGCAAAGACGAGCTCGCCGCCATGATCGGCGCGAGGTTCAACGGTGTCCCCGTCAGCTACGCAAACGCGATCAACCCGACCGGGGATTTATTGATGACCTTCAGCGCGTGTTCCAGCAAAAGTTGGCTGAAAACTCTGATCTCTCGTGGGAGCTACTTGTTCGCGCGTCGTTGGGGCTAATCAACGGCATCTCTCCAGAGCTCGCAAGAATCGCCCTAGATTTGATCATCAAGACAGAAAGCGAATCCAGCGCAGAGCTGAAGAAGAAGTGGGAAGCCGAAAACAGCTACATTGACAGCCGCGTCACCACCCATGTGGCGGGTTATACCCAGGACATCGTTGAGAACGGCAGACGGGTTCTGCTGGTGGCGCACTCTCAAGGCAACCTCTACGGCAACGCTTCTCATCGGCTTCTATACAGCAACCCTGACGTCACGCCGGGCAGCTTCGGAATCGCCGGTGTTGCCACACCCGCAAACTATGTCCCAGGCGGCGGCACATATGTCACTTCCAATGCAGACGTGGTCATCAATGCGCTGCGATCCCTCATCACGGATCAAGTATTGCAAGCCAATGTCTCAATCCCGTTCGATACGGCTGAGCTATCTGGACACAACTTCATCAAGACCTACATGAATCCCGAAAAACCTGCTCGGGACAAAATTCAGCAGATGACGACGGTGGCACTGAATAAGCTTGTGGAACCGAAAGAGGCTTACGACTACAAGATAGTAACCTACATACACAGCGGCCCATTTCACCCTTTGGCGAGCGCCAATGAAGTCAGCTATTTCGATCTTAGCGGGTGCCCACTCGGTTACCCATATTGCTTTCATTCCACAGAATTAAAAAATATATACAACTCAAAAGGCATTGGATACGACAAACAGGTACCCGAAGAACGCCCCTCGTTCGAGGCACTTACAAATCAGGCTATAGAGCGACTATCGACTCTCGACAGCAACGCATCCAATCCAAAACACCCATTAAATTGGCATTTAAGATCAAGCCTTCCTTATATATATCTTAGTTTCGCATACGATCACACAGAAAGTCCAAGCCCCATGATTTGGGGTAGCGTTAGCTATGACTCGTTAGGGAACCTCAATTTTCCACCAAGGCAACTCGGAGACTACCTCACTCTCGTCGCAGGTCAATTCTGGATGCCAATACAACCAATTGCACCTTGGTATTCAAGGAATCCCGTTACGCCACGCGAAGTATTTCAAAACAAAATTTGGCAACCAATTATCAATTCACTGGATGCGTTGAAATACAAGGCAATCCAATACGAAGTCACCGATCTTGATCTTGCATCGCAATCATGGGTTCAACCGAGTCCACTTAATCCCTACTATCGATTGAAACGACTCACCACAAAAATCTGCAAACCAGATGACCTATACCGATCAAACTGAGTAGGCTGTCAATATACAAATCAGCGACAATCGATCGTGTCCTTACTTAAGAAAATTCCCGAAAGAACTGGCTCGCCTTGCACGATAGTTAAGTAAGCGCTTTCTCGACATGCAACCGAAGTAAAGTGCTTCGCAGCACATCAAGTTCACTCACCTCAAATCCGAGAAGCCAACCACTCCCTCATCTTCTCAAACACCTCACCACGCAACGGTTCCGCTTCGTTGAAGATCTCGTGATAACCACTGTCGAACCAGGCCAGCGTGCGCAGCGCTTCCGGCACATTCGCGTAGAAATCCCGACTGCCCGACGGATCAACAATCGAATCAGAACCACCGGCCATCAGCAGCATCGGCGCTTCCAGGCGCGGCGCATCTTTCTGCGCCTGCGTAATCGCATTGAGCATGAATTCAAGCAGTGACGCACTGATCGTGCCCTGCACCAACGCATCCGCACGATAAGCCGGCGCAACGCTCGGGTCATGCGACAGCTTGGCCGGATCCACCGGATTGGGCACCGCTAGCCGCGGCGCCAGCGCAGAGAGAATGCCGCGCACAATGCCCGCCCCCGGCGGCAGCTTCACGCGCAGTGCGGGCGATGACAGCAGCACGCCACGCACCGGCCGAATGCGCGCCGTGGTGAAGCGCGCAACGATTAGCCCACCCATGCTGTGCCCCAGCACAAACGGCATCTCGTGCCACTCGGCGACGGCCGCGTCGATGATTTCTGCGAGGTCGGTGAGGTAGTTGTCTTGCGCGTCGAGCGCCATGCGTGGGCCGCCGCTCTTGCCGTGGCCGCGCAAATCAAAGGCCCGCACGCGCAGGCCAAGATCAGTGAGCACCTTGGCGACATGTGGATAACGCCCGCTGTGTTCAGCCATGCCGTGGACGAGGATGACGGTGCCGCGTGGTGCGCCGGTCTCGGGTGCTGGTAGCCAGGTGCGGACCAGCAACTCGGTATGGTCCTTCATGCGCTGGCGGCTTTCAACCGCGTTGACCTCTGCGTGGGCTTGCGTCATTGGCGTCTCCTCGTTGGGTTGCCGGATTGTGGCATAGACGCCGCCCCGCCCAATCGAGGGCCCCCTCAGTGGCAGCAGGCGCCCTTGTCACCAGTCTCGCCAGCCACGCCTTCGAGGATCGGGCAGTCGGGCCGGTCGTCGCCGTGGCAGGCGTTGGCCAGCGTCATCAGTGTGTCGCGCATGCCTTGCAGCTCGCGGATGCGCGCGTCCAGGTCGGCCACATGGCGCATCGTGATGGCCTTCACATCGGCGCTGGCGCGTTCGCGGTCATGCCAGAGCGACAGCAGCGTGCGGATCTCCTCCAGCGCGAACCCAAGCGAGCGCGACCTGTGGATAAAGCGCAGTACGTGCAGCGCCCGCGCGTCGTACATGCGGTAGTTGCCCTCGGTGCGCGGGCTGGGCGGCAGCAGGCCGATGCTCTCGTAGTAGCGAATCATCTTGGCCGAGACGCCGCTCGCCTTGGCGGCCTCGCCGATATTGACCGGAGCTTGGGTTGCGTTGAGATCGGTCTGCGTCATACGCGGTCTCCGGAGGCTTGCCAGCGGCGCAGCATCAGCGCGTTGGTCACGACGCTCACGCTGGAGAACGCCATCGCCGCGCCGGCAAAGGTGGGACTCAGCAGGCCAAAGGCTGCCAGCGGAATGCCCACCACGTTATAGATGAATGCCCAGAACAGGTTCTGGCGGATCTTGGCGACGGTGCGGCGCGAGAGGTCGAGCGCATCACTCACCAAGCGCGGCTCGCCCCGCATGAGCGTGATGCCAGCGGCCTGCATGGCAACGTCCGTGCCGGTGGCCATGGCGATGCCGACATCGGCCGCAGCCAGCGCGGGCGCATCGTTGATGCCATCACCCACCATCGCCACCACGTGGCCGCTCTGCTGCCAGGCCATCACGCGCGCGGCCTTGTCGTGCGGCAGCACTTGCGCGGCCACCTCGTCAATGCCGAGTGCATCCGCAACCGTGCGCGCAGCGCCCGCGTTGTCACCGGTGACGAGTGCCGTGCGAACGCCACGTGCCTGCAGCGCAGCGACCGCTTCCTTGGCACCGGGCTTGAGCGCATCGCCAAAGGCAATCAGGCCACGCAGTTGCACACCACCTTCGGTGCTTTGTGCGAGCCACGACACGGTGTTGCCCTGGGCTTCCAGCGCATCTGCACGCGCTTGCAGTGTGCTGCGGTCGAGCCCCAGCTCACTCATCCAACGCGCGTTGCCGAGTTGCAGCGACGCACCGTTCACGATGCCGCGCGTGCCGCGTCCAGCCAGCACTTCGGGCGATTGCGCGGGCGCGATTGTGCGACCTTTCGCGCGGCCTTGCTCCACCGCATACTCACGCGTGGCATGTGCGAGTGGGTGGGTGTTCTCGGCTTGCAACGCAGCAAGTTGATCGAGCAACGTATCGGTATCCACACCGGGTGCAGCTTCGACTGCCGTCACGCGCGGCTGGCCGACGGTGAGCGTGCCGGTCTTGTCGAAGACGACGAAGTCCACTTGCTGCGCACGCTCTAGCGCCTGTGCATCGGCAATCAGGATGCCGCGCCGTGCGCCCGCACCGGTGCCCGCCATGATGGCCGACGGCGTCGCCAAACCGAGCGCACACGGGCAGGCAATCACCAGCACCGCCACCGCGTTGACAATGGCCGTCTCCCACTCGGCCCCGGCGATCGCCCAACCGGCCAGCGTGAGCAACGCCGCCACCAACACCGCCGGCACGAAGATCGCGCTCACACGATCGACCAGTTGCTGGATCGGCGGCTTGGCGGCCTGCGCGTCTTCGACCAGGCGAATGATGCGCGAGAGCATGGTATCCGCGCCGATGGCCGTGGTGCGCACCAGCAGCACGCCGTCGGTGGCGATGGCGCCAGCGGTGACACGATCGCCTTCGCGCTTGGGGCTTGGCAGGCTCTCGCCGGTCAGCATGGATTCATCGACGTGGCTGGCGCCTTCGAGCACCACCGCATCGACCGGAATGCGCTCTCCGGCGCGCACCGACACCACGTCGCCCACACGCACACGGGCAACGGGCGTGTCGCGCAGCGTGCCATCGGCGCCGCGCACGCGGGCGGTATCCGGGCGCAGCGCCTGCAGGGCGCGGATGGCTTGTGCCGTTTGGCGCTTGGCGCGCACTTCCAGCCACTTGCCCAAGCGCACCAGGGTGATGACTACGGCAGCGCTCTCGAAGTACAAATGCGGCATCTCATCCGCACCGGCACGCCACCACAGCCACAGCGACAGGCCATACGCCGCCGACGTACCCAGCGCGACCAGCAAGTCCATATTGCCGGCCCCCGCACGCGCGGCCTTCCAACCCGACTTGTAGAAACGCGCGCCGATCACAAACTGCACCGGCGTCGCCAGCAGCCATTGCGCCCACGCGGGCAGCATCCAATCACTGCCGAGCCAGCCGGCAACCATCGGCAGCACCAGCGGTACCGACAGCACGGCGGCAATCCACACGGGGCCGGCGCCGTCCCAGAAATCCGTTTCGGTGGCGACGGGCGCGGCGGTTTCGTCTGCCGCGACACGTGCCTCGTAGCCGGCAGCCGTCACGGCAGCAACCAGCGCATCACCGGTCGCCCCGCCATGGACGCGAGCGCGTTCGGTAGCGAGGTTCACACTGGCTTCGGTCACGCCGGGCACGGCGCGCAGGGCACGCTCAACCCGGCCTGCACAGGCGGCGCAGGTCATCCCGCTGATATCGAGGTCAGTCGAAGCGTCGTCGAGGTTGGCGACGGGGCTGGCGGCAGTCATGGAAGCGTCCATTTCAGGGAGAATGGCATCAGCCTAGACCTTCCCATCTTGGCAAGGTCAAGCCCTCATCTTACGCTTGCGCTTCCCACGGTGGGAAGGTTCATACTGCGCCCGTGACTTCCTCTCCCTTCTTTTCTTTCGATTCAGGAGCCAGAACCATGACGACGTTTTCTGTGGAAGGTATGAGCTGCGGCCATTGTGTGTCTGCCGTCACCCGTGCGGTGCAACAGGTGGATGCTGCCGCCAGCGTGCAGGTTGATCTGTCTACGCAGACCGTGGCCGTAACGAGCGGGGCCGCCACCGATGCCGTGAAGGCCGCCATTGAGCAGGCCGGCTATCCGGTCAAGGCCGTCGTCTGAAACCACCAAGCAAGGCAATGGGCGACGGATGCGCCGCCCAACCCGCCCTCTTCAATTCACCTCGAACGACCGTGACGTGCCCATGAAGGGCGTGATGGTCCCCAGCAGGTTCTTGGCATCGCCCTGATGCACGATGCGGTACGTGCCAGCCGGTGTGCCGGTCGGAATTGTCCAGCTGATTTGCGCTTCAGATTCGGCACCGAACACGCGTTTCCAGCGGTACTGCGTTGACCAGTCGCCATCCACCGCCACCGTTTTCCACGCCCCATCCACCAGACGCTGCACCTTCACAAAGGTGTCGTTGCGGTGCAGGTTGTTCTTCGGGTGGCCGGTGACGAAGACCACGCTTACCGTCTGGCCTGCCGTGTAGCGCGCGGCGGCATCGGTCTTCACATCACCAAACTGGTGGAGCAGCGGCGGTGCATCCAGCACCACGCCCGTCTGGAAGGTCATCTGCTGCCGGCTCAGGTCCGCCGGCGTGAGTGTGTTGGTGGTGGGGCGCCCCTGCGCCATGTCCTGCGCCAGACGATCCAGCTCCTGCATGTAGGCCGGCTGCGTCCACCTGCCGAACAGCGTGCTGCCGCCTTCGTAGTCCTGCACGTCGTACTCTTCTGGCGTGGTCACGTATTGTGAGTACGCATTGGAATAGCTGACCGCCAGCACGTTGTGGATAGTGGTACCGAGCGTGCGCGCCAGCTGTCGGCGGATGCGGTAGCCCGACATGATCGTCAGCTCGGCTGGCACCGCCGCCAGGTACAGCGGGCCGATGCGTACCAACTGCACCGGCAGCACCGGTGGCGTCCAGGGCACCGGCCGCATCAGGCCGGTGGGCACGAACAGCTCCTTGGGCGCGTGGCACTTGCGCAGGTCATCCGGAATCGTGAACAGCAAGCCACCGAGTGCGGCCAGGAACGGGTTGCTCTGCCCTTCCAGCGCGACACCCGGGCCAGGGCCGTCCTCCGTGCTGCCAGCCGCCAGCGTGGTACCGATGGCCGCGGGACACGTGGTGTGCCGCTGGCCATCGCCGGTGTAGGCGGGCTCCACGGTGACGTTGCCCATCTCGACATAGCGCTGTCGCACATCCACCCCGCCCGCGAGCGGCGTCGACGGTGCATCCACCAGTGCCTGCGCCACACCAAATTGACGCTCACCGATGATGCGTGTGTTGTCGAACTCGTTCTCGGTCGGCCCGCTACCGGGCTTGAGATTGAGGTTGGGCGTCATGTCACCCGCGTTGGTCTGCGCGAATGCCGCCACAAAGCCCTTGCCTTCGAGGTAGCGCACGCCCATCACGTCGTGCTCGAAGTGATAGGCGGCGTAGCCCTTGTTGTCGGCGCTGATCAACGTGTTGGTATTGGTCATGCTGGTGCCGTGCGTGGCAAACAGGTTCAGCACACCCACGGCCTGCCCCGCACGGCGGAAGGTCAGCTGCGTGACCAGCGGATCGATTTCTTCAGGAAACACCGCGCGATCCGCCGCCGGGTTGGCACGGAACGCCGGCGCCGAGCGGTTGCGGCTGGCGTTGTGCAGCTCGCTCTGGTTGAGGTCGATCTCGCCGGGTTGCACGTTGTCGTGCGCCTGTACGATGGCCTCGACCATGCCATCGACAATCGCGTTGAAGGTCTGCGGCAAGTAGCCCAGTGCATTCAGGTTGTACAGCGCGTAGTGGGAGAAACCGCCCGGTCCCGCGTGCGTGTGCGTGGCCGTGAGCAGCACGTTGGCATCGGTGTAGAGCGCCCCGTAGCGCGCCTTCAGCCGCGCCAGCACCGCCTGCTGCACGCCCTGCATGACGGCACCGGTTTCCGTCACCACAATCGCCACGCGCTGCTTCGTTGCCGGGTCTTCGATGATGAACGCGCGGGCACGCTGCCGCTGGTGAATGCCGCCGGTCTGCTGATCGATCTTCGAGTAGCCGAACATGCCGGCCTCGGCCGCCTCGCCCGTGATGTCGCTGATGCCCGTGCCGATGTTGTACGCCGCAGGGGATGCGGCCTGCGCCACGCTCTGCACGGACCGCGTGGCCGCTGTCGCCACCGGCGCCGTGCCCCCGCCCTCACTGCCACCACATCCGCCCAACACCAGCAACGCGGCTGACAGCGCCGCCCCCTGCTTCCATGTCCTGCGATCCATCATGATGGCCTCCGACAGTTAGCGCGTTCAACGTCCGACGTTCAGGGCATCGCGGGCATCACCGGCCAGCGGTGCAATGTGTTGCCTTCCTCCACGACGACAAGTTCACCGAACTGCTGCAGCACCGCCTCGCTCTGGCGCGGCCGCAGAAAGATGAAGTCATTCGGCTTCAGCCCCTGCGTGCCGGACCCCACCAGCACCTGCTGATTCGACGAGTTGCCGTACAGCCCGCTGGCCGACAGCCCCGGCGGTGACACCGGATCGGCCAGCCAGTAGCCGCCGTAGATGAAGTAGCCGTGGCGCTGGTTGACGTCCCACGCGGTAGCGACGCGGCCGATGGCCTCCGCACCATCCGGCAGCAGGAAGCTGCCGGACTTCAGCACCGGCGTGGCAATGAATGACGCGGGCTGCAGGTCATCGAGCAGCGGCGTATCGAAATCGCTCGGCTTGACCATGGCCGAGCCGACCGACACTTCATTGGCCGCCCCGCTGCCGTCGTGCATGCGGTACGTGGGGGAGCCCGCCGCGTTGAAGCACAGCGCCTCGGCCGACGTCGGCTTGAGCGTGCGCAGCGCCATGTCGCGAAAGCGCGCGTAGATCGCCTTGGCATCGCGCTCCGCGCCCGCGCGTGCACCGGGCAGATCAGGAATCTTCACCAGGTGCGGGTCGTAGCCCATCAGCCCACCGAACGCGAACAGCGGCTCGGCGGCGATCATGTTGAGCATGTCGACCAAGACGTGGTCATCACGTACGCCACCGCGATGCAGACCAACGTCAATCTCGATGTTCACGCGCAGCGGATGGCGCTGCGCACGCGCCAGCTCGCGATACTCCGCCAGACGTTCAGGCGTGTCGACCAGCCATTGCAGTTGCCGCGCCGGATCAAACTCCCCTCCCTTGAACTCAGCATAGAACGTGTGTGCGGCGCGCGCGGGCATCGGCTTGCCAAGCAGCAGATCGGTATCCGGGCGCTGCTCCGCCAGCAGTTGCAGATATGGCAAGTTGAACACCATCAGCCGGCGCGTGTGCGTGAGCTGCATCAGCTCGTCGAGCAACGGCAGCGACGGCAGCGACTTGGCCACCAGCCGCAGCGCCAGCTTCCCGTTGATGTTGTGCACGACACGCGCGGCGTTGGCACGCATGCGCGCACGGTCGATCACCATGACCGGCACGCCGATGCCGGCACGCGCCAGCGCCGCCGACAGGCCCGCAAAGTAGGGCCCATGGGGCCCGCCGTGATCGCCCGGGCGCAGTGCCACCGCACCGCCCACGGCCACCGCACCTGCTGCCAGAAGAAACCGCCGCCGGTTAGCCATGGTCCACCCCGAACAGCTTGCTCAGATACGGGTTGAGCATCTTCCCCTGTGGATCGAGCGAGCGGCGCAGCGCCTGAAAATCGCCCCAGCGCGGATACAGTGCCGCCAGCTGCGCCGGCCCCACGTCGTGCAACTTGCCCCAGTGCGGCCGCCCCTCGTACTTGCGATAGATCGGGCCGATCTCGGAGAGCAGGTAGTCAAATGGCTCGCCCTGCGCCGCGTGCACGGCTATCGAGCAGCTATCGCGCCCATGGAAGGGACTGAGCCATGCGTCATCCGCCTTCACGAAGCGGAACTCCAGCGGGAAGAACACCTCGTTGCGCGTTTCCAGCTTGGCGATCACCTCACGCACACACGCAATGCCCTGCTCCTGCGGCACGTGGCACTCCGTCTCGTTGAACCGCGTCGGGCGTTGCGTGGAAAGCAGCTTCCACGAACGGTTCTTCGCTTCTTCTGTCTGGTTCACGTCGATCAGCTTGGCGGCCACCCAACGGCGCAGCTGGGGGAAACGCCCGAGCCAGTCGCGCAGGCGGCGCAGGTCGCGCAGCATGTCTTCGTCGGCAGCGTGCGGCATCAGCACGTCGCTGGCTTCGTAGAGGTCGTGCGTGATGCCCGCTGCGTAGCCGGTGAACGGCAGGTAGTAGAACTCGAAGTTGCGATGCTGCTTGGCCAGCGTGGGCGCCTCATCCAGCATTGCCTGCAGCGGCTTGAGAAACACGCGGCGATGCAGGTTGAACGACGGCACCGTGCGCAGCGTGACCTGGGTGACAACACCGAGCGCGCCCAGCGAAACCCGCGCCGCCGACAGCAACTCCGGGTTGCGCTGCTCGCTGCATTCGACCACGTTGCCGTCGGGCGTCATCAGGCGCATGCCGATCACGTCGGCATGCAGCGCCTGCAGCGTGCGGCCCGTGCCATGCGTAGCGGTGGCGATGGCGCCGGCAAAGGACTGCGCATCGATGTCGGGCAGGTTGCGCATCGCCACGCCTTGCGCATCCAACTGACGCGACAGCAGCGCCAGGCGCGTGCCGGCATGCAGCGTGGCGGTATTGCGCGCGGCATCTGCAGAGATCACCCCCGACATGCGGTCCAGTGAGATGAGCGTGCCGTCAGTCGGCACCAGCCCCGTGAACGAATGCCCCGCCCCCACGCAGCGCACGCCCGGGCCGGCGCCACGCAGCAGCGATGCCAACTCGCCCTCGTCCGCCGGCGTAGCGATCGTCGATGGCTGGCAGGTGTGAATACCCGACCAGTTCTGCCAACGCTGACGCGAAGCGGTGGCGCCGGCAGCGGCCGTAGAAGCAGTGGAAGGCGATGCCGCCACCGGTGTGCTGGCCGCCCGCACCAGCCGGCCTTGTCCACCCAGCGCGAGCGCAGCCGCCACGCCCGCCCCCACCTTGAGCACCGCGCGGCGATCCTGCCGCTGCGGCGATTGCGTATCAGTCATGCGATATGTCCTTGCCATTTGCCATGAAACCGACGAGCGCGCGCATGTCCTGCTCGGTGCAGTCAGCACACAGACCACGCGCGGGCATGGCCTGATAGCCGTCGATGGCGTGGTGCACCAGCGTGTCCATGCCTTGCTTCATGCGTGGTTTCCAGTGCTCGGTGAAGCCCGTCAGCGGTGCGCCGCTGCCGGGCACTGCATGACAGGTCATGCACGCGCGTTCGTACTGCGCAGCCAGCGCCGCGTTGGTCGGGCGCAGCGATTCCGCACGCTGCACCGCCGCCGCGTCGGGCACTGCGGGCGCATCGCTGCCGCACGCAGACAGGCACAGCGCGGCAGCCAACCAGGAGAGAGAGAAAAGCGCGCGCGTCATCAGAACGTATGTCGCATGCCGATCATCGTGCCGATCTGCGAACTGGAGAGTGTTGGGCCCTGCGCATTCAGCCCAACCAGTTGCGCACCGACCAACCCGCCCTTGTAGTGCGAGTAGTCGACCTCGGCATAGAGCATCGTCCGCTTGGAGAGGAAGTACCCGGCAATCAACTGGTACTGATTGGCCGAGCCGTCAAAGTCTGGCGTGTAGCCGGACTGCCGTGTGAACCACGCGTTGGCCGCCAACGTCAGCGCCGGCGAGATGCGATAGCTCACGCCACCGAAGGTCATGCGCCGCTTGCTGAAGCCGCCGGGCAGTGTCGGATCGACGGTCTGGTCCGCAGAGATGATGCCCAGCCCAGCCAGATCCGCCGGGCTGAACGGCCCTGCCGCAAACGACGTGAAGCTGTTGCCACGGCGGTTCTCGATATAGCCGGCGTTGACGGTCAGGCCACCCAGCGCCAGTTGTCCGCCAGCGGTGTAGACATTGAAGGTGGCATTGGTGAAATCGTCCTTGGTATGCAGGAACGACGCGCTAACCTTGACGGGCCCCGCTTCCGGTATATACGCCACGGACGCCCCGAACTGACTACCCTGGCTGGCCGCACCGGCGCGCTCACCCAACGCGTATTGGGCCAGTACCACCACATCGCCGAGCTGCGCGCCGTAGTGAACCATGTTGTTGGTCTTGCTGCCCGCCATCATCGTGTGCTCGGGCTTGAAGAGGTTGGCGTACTGGTCCTGGTCGCCACCGGCCCACAGGTTGGAGCCGTAGACCAGGGTGACGCCTTCCATCACCACGTTGTACTGGCGGCCCAGCGTGAGCTGCCCGAGCGATGACGACTCCAGCCCCACATACGCAATCTGGAAGAACTCCGCACTGCCCTTGGGCCACGTGCGACCGCTGGACGGATCAAAGTGGCTCTCCAGCTGGAAGATCCCCTTCAGGCCGCTGGCGATCTGCTCGTTGCCCTTGATCCCCCAATAGCTCTCGGTCATGCCGCCGCCCTTGGTCATGCCGAGCTTCGATCCGGTGCCGATGGGCGTGCCGTCATCACCGTACGACACGCCGTGGGTCTCATAGCGGATACCGGCATCCACCAGCCCGTACAACTGCACCGAACTCTGTGCCCATGCGCTGCCCGCAACCAGCGGCAGTGCCATGCAGGCGATCTGCGTCGTCCTCTTCACTTGGTCTTCTCCTTGTGGAAATAACGTTGTTTT
Organism: Ralstonia flaminis; assembly: GCF_958415495.1. Lineage (NCBI taxonomy): Bacteria > Pseudomonadati > Pseudomonadota > Betaproteobacteria > Burkholderiales > Burkholderiaceae > Ralstonia > Ralstonia flaminis. Next base: position 120,636 of record NZ_CATZLL010000005.1, on the reverse strand, counting down.
TTTTAGTAACGCAATTCTGTACAGAAAACGGCGTTCTTGAATAAGGGATCACCCTGACGTGCACGCGTTTCAAACAAGAGAGGCCACCCGGATCAAGCCAGCAGCGGCGGTCGGCGGGTTAGAATCAGCCCACTATTGGGAGACAGGCTTCAGACACATGGCCAGCAGCAGCAACCTGCACGAGCGCAAGCAGCGCGAGCTCGACCAGCGGCGCAAGGACATCCTCAAGGTAGTGCGCAAGCTCGTGCTGCGCGGCGGTGCGCGCGAACTGACGATGCGCAAGGTGGCCGAAGAGGCTGGGTTCTCGACCACCGTGGTCTACGCCCTCTTTGGCGACAAGGCCACGCTGATCGCCCAGGCCATGGACGAAGACCTGCTCAAGCTCAACAAGCTCATGCAGCAGGCAGCCGCAGAAGGCAGCAACGCGCTGGAACGCGTGCGCAAGGTGGCCCGCGCCTATGTCAGCTACGGCCTGAAACACCCCGTGCACTACGCGCTGGTGTTCATGGAGCAGCGCCCCGCCGCGCCGGTAGAAACGTCCACGCTCGAATACGGCAACCCCGACAAAGACCCCTATTGCTTCGTCTACGGCATGGCTGCCGAACTGGTGACCGAAGGCTTCATCCAGGCGAACGAAGACGCCCTGCACCTCGTCACGCAACTGCTGTGGGAAGGCCTGCACGGCATGACGTCACTGCGCATCGCCACGGGCGATGACCCGTGGATTCCACGCATCGATGCAGGCCCGCACCTCGAACTGCTCGTCGACGTGCTGTTGCTAGGCCTGCTGCAACGCTTTCCTGGCCCGAAGACGGCGGCAGGCGTGAAGTCCATCACCAGGGCCTAAGCCGCGCGGGCAACAAAAAAGGCGTGCCGCAGTGGCACGCCTTTTTGTTTGCGTCAGACCGGCTTAGAAGCGGTAGCCGACGTTCAGGAAGGTCACGACCGGGTTGATCTTGATCTTCGCTTCGCTCACGACGTGAATGCCACCGGCTGCAGGGCCGAGCTTAGTGTCAATCGTGGCGGTGGTCTTCAGCGGCAGATACGACACGGAAAGACCCACGAACCAATCCTTGGTGATGGCGTAGGTCGCACCCACGTTCAGCACCGGGTTGAGCGAGCTGTCAGTCGACACCGTGCTCGTGCTGCCTGGAATTCCACGGCCTAGCACTTGGTTCTGGAACGCGCTGTTGGTGATCTTCTCGTCTGAGAACCACGTGTAGTTCAGGCCCACGCCAACGTACGGGCGCAGCTTGGTGTCGGCGTTGAAGAAGTACCACTTGGCCAACACAGCCGGACTCCATTGCTTGGCCGAGCCGATTTCACCGTAACCCGAGAACGAACCCGTGCCCTCGATCTTGTGGCGCGGCGGAATACCACCGACCAGTTCAACGGCAAAGTTGTCAGTGAAGAAATGCGTGAAAGCGAGGCCGAGGGTATCGGCTTCCTTGATCTTGGCGCCGGTACCCGGCACCGGTTGGTTGAACGGCGCGCCGCCAACACTCTTGATGAAAAGCGGGTCGCTCGAGCTATTCGGCATGACCCGGAACCAGCCAGCGCTGACGATGTTGCTGCCGGCAACTTGTGCGTGCGCGGCGGTGGCGAGGATTATCCCGGCGGCGGCTGCCAGTGCTTTTTTATAGGCCATCTCTGTATGTGCTCCTGTTGAGACGCATCCGGGGCAAACGCGATTTGAACGTTTGCCGGTGCGTTCTAAGTCTCCTCCCAGGCGGAGGGACGGCCATTATCCCGTGTGATTGCCTCGGCTAGAACTCTTTTTCTAGAGTTTTCCTGTTATAAGCGCCACGCCAGAATGGCCTGCTGCGGGCATCTTCGGCACATGCTCAGATTTTAAACAGGCTTGGACTTGGACAGTGCCAACACGCACGCGGCCAGATCCCACAGGGCGCTGCCGACACTCTTGAAGACAACGGGCAACACCGGCGGCGCCTGCGTGAGCGTGTCTTGCGGGGCATCGACGCACTGTTGTAGCGGCCGCACACGCGACCACGGCACCCCCGCCTGCAGCAGATCGCCGGCCTCGACTTCCAGATCGACCAGCGTGTCAGCATAAAGACGGTTGGACGCCGCCGCCTGCACACACAGGCGCGGTGGCAGCTCAGCCATGTCAGGCCGGAACGCGCCAACCGCTGCGATGAAGTGATGCGAGCCCCATGCGTAGCCGTCGGGGTGAGCCGGATCGGCCAGATCCGGCAATACCGGCTGCGCCGACGGCGTCGCGGTAATGACCAGCGACACCCGCGGCAGCACCGCACGGGCGGCTTGGGCGACACCCGCTGCATCTCCCCCGGCCAGCGCCGTGGCGTCCATACCGAGTTGGCGCGCATGGACAGCGAGTGCCTCCGCACTGTCCGCCGTGCGCGCAATGATGGTCACGCGCCGCGTGCCCAGCCCGAAGCGGAATGCCTCCAGGTGCGCCCGCGCCTGAGCGCCGGCGCCAATCAGCAGCAGATCCCCCGCTGGCTCCGGCGCCAACAGGCGCGCGGCCAGCAGCGACACGGCTGCCGTGCGGTGCGCGGTCACGGTTGGGCCGTCCAGCAGCAGGCGGCGCACACCGGTTTGCGCATCCATCACCACCACCTCGCCGTGGATGGCTGGCAGGCTGCGCGCCGGATTGTGGGGATGCACGGTAATCATCTTGGTGATGGCAATATCGGCATTGGATGCCGGCATCACCAACAGGCTGCCCGGACCGGGCACCGGCATCACCAACCGCGCGGGCGCCTGGGCTTTGCCGGCACGCGCATCGCGCAGTACCTGTGCAATGGCATCGGCCAGCGCAGCGTAAGGCAAGCGGACCGCCGTGGCGGCGGCGTCGAGAGTCTGCAGCATCGGGGGCTCCTGCAGCGGATGGAAACGGGGGATGGGCCGGCTGCGTTGGTTGCGCCGACTTACGCCGGCACAACCCGCCTCGGCGGCGGTGGCGTACGGCGCGTCAGCAGCCCAGCACTGATGAGAAGCTGGGCGCCGGCATAGCTCCACCAGATCGCCAGCTCATGGTCGGTGAACGGAAACACGAACACGCTGATGCCGATCATCGCGTCGGAGGCCGCAAAGGCGAGCGCGCCCCATGCCGTAAGCGGCCCAGGCAAGCGCGCCAGCAACGCCGCGCACACCATCGACGACAACACCACCATATAGACGATGACTGGGCCCTTCATCTCGCCCAGGCCGGGCCAGTACCAGACCAGCATGCCGATGGCCACGCCAATCATGGCCCCGACCCCAAGCAGGCGAAGGGGCGACGACGCCCCACGCAGCCCGACCAGCACACGCAGGTAGCACAGGTGCACCACCAGGAAGCAGCCCAGACCCGCAATGAACGAAAACGAAATGCCCGGCAGCGCCAGCCACAGATCACCCAGCGCAGAAAACATCATGGCGCCGATCAACCAGCGACGCTCGCGCGGCACCTCGTGCAGCGAAGCGGCACGCGCCAGCAGCAGCGCCATCAGCATCTTCCACAACGGCTGCAGGGCGATGCGGCCCACCAGCGGCGTGCCCGGCGGCACTTCCACAGCCACCATGGTCAGCATGCCGCCGTAGGTGACACCCGCTATCGCAGCGGCCACCCACCACGCACGAACCCGTGCCGGCATGCCATAGCCGCCCGCAAGATGCGCCAGCGCGTGCGCCGGATGCGTGGTGTGCCCTTCAACCATCGTGGTCTCCCGCCCAAGACAGACTATTCATATCAGCAAAGTGATGTTGGCATGCAGCGTGACACGCCGCGCACCCTGGCGCAAGGCGCGCGTTCACCCACCTAGGTGGGATAGTGGCAATGCACCATCACGCTTAAGCGCCGTCAGCACGATATTGGAACGTACATTGTCCACACCCGGCACGCGCATCAGCTTGCGCATCACAAACTCCGACAGCGCAGGCAAATCCGGCACCACCACGCGCAGCATGTAATCGGCATCCCCAGCCACCGAGTAGCACTCCTGCACGGCGTCGAGCAGGCTGATCTCTTCGTGAAAACGCTCGACGATGGCGTCGCCGTGGTGGGCGAGCTTGACGCTGGCGAACACCGTCACGCCCAGCCCCAGCCCGGTCGGCGAAAGCACCACCCGGTAGCCCTCGATCACCCCTTCAGATTCGAGGCGCGCCAGGCGTCGCCCGACCTGGCTGGCCGACAGATGCACCTGCTCCGAAAGCTGCTGATGGGTCGCACGGCCATCGCGCTGAAGGGCCGCCAGTAGGGCCAGATCGAAGTTATCCAGGGAAATCATGCAAATCTCCTGCGTTGATACATAAGATTTTGCATGAAATCCGCAAACAGCGTGCAATGGACGATGGTTATGCGGCCAATCCGCGTGGCCTCCCCAATACACTGGCCGGACTCTGATTGCACAAGATCGACATCACAAATGGACATCGCAACCACCGCCCCAAGCTCGGCACAAAATGCCGCCCCGGCTGGCTTCAATGGCACCCTGACAGACAAGCTGCGTGAGCAATTCGCCGAAGGCCTGGACGGCCAGACGCTGCGCGCCGACTTCACCATGCAGCAGCCGGTGCACCGCTACACCGCCGCCGATCACGCCACCTGGCGCACCCTGTACGACCGCCAGGAAGCCCTGCTGCCCGGCCGCGTGTGCGATGAATTCCTCCAAGGCCTGTCGACGCTGGGCATGAGCCGCGATGCCGTGCCGTCGTTCGACCAGCTCAACGAAACGCTGATGCGCGCTACCGGCTGGCAGATCGTTGCCGTGCCGGGTCTGGTGCCGGACGAAGTGTTTTTCGATCACCTGGCCAACCGACGCTTCCCGGCCAGCTGGTGGATGCGTCGCCCCGACCAGCTCGACTACCTGCAAGAGCCGGACTGCTTTCACGACATCTTCGGCCACGTGCCGCTGCTGATTAACCCGATCTTTGCCGACTACATGGAAGCCTATGGCAAGGGTGGTTTGAAGGCGGCGCGCCTGGGGCAGCTCGATATGCTGGCGCGCCTGTACTGGTACACGGTGGAGTTTGGCCTGATCCGTACGCCGGCCGGCCTGCGCATCTACGGCGCGGGCATTGTGTCGAGCAAGAGCGAATCGGTGTACGCGCTGGATTCAGCCAGCCCGAACCGCATCGGCTTTGATGTGCGCCGTATCATGCGCACGCGCTACCGCATCGACACGTTCCAGAAGACCTACTTCACCATCGACAGCTTTGAGCAATTGTTCGACGCCACACGCCCGGACTTCACGCCGCTGTATGAAGAACTCGCCGCGCTGCCGACCATTGGTGCCGGCGATGTAGTGGAGGGAGATCTGGTGCTGAACGTGGGCAACCGCGAAGGTTGGGCAGACACGGCGGATATCTGAGCGCTGACTATACTGCGCGCATTCACACCTGATATCCGCTGAAAACCATGATGCCCACCCTGAACGAAGACCAACGCAAAGCCATGTTTGCCGAACTGCCCGGCTGGCAATTGCAGAAAGATCGCGACGCGATCCAGAAGACCTTCACCTTTGCCGATTTCAACGCCGCGTTCGGCTTCATGACGCGCGTGGCGATCAAGGCCGAGCAGATGAACCATCACCCCGAATGGTTCAATGTGTGGAATCGCGTGGACATCACCTTGTCCACGCACGATGCAAACGGCCTGACACACCGTGACGCCGATCTCGCGCGCTTCATCGAGCAAGCTGCGAAGGGTACCGGCGCGAAGTAACCTACCAAATCCATCGCGCTACGCGCCCACTGCGGCGCGCCACGCTTCATACGCCGCCCGCGCCTTGTCGCCCAGTTGCTCAGGGGCGATGCGGGTGGCGCCTTGTACAATCATCAGCGCATACGGCTTGGCCAGCGCCGAGGCCTCGGCACACAGCCGCAATTCCTCGCCCTCGGCGGGCGAACGGGCACGCCAGTAATTGATGGCGGCCTCCAGGTCGGTGATGGTGAGCAGGGCATCGGTCATCCGCGCATTGTAGCGCCGCGCTATCCGTGCGGATTGCCCTTTTCTGGGCTCTCCTTCGCTGCCATTCCATTCCGATTGAGGGACCGCCGCCTCCAGGCTCATTCCATGCGCATCCTGCTGATTGAAGACGACCGCGCCATTGCCAGCGGTATCCACGCCGGACTCACCCAGGCCGGACATCGCGTGCACACGGTGCATGACGGTGTGTTTGCCGCCGAGCAGCTTGCCAAGCAGACGCACGATCTGGTGATTCTCGATCTCGGCCTGCCGGGCATCGACGGCATGACGTTGCTGTCGCAGTTTCGGACACGCGACCGTGCCACGCCGGTACTGATCCTGACCGCGCGCGATGGCCTGCTCGACAAGGTGAACGGCCTGAATGCCGGTGCGGACGACTACCTGCTCAAACCTTTTGAGATGCTTGAACTGGTGGCCCGCGTGCAGGCCTTGTTACGCCGGCGTGCTGATCCGACCGAACCGGTCGCACGCCCTGACATCCTGGTCGGCCGGCTGCGCATGAGCGGTGTCGAGCGGCGCATCTTTGTCGAAGCGGCACCGCTGGAACTGTCGCCGCGTGAGTTTGCCGTGCTGGAGTTGTTGATGCTGCGGCAGGGTCGCGTGGTCAGCAAAGTGCAATTGCAGGACCACCTTGCCAGCTTCGGCCATGCCATTGGTGAAGCCAGTCATGACGTGGTGGGGGATACCGCCATCGAGGTCTACGTACACCGGGTACGCCGCAAGATCGAACATTCCGACGCCGAGATCGTCACCGTGCGCGGTTTCGGCTATTTGCTGCAGGCACGCGGCACGGCAGCCTAACCCTCCTCTCATGTTCAAGCGCCACCGTCCCGCTGCCCTGCGCGACTCAGCCGCGCCAGCAACGGGAACGTCCACCAACGCCACCGTCAGCCTGCGCCTGCATCTGCTGCGCGCGCTGGCGACCCCGCTGTTTGGCCTAGTGGTCGGTACCGGTGCACTGTCGTATTGGCTGGCGGCACACTACACCACGCAGGTGTTCGACCGCGCGCTGGTGGGTGTGGCCAATACGTTGGCCGAGCAGATCCGCATTGCGGGTCCGCACGTGCCTGCGGCCAAGCTGTACGACATTGAGTTGACCGCACAGACGCTCGTGCAGAACGGTGGCGAAGACCGCATCTTCTGGCGTATCGCCGGGCCCAGCGGCACGTTGGCTGGACGCGACACGCTGCTCGGCTACGGCTCGGGCCAAGTCCGTATTGGCGACGCGCGTGTGTTCTACAGCTGGGTCGACGGCAAACAGGTGCGCGCCGTGCACCTGCTGGTGCCAGGCGTCAGCGCCGAGACACCCAAGCCGCGCTCGCCACGCCAGCCCACGCCACCCGACCCGGCAGACGACGTCACACGCCCCGCCCTCGCCCCCACGCAGGCACAGACGGCCCCCGCGCTGAACCCGGGCACACCACCTTATGCCGGGCAACCCGAAGACGGCATCGTCGTGGAAGTGGCAGAACTGCTCGACCACCGCGACACTGCGGCGAAAGAAGTGCTGCTGTCGGTGTCGATTCCGCTGATCGTGCTGCTGGCTGTTGGTGGCTTGATTCTTTCGCTGGTGCTCAAGGAAGAGCTGCAGCCGCTGCAAACGCTGGCCGACACGCTCAACGAGCAGAGCGCGCAATCGGTGACACCCCTGCCGCCGGACTCCGCGCAACGCGTACCCGCTGAACTGCAGCCGCTCATCAACGCAATGAATGCGCTGCTCGCTCGCCTGCGCGATGCCCTGGAAGCGCAGCGCACCTTCATCGCCGATGCTGCGCACCAGTTGCGCACACCGCTGACGGCATTGAAGCTGCACGCCGATCGCGCTGTCGATGCCAAGACATTGGAAGACGCGCGGCCCGCGTTGCTGGAGCTGCAGTCGGGCGCCAACCGTGCAGTCCGTCTATCCAACCAGCTGCTGACACTGGCGCGCGCGGAGCCAGGCATGACGCTCGATCAGTTGGGGCCACCAACGCGGGTCGACCTGGTATCCCTTGCGTTTGATACCGGCGCGCAGTGGGTACCGCGTGCACTGGCGCGCGGGTTGGATCTTGGTTTCGAAGCCTGGCCGCAGGAAGCCGCCTCGCCAGGTTCATTGCAGGCGCCGGTACTGGCCAACGCAGTGTTGCTGCGTGAAGCCATCAACAACCTGCTCGACAACGCCATCAAGTACGTGCCCACCGGAGGACGCATCACCTTGCGCGCCGGCATGGAAGCCGACGCCGCTTCGCGCTGGTGGGGTGTGGTCAGCGTGGAGGACAACGGCCCGGGCATTCCGCACGAGCGCCGCGGCGAGGTGTTCCAGCGCTTCTTCCGCGGCGATGCGGATCACCTGCCCGGTCAGCCCCAAGGCAGCGGCCTGGGCCTGGCCATCGTGCACGACATCGTGCGCCTGCACGGCGGCACGGTCGCCATTGATGACGCCATCGCGCGCGACGGTTGCCGCGTGATGCGCTTTGTCTTGCGCTTGCCGTTGGTGAACGAATCCGTCTGAGCGACGGACCCGCTGCTTACTTCTTCTTGGTCTTCTCGGGCCGGGCCAGCATCGTGCCGCGGCACTTCTTTGCGCCGCAACGGCACGCGAACTGTTCCCGCAACGCCTTGGTCTGGCGGCCTTCAATGACGAGGCCGTAGTCGTAGAACAGCTCTTCACCGGGTTCGATGTCGCGCAGCGCGTGAATGAAGACGCGGCCGTCCTTTTCACGTGCCTCGCAGTTCGGCTTGCACGAATGGTTGATCCAGCGCGCACGGTTGCCGCCAAATTTGGCGTCAATCACGCTGCCGTCTTCCAGGCTGAAGTAGAACGTGTGATTCGGGTCGGACGGATCGTGCGGATGGCGGCGCAGCGCCTCCTTCCACGAGATGTGCTCGCCCTTGTATTCGATGATCTTCTTGTTCTTGGCGATGGGTGCGACGGCATATACGCCGCGCCCATGCACGCCCGATTCACGCACTTCGATGCGATCACTGCGCCGCAGTTTGGCCGGGGCTTGCGGTGCGGGCGAGGACTCAACCAGGACCGGCGTGGCATCAGGGGACGAGCGTGTCATAAGGCGTTGAGGCGAAAACAGAAAACGTCGATCAGCGAAGCCGTGAGCCTACACCAAAAGCATGGCAACTCGACACGTGCTGCCACCCCGTGCAATCCACCACATGTGGATAACCAATGTGGACAAGTTGTGTGGATAACCCCGCCTGCCGCTGTGGATAACTACCAGCAAAGGATGTGGGCTGTCTGTGGCTGCCCTGTCGATGGTGTGGGCACAAGTGATGGGGTTGCCGGCAGGGGGTCTGGCGAAACCCGCAAGTCATCCACGCCAGGGCACACACTGTGCAAGTGGTTTTGCTTGCAGCAAGTCATTGAACCCAAAGCGCTTTTTGTGGTTATCCACAGAAGATATCCACCGTTATCTACTACTACTATCTGTATACATAAAGAAAAAGGTAAACCCATCGATCGACTTGCGTCGCTCCTATCAACGACGAGCAAACCAGTCCCAAAGCAAAACGCAATGTGTCGATCCTGATGTGATGACCCCGCCTCGCAAGGCAGGCACCATGCGGGTTTGCGGAACCCGCGTGCCATGGGCCGTTACAAAGCTCAGATGCCGTCGGCAACCGCATGCCGGTATCATGTCGCCCTTGGAGCCGCCCCCCGGAGGCTCTGATGTGTGTTTTATCTACTCTTGAAGGGAGTCAAGCAATGACGAAAACCGAACTGATCGACGCCATCGCCAGCGGCGTAGACGGTCTGACCAAGGCCAAGGCCGAGCAGGCACTGAACGTGACCCTCGCGGCCATCATGGAATCCGTTGGCAAGGGTGATGCGGTCAGCCTGATCGGCTTTGGTACCTTCAGCCAGGGCGAGCGTGCCGAGCGTATGGCTCGCAACCCGCGCACCGGCGAAGAAATCAAGGTGGAAGCTGCCAAGACCGTCAAGTTCAAGGCCGGCCAGAAGTTCAAGGACGCCGTCAACGTTTAAGTTGATGACAACCTTGGCGTGTAATCAGCCTGTCTGGTTTCTCGCCAACGACGTGGCATGCCAATGCATGCGTGACCAGCCCGCAGCGCTGGCGTACCACGTCGAAGGGCCTGTCTCCCAGTCAGGCCTGATCTGACCCTCCCACACATGCTCCGCCCCTTCCAGCGCGTTCTGCGCATCACGCTTCCGATTCTTTTCGTTGTCCCCGTCGTCTGGATTGCCGGCTGTACGACACCGCCAGCGCGTCCGCAGGCCGAGCCGCTACCTGACAACGAGGTCGTGCAGACCACACCCGGCGCCACACCGCGCCAGAAGATGATCGAGATTGCGCTGACCGAATGGGATCGTTGGGGGCGCCAGGTGGTGCGTGTGGGGCGTGACGATACGTATTGCGTGACGGGAGGTGGTTTCCCCGACCAGCCGCAAGGTCGGTGGCTGACTCAGGACGATCCAACACCCGTGCCGTCCGATGAAGAGGCCGGCACGGATAGGCCGCCGCTGCCGAAGCCGCAAGCGACCACCGCTGTCGCCCAGTCGCCCATACCGTGCCTGCGCTATCCCGACGGCACCGGTGGTGAGGCGACTGCGCGCGGCTGCGTGCTAGCCAAGCGCTACTGGGCCATCGTCGGCAAGACACCGACCTGCCAGCAACTGACCACAGGCGGTTGGGCTTGGTCTGCGGTGTTCATCTCGTGGATCATGCGCAAGGCGGGTCTGCAGAACGACCAGTTCCTGACAGGCGCAACGCACGCCGAGTACGTGACCGACGCGCGTGACCACCTGCTTCGCCATCCAGCGTTCGTGCTTGAACGCACACCCGCGGTACCGCGCCCTGGTGACCTGATCTGTACCGCGCGTGGCGCTGACCGCTTCATGACGGATCCAGCCGAGATTCGCTCGGGTATGACCCCCATGCACTGTGACCTTGTGGTCGAGGTGGATCCGGTGCGCCACGAGGTCAAGTCAATCGGTGGCAATGTGCAGCAATCCGCCTCGATGAGCATTACCGAGTTGAACGACGCCAATCAGGTGGACCCCTACACAAACTCGGTCATGCAGTGGATGGTGATCTTGCGCAATCAACTGCCTTAGCAGTGCGCGGTAGACCATTTGACGTTTGCCGTAAATTAATTAACATGTGAAGCAACCAGGCGCCGGCAATCCGACCAGCGCCACGACCAGGAGACAGGTCATGACGGTGCTTTCGCTTTTTCCCGATGCCGGATCGGATATTCAGGCCAATCGCCCCGCCTGGTGCGGTCAACGCGAATGGGCTGCACGCGTGAAGTTGGCGGCGTGCTACCGCATCTTTGCGCACCTCGGCTGGACCGAGCTGATCTACAACCACATCACGCTACGCCTGCTGCCTGAGGACAGCACCAGCGAGGATGGTGGCCCCCACTTCCTCATCAATCCGTTTGGTCTGACGTATGCCGAGGTCTGCGCGTCAAACCTCGTGAAGATCGATCTGCAAGGCAACGTGCAGCGCATGGCCGGCCAACCGGACTGGCCAGTCAATCCGGCCGGCTTTACGGTGCACGCGGCCATCCATGCCGGCATTCCGGGCGCGCATTGCGTCATGCACACGCATACCACCGCCGGTATGGCTGTGGCCTGCGCGCGTGACGGCTTATCGATCAGCAACTTCTACGCCGCGCAGTTGCACGGCAAGGTGGCCTATCACGATTTCGAAGGCATCTCCGTGCATGCAGGTGAAGGCCCACGCCTGGTGCAGAACATCGGCGACAAGCCAGCAGTCATCCTCCGCAACCACGGGTTGCTCGCGTGGGGCGATTCGATTGCGCGGGCATTTGCGGTGCTGTGGCTGCTCAACCGAGCGTGCGAGATCCAGCTCGCGTCGACGTCGATGGGCCCTGTGCTGGAGATTCCCGAGGCCATTGCGCGCAATTGCACGCGCGACTCCTTGCAGTTCAATCCGAACTTCGGTGCCGGCGAAGATGTGTTTGCGGCGCTGACCCGCACCATCGACCGTATCGATCCTTCCTACCGTTCCTGATTCTTTTCCAAGCACATGACACGCATCTGCATCGTGGGCGCCGGCGCTGTCGGCGGGTATCTGGGCGCGAAGCTCGCGCTGGCCGGCGAATCCATCAGCGTGCTGGCACGCGGTGCGACGCTGCATGCGTTGCAAACCGAAGGCCTGCGATTGACGGAAGACGGCAGCACACACACCGTCCGTGTTCATGCGAACAACGATGCGACTGCACTCGGCGTGCAGGATGTCGTGATCGTTGCCGTCAAGGCGCCTGCCATGGAAAGCGTCGCACGAACCATCACACCCCTCATCGGTCCGGACACCTGCGTGGTGGTGGCCATGAACGGCGTACCGTGGTGGTTCTTTGATCGGCCCGGTCCGCTGGAGGGCCAGCGCTTGCAGTCGGTCGATCCGCACGGCCGGATTGCTGAAGCGATTCCGACGAAGAACGTGCTCGGCTGCGTCGTGCATCTGACGTGTTCAACGTCGGCACCAGGCGAGGTGCGTCACGGGTTCGGCAAGCGATTGATTCTGGGTGAGCCCAAGGGTGGGTCGTCATCGCGGCTGGAAACGATCGGCACGCTGTTCGAACGCGCCAGCCTGCAGATCGAGCGCAGCGAAGCCATCCAGCGCGACATCTGGTTCAAGCTGTGGGGCAACATGACGATGAACCCGGTGTCGGTACTGACCGGTGCCACGTGCGATCGCATGCTCGATGATCCGCTGGTCTCGGCCTTTTGCCTGGCGGTGATGGAGGAAGCGAAGGCAATTGGTGCGCGCATCGGCTGCCCGATCGCACAAAGCGGCGAAGAGCGCAGCGCAGTGACACGTCAACTGGGTGCGTTCAAGACGTCGATGCTGCAGGATGCGGAAGCCGGACGCGGCCCGCTGGAGATTGACGCACTGGTGGCGTCGGTGCGCGAGATCGGTCAGCACGTGGGTGTGCCGACGCCGCAGATCGATGCCCTGCTGGGTCTGGTGCGCTTGCACGCCCAGACCCGCGGGCTTTACTGAGGCAACTGAACAGCTTCGTTACGGTGCCAGCGCTGGGTGCTTGAGCGCGTGCGCCGTTTCGATCCACTGCTGGTGATACGCGGCGTCATCGCGCTTGAGGCCAAGTTCGCCGTTTTGATACGCCATCGCCAAGGCTTGCACGGCCTCGGGCAATTCATGCTCGGCGGCGTCTTGATACAGCGCCAGCGCGCGGGCTTCATCGTGCGGTACGCCATCCCCATCACGGTAGGCATTGGCCAGCATGAACATCGCGGCAGGAATGCCGTGCTGCGCGGCGCGGTCGAACCAATGCGCTGCCTGCACCGTGTCGATGCCCGTGCCGTAGCCGCTGCGATACATCACACCGAGGTAGTAAGCGGCAGCGGCATCGCCCTTGTCTGCAGCCTGGCGCAGCAGATGCAGCGCGCGCGGGTAGTCGCGTGCCACACCACCTGTGCCCAGCAGCAATGCCTTGCCCAGCGAGAGCTGCGCATACACATCGCCGGGAACACCGCTGGTCGGTTGCGCGGCGGTTTCCAGCCAGCGCATCCCTTCGTTACGCAATGCGCCATCGTGCGCGCTGAGCAATGCATCACCCAGCGCCGATTGCGCCGGCACCGAACCACTGCGCGCCAACTGCCGCAACTGACGCAGTGCTTCGGGCTCCATCGCCTGCACGACCATCGCGCGCCACGATTCCAGTTGCGTGGCATCGACGGTGGGTGCCTGTCGTGTGTGCGACAGCCAGCCACCAATGGCCACGATGATGGCCAGCGCGGCACCCACCGTCAGCATCGGCACCGACTGGCGCTTTGACTGGCGCGACAACTCGGCGGCGGGCGTATGGGGCCACTCGGCCCATGCGGAACGAAGAGAAGGCATGGCCTATTCCTGTTGATGACGGCTTACTGTGTCAGATCGATCTGGTACACCGCCAGGCCCTTGTTGGTGCCGTCATCAGCCGCCACTTGCGTAACGTTGTTGATGCCGGCTGCCGTGGCGTCGGCAATGCGGCCAGGGGCGGACGAGAACTGCACCTGTGCCACCGACGTTGCCAGCTTCGTGAAGCGCCAGCTGCGTTGCGAGCCATTGGTTGCGCGCTTCACGCTGCCGATCTTCTTGATGTAGCTGATCAGCACATCGCGGTTGGCATCCGGCGAGGCGTAGATCGTCTTGCTGCCATCCAGGCCCGGGAAGTTGCCGCCGCCGCTCGCACGGTAGTTGTTGGTGGCCACGATGAACTGTGCGTTCGGATCGATCGCCACACCCTTGTACTGCAGGTTCTTGATGCGGCTGCCCACGGCTTGCGTGACGTCGATCTCATACGTCAGGTTCGGGTCGGTGAACATGTCGAAGTTGTAGCCCGGGAACGTGCTCACCAGCTTCTGCACCGTCGCCTTGGTCGGGTCGATGGTGTTGAAGCGCTTGGCGGCGGTTTCCAGCCAGTTCTTGATGTCGGAGCCCGCGACCTTCACGGCGTAGATCGTGTTCGGATACAGGTACAGGTCGGCTGCGTTGTTGATCGCCAGCGGGCCGGCTGCCACGTCGGTGAAATCCGTGCCGCCGCCAAAGCCGCTCTTGAACGGCGCGCTGACCGACAGCACCGGCAGCGTCGCATACTGCGGCAGGTTGGCCTGGACATAGTTCGACACGTAGTCCGCCTGTGCCTGGTTGACGATCTCGATTGCGCCCGGGTCACCCACATCGGCAAAGAACGTGCTCATGTGGAAGTCCGTGCTGCCCACCGGCGTCTTCACGTAGTTGATCGTTGCCTGGTGTTCGGTGGCGATCGCGGCGGAGACGGCCGGGTCGGCAGCCACGTAGGTCTTGTCGGCGTTCTGGATCGAGCGCGCTTCCACCGTGGTTTGCGTCTTGTCGACGACCCAGTTTGTGCCGTTATACGAAAGGCCAAGCTTGATCACGCCCAGGTGCTTGCCCCAGTAGTTGGCCATCACGGTCGGCACGCCGTTCACGGTGCCCTTGGCCTTGTCGACGCCCGGCAAGTTGAACTGGCTGACTGTGCTGTTGGCATCCGGGAAGAGCTGGTGCGAGTGGCCGATCAGCATCGCGTCGATGCCCGGCACGGTGGACAGCCACCAGCTACCGTTTTCCATCGTCGGCGAATAGGCCGAGTTGTCCAGCCCGCCATGCGAGATGGCAACCACCAGGTCGGCGCCCTTCGCGCGCATCTCGGGGATGTACTTGGCCGCCGTTTCTTTGATGCCGACGGTGTAGACCTTGCCATCGAGCCAGCGCTTGTCCCAAGCCGTGATGGTCGGTGGCGTGAAGCTGATGATGCCGACCTTGACCGGAGCGCTGACGGTGCTGCCGTCCGGCGCCGTGGCTGTCACCGTCTTGGTGATGATCGTGTACGGCTGGAACAGTGGCGCGTTGGTCTTCGCGCTCATCACGTTGGCCAGCACTTGCGGGAAGTTCGGGCCCGCGCATTTGGTTTGCGCAGACGGGTCCGGCATGCCGCTCACATTGAACGTATTGCCCGTGACTTGCGACAGGTACGGCAAGCCGTAGTTGAACTCGTGATTGCCGATGCCGCCGCCGTCGTACTTGGCCGCGTTCATCACCTTGTAGATCGCCAGCGTCTGGCTGCAGGTGACGGGGCTCACCATGGCCTGGTAGTCCGACAACGCGGTGCCCTGGATGGTGTCGCCGTTGTCTAGCAGCAATGTGTTCGGGAACTGGGTACGCGCCTGGCCGATGAGCGTCGACACGCGCTCGAAACCGAGCGAGCTGTCAGCGGCCAGCTTGAAGTAGTCGTACGACAGCACGTTGGTGTGCAGGTCGGTGGTTTCCAGCACGGCCAGCGTGGCCTTGGTGCCGGTGGGTGCGGCGGCTGCCGGCGTGGTGTTGCCACCATTGCCGGCGGTGTTGGTGGGGTTATCGTCACCGCCACCGCAGGCAGCCAATGACAGCGACAACAATGCAGCAAGCGGCAACGCCGCCGAGTACAACGGTCGGACTCGCATGAACTTCTCCCTGAAGGTTCTTTTTTGGTATGCGAACTGCGAACAGCAGACTACGAACTGCTTGAGGAACAGCTAGAGGCGCGTACGCGATCGTTTGCGTGGCAAACGAAACGCAAGCGAGAGAACAGATGACTGGGCCGGGGGGCTGGTCGGGCTCTCGAAGCCAGCGAGTATCGGAAGGGTGCGTGACGAAGCCGTGACCGGCCGGTGACATTTCTGCGTGAACCTTACGGGCGAAGATGCGCACCGGCTGAGGGTCTCCGCCGGATGGGGGATCGGCGGGGTCAAAAAATTCAAGGCGTTTCGTCAACAACGTTAGAATGAGCCCATTTTTCCGCGTAGCCGTTCTATGTCCCAGAAGAAAGCGCCGCTGTTCGAGATCCGCAGCGGCACCGTCGATGCCCTGCTGTTGTCGCCGCGCACCGCCGACATGGACGCCCTGGCCGCCGAGCTCACGCGACGCTTTGCCGACACGCCGGAGTTCTTCTCCAATGACGTGATCGCCATCGACGTGCGCCGCCTGGCTGAGGACGAGCGCCTGCCCATCGACCGTCTGGTGGAGACCCTCACCACGCTGCGTGCCCGCGCGATCGGTGTGGTGGCCAGCCCCGAGCAGGCCGAGTGGGCACAGGCGTTTGGCCTGCCGCTGCTCGACAGCCACGGGAGCCACGGCCGTCGCCCACGCGGCGAGAAAGAAGCAAAGGACGGTCAGGATGCGTCCGAGCATGCTCAGGCCGCAGAAGCGCCGTCGCCTGAGGCGGCGGTCCCCGCCTCTTCCGCTCCCCCCGTCGATGCCGTGGCCATGCAGCCCGGCACCATGATCATCGACCGCCCCCTGCGTTCGGGCCAGCGCATCTACGCGCGCGGCGACCTGGTTGTGCTCGACTTGGTGAGCGACGGCGCCGAGGTGATCGCCGAGGGCAACATCTACGTCTATGCCTCGCTACGCGGCCGCGCGCTTGCAGGCGTCAAGG
The DNA here is from genome assembly GCF_958415495.1 of Ralstonia flaminis. NCBI lineage: Bacteria > Pseudomonadati > Pseudomonadota > Betaproteobacteria > Burkholderiales > Burkholderiaceae > Ralstonia > Ralstonia flaminis. The sequence continues at coordinate 103,757 of NZ_CATZLL010000005.1, read as the reverse complement.
GCAACCTGGATGCGCGTATCTTCTGCACGTGCCTGGAGCCCCAACTGATTTCCATCGCCGGCATCTACCGCACCGGCGAAACCCCGTGGCCAGAGCCCTACGCCAGCAAGCCTGCGCAGGTCCGGCTCACGGACAACACGCTGGTTTTCGAACCGTTGCGGATGAAATGACACGCTGCATGCGTGCCGAGCGATTTAACTTTTAGAGTTACGAGCCATGACCAAGATCATCGTTGTCACTTCCGGCAAGGGCGGCGTCGGCAAGACGACCACCAGCGCGGCGTTTTCCGCGGGCCTCGCGCTGCGCGGCCACAAGACCGCCGTCATCGACTTCGACGTCGGCCTGCGCAACCTCGACCTCATCATGGGTTGCGAGCGTCGCGTGGTGTATGACCTGATCAACGTGATCCACGGTGAGGCCAACCTGAACCAGGCCCTCATCAAGGACAAGAAGTGCGAGAACCTGTTCATCCTGCCCGCCTCGCAGACGCGCGACAAGGATGCGCTCACGCGTGACGGTGTCGAGAAGGTGATCGAAGGCCTGAAGGAAATGGGCTTCGAATACATCGTCTGCGACTCGCCCGCCGGTATCGAATCGGGCGCGCTGATGGCGATGTACTTTGCCGATGAAGCCATCGTCGTGACGAACCCGGAAGTCTCATCCGTGCGCGATTCGGACCGCATCCTGGGCATCCTGTCGTCCAAGTCGCGCCGTGCCGAGCAAAGCAAGGAGCCGATCAAGGAACACCTGCTGCTCACGCGCTACAACCCCAAGCGCGTGTCCGAAGGCGAGATGCTGTCGCTCTCCGACATCCAGGAAATCCTGCGCATCAAGCTGATCGGCGTGATTCCGGAATCGGAAGCCGTGCTGCAGGCGTCCAACCAGGGCCTGCCCGCCATCCACCTGGAAGGCACCGACGTGGCCAACGCGTACCACGACGTGATCGACCGCTTCCTGGGCAAGGAGAAGGAGCTGCGCTACGTCGAATACAACAAGCCGGGCTTCCTGCAACGCCTGTTCGGCGGCGGAAAATAAGGAGACGCAACCCCATGTCGATTCTGTCTTTCCTGCTGGGAGAAAAGAAGAAGACTGCAAGCGTCGCCAAGGAACGCCTGCAGATCATCCTCGCCCATGAACGCACCGCCAGCGGCGCGCCTGCCGACTACCTGCCCGCGCTGCAGCGCGAGCTGGTGGCCGTGATTTCGAAGTACGTGAAGATCGGCAACGACGACATCAAGGTCAACCTCGAGCGCCAGGACAACCTGGAAGTGCTGGAGGTGAAGATCGAGATTCCGCAGGCCTGATCGAACGTCTCAACGCACGCGAATGATGCGGCCAGCCGGTGCTTCCGGCGCGGCCGGCATCGGCCCTACATAGGCTGCGCGTGGGCGGATCAACTGCCCTGCTGCACGCTGCTCCAGCGCGTGCGCGATCCAGCCGGCTGTGCGCCCTGCCGCAAACAGGCCAAAGGCGGAACCCTCCGCCAGCCCCAGCACGCGTCGTGTGGCGACCAGCGCGAAATCCACCGATGGCCCATCGCCGGTCAGGTCGCTCACGGCGTCCATGACCGATTGCAGCCGCTTGCGTACCGCACCCGTCTTCGGCAAACGCGCCAGGATGGCATTCGCACGCGGATCGGCTTCGCGGTACAGCGGATGACCGAAGCCGGGCAACGTATCCCCACGATCGAGCCGGCGGCGCAGTGCCGTTGCCACGGACCGTTCGCCTTCCAGCTCGCTTAGCAGCGCTTCCACACGCGCCGTGGTGCCGCCGTGCCGGCCACCGGTGAGTGCAGCCAACCCAGCGCTGACCACGGCACCAAGACTCGCCCCCGTTGATGCCACCACACGTGCGGCAAAGCTCGATGCGTTGAGTTCGTGGTCGGCACACAGCACCAGCGTGACACGAATGGCCTCCGCGGCCTGTGCATCCAAGCCCCACGCGTGCTGGCATTGCAAATGCACGGGCGCAGCATCGGGCGCGCGGCCCAGCATGGCGGCAAACACCAGGCGCAGCAGTGCACCGGCATCACGCGCAGTGCGTACGATGTCCTGACGCCACGCGGCTTCGTCCAACGCCGGCAGGGCAAGCGCGCACAACGCCATGCAGCGCTGACGGATGTCTGCATCTGCCAAGGAGGCCAGCGCGGCGTACCAGCTCTCGGGCAGCACCGGCGCCGGTGCACTGAAGGCCGCAGCCTCATCGCATTGCCAGAGCCGCGCGGCAACGGCTTCCAGCGAAGCGTGTTCCGCCAGCTCCAATGCAGGCGTGCCGCGATAGAACAGCCGCCCGTTGTCGATGAGCGTGATGGCCGATTCCATCACCGGCAGCCCCCAGTCCAGCGCGTGGCGCACCACCTGGCGTGGGCGGCGACCACCCGCACGCTGATCAGCGAGGCGGGTCACATCGGCTTCGCGATAACGGCTGCCGCGTCCGTCGGGCGATGGGTAGGCCGCCAGCAGCCCGCGGCTCACGTAGGCGTACAGTGTTGGGCGCGAGATGTTCAGGCGTTGCGCAGCTTCAGCAGCATCGAGGTACTGGGTCATCGCAAGCGTGGTCGGGCGATCGAGGTTGATCAGTCTAGTCAATGTTGACGCTATTGCCACCGCAGGACTGTAATGCGTGCACCCTCTTTCTGCGGAGTCTTGTCATGTCGTCACTTGTTGCTGATGCGGTTGATCCTTCCATGCAGACCCTCACCTCGACTGAAGCCCTCGCCCAACTGTGGGACACGCTCGGCCAGCCTGCCGATGCGCTGTCGCGCGTGACGTTGACGGGCGCCGCTGCGCTGCCCTCATCCTTCTCGGTGAACACGCTGGCGCAGAGCGTTATCGCCGCCTCGGCGTTGGCGGCCGCGCAGGTTGATACCCTGCGCACCGGGCGCAAGCAGACGGTGTCGGTGGACATGCGCCACGCCGCGCTGGAATTCCGCTCCGAGCGCTACTTCCGCGTCGACGGCCAACTGCCGCCCGAACCGTGGGACAAGATCGCCGGCATCTACCGCTGCGGCGATGGTCGCTGGGTACGCTTGCATACCAACTTTCCGCATCACCGTGATGGCGTGCTCAAGCTGCTCGGCTGCGCGTATGACCGCGATGCCGTGGCGGCAGCGCTGCGCCAGTGGAAGGCCGAAGCGTTTGAGGACGCCGCCGCACGGGCCGGCATGGTGGTTGCTGCCGCACGCACGTTTGACGAGTGGGATCGCCACCCGCAAGGCATGGCCTTGGCCGGCCAGCCGCTGATGACCATCGAACGGATCGGCGATGCCCCGCCTGAACCGCTGGCCGCGCACGCCGATGGGCGGCCGTTGTCTGGCGTGCGCGTGCTGGATGTCACACGCGTGATTGCCGGCCCGGTGAGCGGCCGTACGTTGGCGGCACATGGGGCGGACGTCTTGCTCATTACTGCGCCGCACCTGCCTGCGATTCCTTCGCTGGTGGTCGACACCGGGCGCGGCAAGCGCTCCGCGCAACTGGACTTGCGCGATGCTGCCGATGTCGCGCAATTACGCACCTTGCTGCGTGATGCCGACATCTTCGTACAAGGCTATCGGCCAGGCGGCGTGGCTGCGCTCGGCTTCAGTCCGGAGCAAGCGGCCGCGGCACGCCCCGGCATCGTCTATGTGAGCCTGTGTGCGTACGGCTATGAAGGGCTGTGGGCGAATCGCCGTGGTTTCGATTCATTGGTGCAGACCGCCAGCGGCTTCAACTGGGCCGAAGCGGAAGCGGCCGGGCAGGACAAGCCGTACCCGCTGCCCGCCCAGGCGCTGGACCACGGTGCGGGCTACCTGATGGCCGCGGGTGCCATGACGGCACTCGCACGCCGCATGACCGAAGGCGGCAGCTGGCACGTGCGCGTGTCGCTCGCGCAGACGGGGCACTGGTTGCGCAGCCTCGGTCGCGTGGCGAATGGCTTTGACGTGGCGGACCCGCACTATGAAGACGTCGGCGCCTATCTGGAGACCACGCCGTCCGGCTTCGGCACGCTCACGGCCATGCGTCACGCTGGGCAGCTTTCCGACACGCCGCCGCACTGGGCGCTGCCTGCCGTGCCGCTGGGGACACACCCCGCGCGGTGGTAGCATTCGCGCCTTATCCCTGTTTCTGCCGCCCGTGCGCCTGGGCCTTCAAGCGCACTTGGCCTGTCCATGCTCAGTTATCGCCACGCCTTTCACGCCGGCAACCATGCCGATGTCCTCAAGCACGCGGTCGTGACGCAGTTGCTCGACTACCTGACGCAGAAGGACAAGCCGTTCTGGTACATCGACACGCACTCGGGCGCCGGCCTCTATGCGCTGGACCACGAGTGGGCACAGAAGAAGGCCGAGTTCGACACCGGCATCGGCCCGCTGTGGCGCGCCGCCGCCGCGGGTGAATCGATGCCCCCGCTGCTCGACGCCTATCTCGACCAGGTGCGCGAGCTGAACCCGAAAGGCGACCTCAAGCACTACCCCGGATCGCCGTGGCTGGCGTGGCAGATGCTGCGCGACGCCGATCGCCTGCGCCTGTTCGAGCTGCACAGCACCGAGATCAAGGTGCTGTCCAACAACTTTCGCGGTGCCGGCCGCCGGGTCATGCTGTATGACGGCGACGGCTTTGCCGGCATCAAGGCGATCCTGCCCCCGCCGCCGCGCCGCGCGGTGGTGCTGATCGACCCCTCGTTTGAAGACAAGCGGGACTACGCGCGCACCGTGCAGGCCCTGCAGGACAGTCTGCAGCGCTTTGCCACCGGCATGTATGCGGTGTGGTATCCGCAGGTGCAACGGCGTGAATCGGTGCAACTGCCGGCACAGTTGAAGCGGCTGGGAGCAAGCGACTGGCTGCACGTGACCTTGACGGTCAAGCAGCCGGTGGCTGGCGGCCTGGGCCTGCACGGCAGCGGCATGTTCATCGTCAACCCGCCGTGGACGCTCAAGGTGCAGCTGGAAGAGGCCATGCCCACGCTGGTCCGCCTACTCGGCCAGGACAGTGCCGCCAAGTTCACGCTTGAAGCCCAGACAAGCTAAGCCTGCTGGTGCCCCGCCGCCCCATGTCACTGCCATGCCACATGGGCGTGCTACCTACTCGGGCGTATGCTTGAACATGCGTCGCCCCCGGGGCGGCGTGCCCCATTCAGTAGGACGGCAGGAGCAGAACATCATGAGCGAACGCGACGCGGCGCGACAGGCGCGGCTGCAGGAAGACCTCCTCGACACCCTGGACGAGGAGCTGGAAATGGAAATCGACGACCACCTGCTCGGCGGGGAGGGCATCAGCGAAGAGTCTCGCGAGACCCGACGCATGTACTTCCGCGAGCTGTTCCGCCTGCAGGGCGAGCTGGTCAAATTACAGGATTGGGTGATCGAGACCGGCCACCGGTTGGTGGTGATCTTTGAAGGGCGCGACGCCGCCGGCAAGGGTGGCGCCATCAAGCGCATCACCCAGCGGCTGAACCCGCGCGTGTGCCGCGTGGCCGCCCTGCCCGCCCCCACCAATCGTGAACGCACGCAGTGGTACTTCCAGCGCTATGTGGCGCACCTGCCCGCTGCCGGCGAGATCGTCCTGTTCGACCGCAGCTGGTACAACCGTGCCGGTGTTGAGCGCGTGATGGGCTTCTGCACCGATGATGAATACGAGGAGTTCTTCCGCTCGGTGCCCGAGTTCGAGAAGATGCTCGTGCGCTCCGGCATCCAGATCGTCAAGTACTGGTTTTCGGTGACGGACGAAGAGCAGGAAGTGCGATTCCAGAGCCGTATCGACGATCCGCTCAAGCAGTGGAAGCTCAGCCCCATGGACCTGGAAAGCCGCCGCCGCTGGGAAGACTACACACGCACCAAGGAAGCGATGCTGGAGCGCTCGCACATTCCCGAATCGCCGTGGTGGGTGGTGCTGGCCGATGACAAGAAGCGCGCGCGCCTGAACTGTATCGACCACCTGCTCGGCCAGGTGCCGTATCACCCGGTGCCGCACCCGCCGGTGGTGCTGCCCGAACGTGTGCACCACGCGGAATACATCCGCCACCCGGTGCCCGACGAGATGATCGTCCCGAACGTCTACTGATCTGCTGAGGCACCGGTACCAGCAGCAACGCCAGCGCGCTGTGCGGGTTTCGTTCAGAACACCGCCTTGAACACCCAGTACAGCGCGCCGGCCAGCACGATCGACGCTGGCAGCGTCAGCACCCATGCCAGCAGCAGGCTGCGCACCGTATTCCACTGCAGCCCCGATCCGTTGGCAGCCATGGTGCCCGCCACGCCCGACGACAGCACATGCGTGGTCGACACCGGCAGGCCATACGCATCGGCCGCGCCAATCGTGGCCATCGCCACCAACTCGGCCGAGGCGCCCTGCCCGTACGTCAGGTGCTGCTTGCCGATCTTCTCGCCCACCGTCACCACGATGCGCTTCCAGCCCACCATCGTGCCCAGGCCCAGCGCAATCGCCACCGCCACCTTCACCCACGTGGGGATGAACTTGGTGGCGTGGTCGAGCTGCTGCTTGTAGTTGTCGATGATGGCCTGATCATCCTTGCTGATGGCGGGTTGGCCGTTCTTCTTGAGCAGGCGGATGGTCTCGGAGACCAAGTACATGTTGTTGCGCACGTTATCCACCTCGTTTTGCGGCACGGTGGCCATCGAGCCCGTCTGGCCGACCTGTACGGCAATGGTGTCCGTCAGTGCCTGCACGGCGGGCAGCGTGGCCGGCGTGAGCGTGCGCGACTGCACGTAGGTCTGCACATCCGCACGCGGGTTGGCCGAAGGCGCCACTCCGTTGGCGTACCTGCCGAAGGCGGCCGACGCCTGGTGCGACACCGCCAGGAAGGTTTGCGTCTCGGCCGGCGTGACGGCGCGGTTGAGCGCGTAGACGGTGGGCACCGTGCCGATCAGGATCAGCATGATCAGGCCCATGCCTTTCTGCCCGTCGTTGGAGCCGTGCGCGAACGACACGCCCGTGCAGGTGAGGATGAGCAACGCGCGAATCCAGAACGGCGGGGGCTGGTTGCCCTCGGGTTCGGCATAGAGCGCCGGCACGCGCACCAATGCCTTGAGCACCAGCAGAAGCAGCGCCGCCAGCAGAAAGCCGATGATGGGCGAGAACAGCAGCGACTTGCCCACCCCCAGCGCCTGGCTCCAATCCACCCCGCTGGTGCCGTTGGCGCCGCGCAGGAGCTGGTTCATCAGCCCCACGCCGATGATCGAGCCGATGAGCGTATGCGAACTGGACGACGGCAGCCCCAGGTACCACGTCGCCAGGTTCCAGATGATGGCCGCGATCAGCAGCGCAAACACCATCGCAAAGCCCGAGTGGCTGCCCACCTGCAGGATCAGCTCCACCGGCAGCAGTTGCAGGATGCCGAAGGCGACTGCGCCACTGGAGGTCAGCACCCCCGCAAAATTCCACAGGCCCGACCACACCACCGCCAGATGCGGCGACAGCGAATGCGTGTAGATGACCGTGGCCACTGCATTGGCCGTGTCGTGGAAACCGTTGACGAACTCAAAGCCCAGCGCGATGACCAGTGCAATGCCAAGCAGGACAAACGGAAACACCGAACTGGAGGCCACGCTTTCCAGGTCGGACACCAGGTGGCTGATCACGTAGGCGGCACCGGCCGCCAGGATCAGCAGAAACAGCGCAATGCCGGCATTGCGAAAGCGCGCGGGCACAGCGCCGGGTTGCACGGAAAGGGGATGCGACATGGGGGGCACCAAGGCGGGGGCTGGGGGAGTGGTCGATTCTAGGAGCCGCTCTGGGCCCGTAGGTGACGGTTTCGTGTCGCGTTTGTTTCCGTTTATTGCCCATGTAGGGACTGGCGCGGCAAGGACCTAGCGGTATGGTCTACACCGTCGGCCGGATCTCGAACCCGGATACCGATACCTCGGCCGTGCCCGGAGCCACATCCAACTGGGTGACCAGGGCGCTGTCGGGGCCCTCCCACATCCATTCCTGCATGCGCAGCACATGGGTTTCGGGGCCGGCCAGGAAAGCCTCGACCGCCCCATCACGACGGTTGCGCACCCAGCCGCGCAGGCCCAGCGCCCGGGCCATGTCGGCACAGGCAGCCCGATAGCCCACACCCTGCACACGGCCCTGTACGGTAATGATCACTTGCGCGATGGCGGACATGGAGCGGCTCCAGGGCAGGCGGCGGGCAATATGTTGGAAGAAAGATGACAAACCAACGTTGTCGCATCTCTGTCACATTTCTGGAATGTGACGTAGGCAGACTGACAACCGCACGGCGAGATCCGGCGTTACGCAAGGTAAACTAGGCGGCTTGCCGCCGGGTGCCAAGCGCCGCGCCCTGCCACCCACGCCACGTATCGCGCCTTGGTCCAGACATCGGGCCACACGACTTTCGTCAGCGCGATTTGTCCAGCGATTTGTCCCGGTCATTCAAGATGCAGCAAAACGACAACGAAACCACCGTCCGGGGCCCCTTCGGTGCCAACTTTGGCGTCAACTTCGGCAACCTGCTGACGGCGCCGCCCAACCGCTTTGACCTGGCACTGCTGCCCATCATCCTGGCGGCCATCGTGCTGGTGGCCTTTGCCGCCAAGCAGATGAACGTGCCGTACACGCCGGGTGAGACGCAGCTGGACGTGAGCCTCGATGTGGTCGAGCTGCCCTACTACCTGTTGCGCACCAGCATCCGCATGCTGCTGGCACTCGGTGCGTCGCTGGCGTTCTCATTTGCGTTTGCGGCCATTGCCTCCAAGAACCGCACGGCCGAGAAGGTCATGGTGCCGGCGCTGGACATCCTGCAATCGATTCCGGTGCTGGGCTTCCTGTCGATTACCGTCACGGGCTTCATTGCGCTGTTCCCGGGCAACCTGGTGGGCGTGGAATGCGCGGCCATCTTCGCCATCTTCACGTCGCAGGCGTGGAACATGGCGTTCTCTTTGTACCAATCGTTCCGCACCATCCCGACCGACCTGGAAGAGGCGGCCACGGTGTTCCGCCTGTCCAAGTGGCAGCGCTTCTGGCGCCTGGAGGTGCCGTTTGCCATGCCGGGCCTGCTGTGGAACATGATGATGTCGATGTCGGGCGGCTGGTTCTTCGTGGTGGCATCGGAGGCCATCTCGGTATCGGGCCACGACATCAAGCTGCCGGGCATCGGTTCGTACATCTCGCTGGCGATCCAGCAGCAGAACCTGCCGGCCATCGGCTGGGCGATTCTCGCCATGCTGATCGGCATTCTGCTGTACGACCAGTTGCTGTTCCGCCCGCTGATTGCCTGGGCAGATCGCTTCCGCTTCGATGCGATGTCCTCCGAGCGCGAGCCGCAATCGTGGCTGCTTGACCTGCTGCGCCGCTCCGAATGGGTCAAGGCGCTGCTCGAGCGCACCGCCGCGCTGGCCGAGCGCACGCTCTCCTGGGGCGCTGAGCGCACCCGCCCGACGGCCGTCAACAGCGACAGCGCCTTCGCGCGTTTCCCGTGGTGGAACCGCGTGGCCGACGTGATCATCATCCTGGCCGCGTTGGCCGCCGTCGTGCACATCCTGCAGTTCGTGCGCTCTGAGGTGGGCTGGGCAGAAGTGGGCCACGTGCTGTGGCTCGGTTTCCTGACCATGACGCGCGTGATCGTGCTGATTGCGCTGGCTGCGCTGATCTGGGTGCCGATCGGCATCCGCATTGGCCTGAACCCGAACGTGGCGCGTATCGCGCAGCCGGTGGCGCAGTTTCTGGCGGCCTTCCCGGCCAACCTGATGTTCCCGCTGGCGGTGATGCTCATCGCGCGCTTTTCGCTCAACCCCGAGATCTGGTTGAGCCCGCTGATGATTTTTGGCACGCAGTGGTACATCCTGTTCAACGTGATTGCCGGTGCGACGGGCATCCCGACCGAGTTGAAACTGGCCGCGCGCAACTTTGGCCTGCGCGGCTGGCTGATGTGGAAGCGCTTCCTGATCCCGGCCGTGTTCCCCAACCTGCTCACGGGCCTGGTGACGGCTGCCGGCGGTTCGTGGAACGCCAGCATCGTCTCCGAATACGTCACGTGGGGCGACCGCACGCTGGTCGCTACGGGCCTGGGCAGCTACATCGCCGAGATGACATCGAAGGGGGATTTCCCGCGCATTGCACTGGGCATTGTGGTGATGAGCCTGTTCGTGGTCGGCTTCAACCGGCTGCTGTGGAACCGCCTGTACGACATCGCGCAAGAGCGCACCCGCCTGTAAACCGACGCGCTTGTCATCCGAATACCTAGCAGAGAGCATCAACATGGCCACCAACGGCGTGAATACTGAAAGCGTCATCGAGCTGCGCGGCGTCTCGAAAATCTTCCGCACCGCAGACCACACCGACCGCTCGGTGCTCGAGGGTTTGGATATCAACATCCGCGAGGGCGAGATCGTCGCCATGCTGGGCAAATCGGGGTCGGGCAAGTCAACCCTGCTGCGCATCATGGCGGGCCTGGTGCGGGCCGACCGCGGCCAGGTGCTGTTCCGCGGGCGCGAATACAGCGGCCCGGTGCAGGGCATTGCGATGGTGTTCCAGTCGTTTGCGCTGTTCCCGTGGCTGACGGTGCAGCAGAACGTGGAGCTGGGCCTGGAAGCGCAAGGCGTGGGCAAGGCCGAGCGCGAGGAGCGCGCCGAGCAGGCCATCGACCTGATCGGCCTGTCGGGCTTCAACAGCGCCCTGCCGCGCGAACTGTCGGGCGGTATGCGCCAGCGCGTGGGCATTGCGCGCGCGCTCGTCACCGAGCCCGACCTGCTGCTGATGGACGAAGCGTTCTCCGCGCTGGACGTGCTGACCGGCGAGAACCTGCGCGACGAAATGCTCGACCTGTGGGAGGACCGCCGCACCAAGATCAAGGCCATCCTGATCGTCTCGCACAACATTGAAGAGGCGGTGATGATGGCGGACCGCATTGTCATCCTCTCCAGCGATCCGGGGCGTATCCGTGCCGAAGTGCGCGTGCCCTTCCCGCGCCCGCGCAACCGCGATTCCGCCGCCGTGCGCAACCTCATCGACGAGGTGTACGGCCTGATGACCTCGCCCGAGCGCGTGGGCGTGCATGTGGGCGCCGAGTCTGCTGCGCAGCAACTGGCCTACCGCCTGCCGGAAGCCGAGATCGGCCAGATGGAGGCCATCCTGGACCTGCTGGTGGAAGCGCCGTTCAACGGCCGCGCCGACCTGCCGCACCTGGCCGAAGAAGCCGGCGTGACCGACGACGATCTGCTGCCCGCCTGCGAAGCGCTGGCCCTGCTGCAGCTCGCCACCATCGAGCGCGGCGACATCATCGTCACCCCGTTCGGCAAGACCTACATGGAAACCGAGCCGCCCGAGCGCAAGGTGCTGTTCGGCCAGAAGCTGCTCGAACAGGTGGCCCTGGCCTCGCACATCCGTGCCGAGCTGGAAGCCAATGAAGACGGCGAGATTCGCGAAGAGCAGGTCCTGCGCGAGTTGGAGGCCTACCTCAAGCCCGAAGAAGCCGAGCGCGTGCTCAAGATCGGCATTGAATGGGGCCGCTACGGCGAGGTGTACGAGTACGTGTACAACACCGGCATGCTGACCCTGCCCCGTGAAGAGCGCGAGGAACGTGAAGAGCGTGAAGCGCAGGAAGGTGGGGATGGGGCGGCTGGAGCGTAAGACGGCGCTCGCTTTGTTGTTCCCCTGAAAAAGAGCTGCCCGGTGCGGCTCTTGTCACGTTCAGGGGTTGTTCACGCGGTGCGACGGTTTGCCGCCAACGCGGATTCAACGGTTGCCTCAGCAAGTAAGTTCTCGAAGAAGCGCGCCCCAATGCACGATTCAACTGCATGCGGATCGGCCGCACGCCTACTGCGAAACGCCAAACAACACGCCCCCTGCCGCTGATCTGGATACCGATGCTGTTTTGCGGTGTAATACCGCGCATCCGCACATGCTGGATGCTGTCCACACAGGGCCGCCCGGCAGCCTCATTGGCCACCATGCATTTCGCCCGCACCCGCAAAAGACTGACCGCCTGGCTTGGCCTGGTGGCGATGGTGCTCGTGCTGTTTGTGCCGATGGTGAGTCAGGCGCTGGAGGCACAAGCGCTGCAAGCGTTCGAGCAGGCTGCGCCGCTTTGTGAGGCCAAACCATCGGCTGCCGCCAGCACGGCCCTGCCCATCGGGCACGAGATGCCAGCCGGCCACCACCATGCGGCCTGCGGCTACTGCGATCTGCTGGCAGACCACGTGCTGGTGCCGACAACCCTTCCGCCGATGGTGGAGCCGGCCCCCACCCAGGCAACGGCATGGCCCGCGGAACGCGGACGCCTAGCAGCGCATCAAGCGCGCCACGCCGGTCGGCCGCGCGATTCACCCTTCCTCCTCTGACCACGTCAACCAGGGCAGCGACTGCGCAGCGCACTCGCGCCCGGCTCGAGCCGTTTTCAGACAAGACGCCGTGCGGCGTACCGACCATTGGTCAGGGCGCGCACGTACCTATCAGCGTGAGGAATCCCCATGACAACACCATCCAACATGATCCGGTGCGCGACACTGCTCGCCTGCGCCACCGGCATGTTTGCACCCATCGCAGCGCATGCCTGCGCCACCTGCGGCTGCTCGCTCAGCACGGATGCCGCGATGGGCTACTCAGCCATCCCGGGCTGGCGCATCAGCCTGGACTACACGTACATCCCGCAGAACCAACTGCGCAGCGGCACCGGATCGGTCACGCCTGCGCAGGCCGCAAGCATCAATGACGCGGGTGGCAACCAGGAGGTTGAGCATCAGACCATCAACCGCTACTTCAACCTCGGGATCAACTACAGCCCAAACAGCAGCTGGAACTTCAGCGCGATCGTGCCGTATGTGGACCGCAGCCACACAACCTATGGCGCGGTCACGTCGGATCAGCTCACGCCCGATAACCTGAGCGGCGCCACCGCCAGCGGCTTGGGCGACATCAAGCTGATCACGAGCTATCAGGGCTTTCTACCCACGCATAACCTGGGCGTGCAACTGGGCATCAAGCTGCCGACTGGCCGCTACGGTGGGCAAAACGTGCTGACCGGCAACACCGTCGGGCGCAATCCGGTGTTCTTCAACAGCGGCCCGAACGGCGCGGGCGGGCAGGCACTGGATACCAGCCTCCAGCCCGGCACAGGCAGCACCGATGTGATTCTGGGCGCCTATTACTACCAGCCCGTCAGCCAGGATTTCGATGCCTTCATCAACGGTCAATTCCAGGCTGCCGTGCATCAGCGCCTGAACGAGGCTGGCGCGGATTTCCGTCCGGGCAACCTTGCCACCATGAGCTTTGGTGTGCGCTACGAGGCCAATCCGCACATCGTGCCGCAGCTGCAGTTCAACATCACGCGCAAGAACGCCGACAAGGGCGCGCTGGCCGATACCACCAACACCGCTGGTACGGTGGTCTACCTGTCGCCGGGCGTGACGGTAAGCGTGACGCACAACATGCAGATCTACGCGTTCCTGCAGAAGGCGCTCTACAGCAACCTGCAGGGGTATCAACTCTTCCCGCGTTGGTCGGGCACGGTCGGAGCCAGCTATGCCTTCTGATGTGCAAGCGCGTTCAGACCGCACATGGTCGCGGCGCGCCTGGCTGCAGACGGCCGGCGCGGCAGCGCTGGGCGCCGGGCTGGTGAGTCCATCTCGCGATGCGCGGGCCGCGAGCCTTGAAGTCGGGCGGCCTGCGCCTGCGCTGGTGCTGCACACGATTGACGGGCACAGCATCTCCACCGAAGACCTGCGTGGCCACGTTGTGATCCTGACCTTCTGGGCGACATGGTGCGGCCCGTGCCATCAGGAGTTGCCCTTGCTCTCCGACTACGCAGCAAAGCACGCAGACCGCGGCCTGCGCGTCCTCGGCTTCAGCTTGGATGAGCCGGCCTCGCTGCCGGCGGTGCGTGAAATGGCGGCGGCCTGGAGCTTTCCTGTGGGGCTGCTCGGCAGTGCCTATGCGGGCGGCTACGGCCGCGTGTGGCGGATTCCGGTCAACTTCACGATCGACCGCAATGGCTTGCTGGCCGACAACGGCTGGGATTCGCATGAGCCCGCGTGGACGACCGAACGGCTTGAACGCATCGTCACACCATTGCTGCGTTGATAGGCCAATAAAAACGGGCCGGAAACGCACTCCGGCCCGGTCAACGACGCAACATTGGGCAACGTCGCGTACGAGGGATCGTTACTGCGGCAGATAGTTGATGTACGACAGCGTGCCGTCAGCATTGGCCTGCGCCAGGCTGACAGCGCCGTTGCTGATCACGGCATTGATCAGGCCCGTGAAGCGTGGGTTGGCGTTACCCACCGATTGCACGTTGTTCATCCAGAACGTGGGCGATGCCAGTGACTGCGACACCAGCAGCACTTGCCGGGAGTTCGTCATCCAGACCAGTTGCGGCGTGCCCGCGTTGCTGACGATCAGCGGCGCGACTGACAGCATCGGATACTGATCCGCCGTCAGGTTGCCCACCCCGCCCCAGGTCGGGAAGTTGTACGACGGGTTGCTCGACGGTGCGCAGAACACCAGCGGGTTTTGCCCCTGAGCCGACTGGCTGTTGCAGCCGGCGTACGTTGCGTTGTTGGTGTTCGAGCAGAAGTTGCCGGCTGGGCCGTTGACGAACTGCGGCATCGGGTTGGAGCCTGCGCCCACCACGGCAAATGCGCTCCAGCTGTCTGCACCGCCACCCGCGTACTGCGTCGACTGATACAGGTTGTTGTCCTTGCCCAGCACCACGGCCTGCAGCTGGCCGCTGTTCTGCAGCAGGAACACGCTGAACTCCTGCGCCTGCGGGTTGAATCCGCCGCCCAGCTTCGACCAGTTCGACCACGTAATGGTCGGGGCCACGGCGGTCTGGTAGGAGTGCCACAGGTTGCCGGCGGTATCAAGCGAGAACGCTTCCAGCCGCTGGTTGGAGTTCACCGCCAGCACCGGTGCGCCGGTAAAGGTGGTCGGCGTGCCACCACCGATGGTCGTCCACGGCGTGTACGAGCCGATGAACGGGTTGATGTACGACACCTGCACCTGCCCAGCCTGCATCAGACCGATCACCGCGATGGTGCCGTTGGGCGACGGTGCCGCAGACGGGTTGAACTGCAGCGTGCCGCCCCACTTCGACCAGCTCCCGCTGTCACCCGAGGTGGCCACCGTGCACATGCCCAGCGTGTTGTCGGTATTGCGCGTGAAGACGTACATCGAGCCGCCGTAGAAGATCTGCTGCGGCGTACCGCGGAACGCACCGCCCAGGTTGGCCCAATCCGTCGTGGCGGCCAGGCTCACTGCAGACAAATCGACTTCCGTAAATTCAAAAGGCTTGTTCATGACCAACGTCTCCTGTCTGTGAGAACTGCGCCTGCCGGCTGTCGGGCGCAGGAAATGGCGGCGACCTGATCTGGGGTCATGCCGGCGCCGTCATGGTACTCAGTCAAAATCTTGAATTTCTGGCGAAATAATCCCTTGGATTTAATTTCAATCCATCCGATGAAAACGCAGCGATATTCAAGATAAAAAGTTCCAGCGCGCACGAATCCGCATTCCGGTTGACTCTGGAATGTATGTATCCATAACAAACTACCGTGCGTGCTTCAGGCGCCGCGTGTCGGTACGGCGTGTGAATCCCACTCCCTTGGCGTTGGGCCAGCCCATGCGTTGTGCGGGCGCTTGCTTTGTGCGATCTGTTTTTCTAAGAAACAGCGCTTATTTTGTGAAGCGAGGGGAAGGTTATGTTGGCGCCAACTGGGTTGCAAATTCCGTCGCTTGACTCCTGTTGTGAAGATTATTTATTTGCGGACGGATTTTCGATTTAATCGTTTGCGAGATAATGTTTGTTGGCGGAAAGGATGAATGTTCTGATTTAGTTGGTCAGAGGAAAACACCTGCCTTAACCTTTCGTTGGTGGTAGAGGTTTAGGGCCATTGTTTTACGACCATGCGGGGGTGTCATGTGGAGTGCACCGGAGCCTGCAAGGATCGCCGGCCCCGGCCCGCACATCTACCGCCTGAGCCAAGGCGAATCCACCGCCCAGAAAATCACATCCACCCCCAGATAGTCCTTGGCAAAGCTCACAAACTGGTCGCGTGTGAATGGCTTGCCGGTCTTGGGGTTGACGTAGCGCAGCGTGGGCTCCTGCACCGCCATCGCTACCAGTGGTAGCTTGCCCTTGTATTGATGGAAGAACGGATAGGCGTTCTTCATCTGCGCTTTCTTCCAGGGGACGATGTCCGGCCCGCCAAGGCCAATGCCCTGCTGCGCAGCGACGGCGAATGTGCGGGACATGTACTGGTGATCGTTGTCCCATTCGCATGGCCAGAAGTTGACGTACTGCACCACCGCGGACTGATGGAACTGCTGCCGGGCGAAGCGCATGTTCTCCAGCGTGGCGTTGAAGTACCCATCACAACTGAAGCGCGTCTTGTCACGCTTGCGATCAATGTCGATGGCCGTTTCCGGCAGATTGATCCCCATGATGCGGCCGTCGAACTGCTTGGCCAGCGCGCTCAGCAGTGCCTGGAAGCGCTGGCGCAATGCCGGATTCCATTGCTGTGCCACCCACCCACTGCCGCCGGGGTTGACTTCAGAGTCATCGGATTGACGCACCAGCCCACCGCCATACGCGGGGTCGGTCAGCAGATACGAGGGAATATGGCGCGCAGTGGGCAGGAAGAAACGATCCTGCACCTGCACGAACAGTTGCTTCTTGCGTTGCTGCAGATACGCAAGATCGCGCTCAATGCCGGAGAAGTCGTAGCGGCCCGGCTCAGGCTCCAGCGACTTCCAGCGATAGACGATCTGCACGCCCCCAATATCAGGTCGTTGGAGCAGCGGCTCGATGCTGGTCAGTTCATCCGAACCGGTGTAGAGAAAATGACGCAGCTCACCGGCTGCCGCACCGGCACACGCCGACAACAAGGCCAGTGCGGCGAACAGGTGTTTTCCGCAAGCAAAGGTGCTGCGCATGACGGACGCTCCATGAATGCATATGACAAAAGGGAGTCCGCCGTACGCCGGCAAGTTCCTGGCGCACGTCTGCCTGTGACAATTTTGCTGGCCGGATGCAGTCGGGGCGCGATGTGTGTACTGCCCCGATGCCTCTTACTTCCACTGCTGGCCAATCCCCGCCAACCCCGCCTTCTGCAGATCTTCTGCATGCATCACCACGCGGAACTCGCAATCGGCGTTGAACAGCAGGAACCACGGTTCGGCCAATGCGGGAATCTGCGAGGGTTCCTCCAGGTTGACGATGAGCACCGCACCGCGGCCACCGGCCTGTTCAGTGAAGTACGCGGCCTCGGGTTTGATCGACGCCATCACGCGCGGGATCAGCTCGGCGATGGAGCCATCGCGCACGTAGGTGTTGAAGGGTTCGTGCGGGATTCGCACGTTCATGAGCATGCGCATGGCTTCACTCCTCGTTGGGCTTGTGCCGATCCCGTGGCTCCGCGCGCAGACCCGAACTGCCCGCCGCCTGCTCCCGATGATTGATGCCGTTGCGCTGGCAACGCAGCAAGCGGGTGCCACCCCAAATGGGTGAGCCCGGTATCGGTATCGCACATTCAAAACGGGACTTGGCAAAGCCGCCGTGCGCGATGCAAAAGTCGCGCCACAGGTTGTGCCGCCAAGTCTTGCGACCGGCGTGCCAGCAAGGGGCGCGTGTTTCGAACCAAAACCTTTGCAGATCTGAAACACCCGTGTGGACAACCGTTGTGGATAACGGGTGTGGACAACTTCTGGGGATAACATTTCGTTCTTTGGATAGCAGCCCTTAGCCTCAGGCCACCATGACGGTACGAACCACCATTCGAAGAGCAAGCCAAGCCGATGCCGCCACCTTGTGCGCCGCTGAAAAGGCCACCGCACTCACCGCGGGGCTGCTGGTGTCACAGCCTCACGAGCTGCAGGTTGAAGCATTCGAACAAAAGATCGCGCTTCTTGAGCAAGACGGGCTGTACCTCGTGGCAGAGCACGAGGGCACCCCGATCGGGCACGCGTTTCTGGAGCCGATGACGCTCATCGCGCTCTCTCACGTCTTCAGTCTCACGATCGTTGTCCACCCCGGTCACCTAGCGCGTGGAGTCGGCACTGTTCTCATGACCGAACTGATGGCGTGGGCGGAAAGCCATCCCCGCATCGAAAAGGTTGAGCTTCGAGTCAGGGCGACGAATTCCCGCGCCATTGCCTTGTACAAGCGCTTTGGATTCGTGGAAGAAGGACGGTTCGAGAAGCGCATACGGCTGCCCGACGGGTCGTATATCGCTGATTTGTCTATGGCGCGGTTTGTTTGCCAATCAGGTTCTTAGCATTCTTCCAGCCGGATCACACTGCGACATCTGTGTGGGGTATCAGCGAGTGGCATTCTTGCCCGCTACGGGCAACTCACTTCGGCATCGGCTCGTAATGCACCTTGCTGCGCCACTTGCCATTCACGAGCGTTTCCACGGTGACCTTCATCTTGTCACCGCCACCCTGTGCGTCATCAATACGGCGCTCGATGGCGACAGGCACATCTCGTTCGACGGCGTACACGGTGCGCTCGTGATAGCAGCAACCACTCTTCGCCCACGTGCGTAGACGCTTGTTCTTGGCGTCGACCTCAAAGAACCCGAGCGTCTCGAGGATCAGCTCCGTCATCTCGCTGTTGCGGACAAAGCGCTGCGTGCGCGCGTTGAACAGATAGATGTCGTAGCTCGGGCCACCGTAGCTGCCGTTGTTGCCCGTCTGGATGCCGAAGTCTTCCTGGCCGTCAAAGTTGAAGTCGCCCACGTTGATGACGCCCTGGTAGTCATAGAGCCGGGCCGAGTTGACCAGCGGCCCTTTGCCCCCTTGCGGTAGCGTGACAAAGACCGCCGGCAGATTGATGGTCTGGCGCACCGTCCGTTGGCCCTTGTCATAGATGAGCAACTGGGCAGGCCCTTCACAGGTTGCATCCCTGTCTGCGTTGCTCTCCGGGCACGCCTCCAGCATGCGCAGCACAAAATCATGTTGCTTCGCGATGTGCTTCATTGAAAAGACCGGACCATCAACCGCTGCGCTCGAGCTCGGGAATTCCGGTTGCGATTGCAGTTCATCAATGCGCGCGCGATACGTGGTCTTCAGCACCGCGACATCGATCTCGCCAGACGACAGCGCATGTTGCTTCAGCCATTCGCGCTGCCCAGCCTTCAACGCATCGGTGTCGGCACCATGTTTGTTCAACGCGGCGCGATACGCATTTGCCAGCTCACTGTCGAGCGCGGAGAGTTGGGTGTCATTGCAGATGGCGTGCTCGATGGGACTACGCGCCGCGCCGCAATCGAAGCTGGCCGCGTGTGCGCTGGTTGCTGTCAGCAATGCAATGGCGAGTGCTACGCCTGGACGAATGGCAGAGATCGGTGTCATTGGAGTATCGATGAACGCACGGGTGGTCGAGCGAGCGGAATGGTACCTGTCCCGGCCGCATCACGACGGTTTGCCGAACCCCTCTGTGGACAACTCCACCCCCACCTGTGAATAACCCCAGGGAAAAGCGTGTTGGCTCTCCGGGGTTAGCGTGTCCACAGTGCAGGAACAACTTCCAACCGTGGCGACGGTGCCTGATGCGATCGCCCGGACTCATCCACGCAACAGCACACGCTGTCCGATGAGTTTTCCGTTCTGCAAGCCATTGATCCAAAATCGCTTTTGGCACTTATCCACAGAACTTATCCACCGTTATCTATTACTACTATCTGTATACATAAAGAAGTAAACCTATAAACCCGCTATGGGGCGAGTCGTTCGATCAGGCATGTGAATATCGACGCCGCTCTGAACACGGCAACCCCCCTCTCTTTCATCCTTGCACCATGCATGGCGCGTACTACGCTTGGTGAGGTTTGCGTAGCGCACTGTCATACGGCCCGAGCAGAGTCAGCGTGCCATTTCCTGATCGACACCGGCATTCCTCCCCAGAGAACAAATCATGCGAAAACTGTTTGCGGCCATTGCGCTCATGCTGGCCATGACGCCCGTTGTGCAGGCACAGGTCAAGCCGTATCCGCCGGGCTGTCGCCACCAGAACATCCAGACCGACGGGGCGACGCTGTTTGTGCGTGTGTGCGGCAGCGGGCCGGCGGTGGTCTTGCTGCACGGTTTTGGCGACACAGGCGATATGTGGGCGCCGCTGGCCACCGAGCTGGCGCGCACCCATACCGTGGTGGTTCCGGATCTGCGTGGCATGGGGTTGTCGTCGCACCCTGACGGCGGCTACGACAAACGCACGCAGGCGGCCGACATCCGGGCTGTGCTGACGCATCTGAACATCGATCAGGCTGACGTGGTTGGCCACGACATCGGCACCATGGTTGCCTTCGCGTATGCAGCGCGCTATCCGGACAAGACGACGCGGCTGGTCGTGATGGATGCTCCGGTGCCGGGCGTCCCCCCGTGGGAACAGATCGTCCGCTCGCCTGCCCTTTGGCACTTCTCGTTTGGCGGCCCCGATGCGGAGCGTCTGGTGAAAGGCCGCGAGCGGATCTATCTGGACCGGTTCTGGAATGAATTTGCCGGAGACCGCACGAAGATCGACGAGGCAACGCGGGTGCACTATGCGCGCCTCTATGCAAAGCCCGGCGCCATGCACTCTGCGTTCGCGCAGTTCCTGTCGATTCCGCAAGATGCGGAAGACAACCAGAAATCGCTCGCGACCAAGCTGACCATGCCGGTGCTGGCCATCGGCGGTGAAAAGTCCTTCGGCCAGAACGAAGCGATCGTCATGCGCAATGCCGCCACCAATGTGCAAGAGCTGGTTGTTCCCAATGCCGGGCATTGGTTGATGGAAGAGCAGCCGCAAGCCACCGTGAGCGCGATCGAGAAGTTCCTCGCGCAGTAGCGTCTGATCTTCACGCGCCCGGCAAACCAAACTCCACTCCGTTCATGAAGACACGCCAACGCTATGCCGCTGCGTGCGGGCTTCTCGCCTGCAGCATCGCTACGGCATCGCCCGATGAAGACCTGCTGGGCCAGAAGCAAGGTTATCCGTTGGCGCCAAGCGCCGCGCGTATCCACGAGGCCCCTTACATCGTGGGTTCCTTTAGCGGCATGGATCGGCTCTCACCGTCCTGCGAACTTGCGCCGGCTGACAAACCGGTGCCGCTCAAGATCGCAGAGAAGGAAGCCGACTTCCGGTATCGCTTTCGTGGTGGTGACTACACGCTGGCGGACTACATGCAGCATCAGCGCGTGACCGCCATCCTGATCGTTCAAGACGGCACCATCCTGGCGGAACACTACGGCTACGACCGCACGCAAGACATGCGCATGCTGTCCAACTCGATGGCCAAGACGCTGGTTGCGCTCGCGGTCGGCAAGGCCCTGGAGGACGGAAGCCTGCACTCGCTGGAGGACCGCGCCGACCAATACGTGCCCGGGCTTGTCGGCACCCTGTACGGTGCAACGCGCATTGTCGATCTGCTGCGCATGGCCTCCGGCGCAAAGTATGTGGAGGACTACACCCCCAATGACGATCGAGCGCGATTTCTCAAGACGGCAGCCAACCAAGGGGTGCTTGCGGCGGCTGCACAGGTGAGCGAGCGTGCCGATCCGCCCGGTACGCGTTTCAACTACGCGGGAGCGCAAACCGAAGTCTTGGGACTGGTACTCCAGGCAGCCACGCAGCGCAGCCTGTGCGACTTCGTGGATGAAAAGCTATGGAAGCCGATGGGCGCGCAATCCAAGGCGACCTATCTTGTGCGCCAATCCGATGGATCTGCATTTGCGCAAGGCGGCTTCAACGCAACGGCGCGCGACTACGCCCGCCTCGGGGCCATGCTTGCCAACGATGGTGTGGTGCAAGCTCGGCAAGTGGTGCCGCGCGACTTCCTGTTGAACATGACGGACGCATCGCGCCAGCCTGATCCGTTTCGCCCCGGGCAGATGGTCTATCACGGTAGCCACTATTACGGCTACGGCTTTCAGGTCTGGCTCCTCCCCGGAGACGCACGGCGGTTCGTGCTGCTGGGCATCCACGGGCAGGCAATCTACGTGGACCCGCAATCCAGGCTGACCATGGTCCACCTTGCGGTGGGGCAGGACGCATCGGGCGATGCGAGTGGTGCCCATCTGGGCGCAGAGCGGGACGCGTTGTGGCGCGGTGTTGTGGAGCGGTTTGCGCGCTGAAGCGAATCGGCTGCCTTACCAGCGCGAGGTGTGGTCTTCCGTCACGCCGGGCAGCCCCTGCACGGCATGCCGGATGCCTGTGTCCGGATCCACAATCTCGCCATCAAAATGGCCGATCGGCTGGATATAGCGGCTGGCAGCGATGAGCAGGTTTTTGTTCTCGCTGCGCGCGCCTTCCGGCGTGAATGTCAGGTCTACCTGACGATTGGTGCTGCGGATGCGCCACGGTTGCAGCGGCTGCTTCGCATCGAAATCAAATTCGACCGCGCCGACTCGGATCAGCTTGCCATGCAGCCACACGGCGTTCTCGGCATCCCCCATATAGCCCTGCTGCAGGTTGAAGCCCATTTCACGACTGTGCGCGCTGGCCCAGCGCCAATGCGTTTCCCGCGCCAGCAGGCCGTTCGAGTAATCCAGCGATGCCACGGCGCCATCCAGCCCATAGCGTTTGTCCGGGCAATCGGCGGTGCCACTGACCTTCAGCCCGCCGCTCTTGTGCGTTGAGTGCGCGAGCCAATTGGCGGGGGCAATGGATGCCAGCACTGGTGGCATGCCAGCCAGTTGGATGTCTGCCGCCAGCCGCAGCTTGGGTGACTGAATGGTCAGGGTCAGGGCATCGCGTTTGCGCTGGAAGGCCATGCGGCAACTTCCCGCCGTGAAAGACGCGTGACCAAAAGCGCGGTCTTCCATCTTTGCCGACAGACCCGGCAATCCATTTGCACTTGTCGCACCAGCAACTTTCCGGCGTTGCCGGTCGAACAGGTAGGCGAACGCTGTGCCAGTCCAACCCACGTCAACAATCGCCGCACCGATGAAGTAATCCGGATGCGCAATTGCGGCATATTGCCAACGCTTGTGATGCAGCTTGCGGGTCAGCCGCTGGTAGAGCGTGGTTTGCAGCGGCTGCCAGTCCAGCTGTTCCACGATCCCCTCATACATGCCAAACGCAGGCAGGCCGTGTTCAAGCACCAGTTGGCTGGGCGCTGCCGGAAGGCGCGATGTAGTCATGGCGTGTCGCGTAGGTCGTGGGCGGAGTGCGCTGACTCTACACGCCACCTGACGTGACATGTGGCGTTTGAAGTGGCTGTATGGACGTGTGTTGCAGCCATGCTGGGTGTGCGCCGCGCCTTAGCGACTGACCGATTTCAGCTTGAGAGCGGCCATCAATACGTTGCATCGACCGGTTGAATCCGCAGCCAAGAGTTGACGTTCAGTAATATGAATCCCATTGAGTCCTGCTCAGGAGGCGGCTCCGTATGCTTTCACTCGACGAAATGGCTCGGCAACGCAACGTTTCCATATTTCGTTCGCGAGCACTTGAGGTTGCGACTATCCCGGTCGCATGCACCAAACACGTTGACGTGGGGTTCTATGCAAAAGAGAAAGCGCGACTGGTCAATCCGCTGTCCTATCTGACGAAAGTAGAAATCCGCCCTGGGCTTTTCGCGTACGGAAAACAAGCGCCCAGCCTTGTTCAAGCCATCGCCGCAGACAGCGAACTGTGCAGTGCTCTGGATACGCTGCTCAAGAACTATGCGTGGGCTATCGAATGGAGTGATGGGCTCCTCCACGCCCGCGTGAATCTCTGGAAAGCAACGATTGATGGTGACTCGACTGGCGGCGAACGATTCTTGTCCACCCTTGAGACCGTTGCAAAACACATTGGCGACATCGGCAACGGACGCAGTCAGATAGTTGCCCACCTTTCGCCGTTGGCCCTTGGCCCGACGTGGCTTCGCAGCCGAGCAGTGTTTGCGGGATTCGCAGCAGGACTGGCCGTTGCCGGCTTGCTCTTCCTTGTTATCCGCAACATCCACTGAGAACTGTAGACAACTCAATGCCGAAGGACAGGAGGTCCAAGGCTCGTATCAAGTCCTCCGTTTGGCCCCTGGGGCTGAGCGTTCTCTATCGGCCAAATTCGGCCACTCATCATCCTGCTTCCGCTGTTGGGAAACGGTGCACTAAGGGCATTCCGGGCCCCGACGCTCGGCTCGCAGTGGCCGAAGAAATGCCCGAGCGCTACGATCTATGCTCACCGTCCGCTGCTTCGCTGTTGAAGACTTCTTCAATGCCTCGTCATCACCACCACGTCTACGTTGTCGAACTCTCGCGGCAAGTGCTGGCCGAAGCGCGCTTCATGAGAGCAAATCCCGACTACCTGGGTGACAAGCCTTGCGTTTATGTGGGCATGACAGGACAGTCGCCGGACGTGCGCTTTGACAAACACAAGGCAGGGCTGAAAGCGAACCGGTTTGTGCGGGAGTATGGCTTGCGTCTGATGCCGGAGCTATACGAGTGCTTCAACCCGATGCCTTACGAAGCGGCTCGGGAGATGGAAGTGGAGCTGGCGATCGGTTTGCGCGAGGAAGGGTACGCGGTGTGGCAAGCGTAAATCGATGACTGGCGCTGGAGCCTGGGCGTGTTGGCGCCGATCGTCAGTGCCGACTGTCCGGCCAAGAACAGACATTCCCGTATCCACAGAACGGATAGACCACATGCTCAGGCGACGATGGTCACCCGGGGCCAGCGTTCGGTGTAGCGTTTCTGCGCAATGCGCTCCCGATAGGTTTCGATGCTCACACGGGCGGGGTTTCGGCGGATGACCATGCCAAAAAGATCATCAAGGCCGTGAGGCGCAATGACGGTGATCGAGTCGTCTGCATTGAGCGTGAGCCCTACCGATGTAGCGTACTCGGGCCATGAGCCCACCGCGTCTTCAAGCGACACAAGAGGCCGCACGGCGTATCCGAAGGTGGCTTGAAACCAGGTATGTACGGCCGCCTGGTTGGTCACTTCCCACTGCACGCATGCGTGTGTCGCAACGAGCTGACGTTGAATGTCGCGCTCTCGCTGGGGCGAAAGATCGCTCTCATCAAAGTACGCCAAATCGAGGTCCGCCAGAGCAGAGGGCGAACGGAACGCGTGAAGCGCGTCCCAGACAAGATTGCGAACGGCACCAGCCCCGATGCACCACGAATCGAGTTGTAGATTGCGGGCAGCGACCAGCGCAGAGAAAAACCAGGGTGACTGCCGCGCAATGGTCACCAGGCGTGCCTCAAGACTCATTGGATCGACCCTGAAGGGATTGCTGACCTGCAAATCAAACGCATGCGTTTCTTGTGACACACGCAACCCGCGTACCGGCTACCTGATGAAGAGAGGCGATCCATCTAAGACGTGTGCAAGGCACGTGCCCGCCCGCCGCCTCACGCCCCAACAACCTTGTTCTTCCCCGTACGCTTGGCCTCGTACATGGCACGATCGGCCCGCTGGATGGCGTCCATGGGCGCTTCATCCTTGGCGAGTTCCGCCACACCCGCAGAGAACGTAACGAAGAGCCGCGTATTGCCGGCAACAAAGAAGCGTTGGGTCAGCGCGCGCTGGAGCCGCACGATGGCTTGCACGCCGTCTTCCAGGCACGTATCGGGCATCAGGATGACGAACTCCTCGCCGCCAAAGCGCGCGAGCGTGTCTTGGGGGCGCATTGCTTCGCGCGCGACCTGGGCCAGATGCGAGAGGGCATCGTCGCCAAAACTATGCCCATGCGCATCGTTGATCGACTTGAAGTTGTCGATATCGAGGAAGGCGATGGACAGCGCAGATTTCAGATGCGCGGCGCGGGCAACCTCGCGCGCCAGTGCTTCTTCCAGACCCTTGCGGTTGAGCGCGCCGGTCAGCAAGTCATGACGCGCCGAGGCCGATGCCAGGTCGAGCGCCTGATGCAGCCGCGCCACTTCGGCCGCTGCCTCTTCTGCCCGCTTTTTCATGGCCGACAGCTCTTCGTGATGGCGAGCCGAAACCAAGGACATCCAACGGGTAGCCGCCAGCGCTTCTTGGATCACGGGTGCAATGTCGGAGATCGTGCGGGCCGATTCGATCTTCTTGATGCACGCCTCCATCTGGCGGTGGTGCTCGCCCGAGCTTTCCGCTGCCGAAGACAGCCGCTCCAGAAAGGACGCCAGCAGCCACTTCATCTCTTCCTGGGCTTCGAGCGACTTCGCCTTCAACGCGCCCTGCTTCTGGATCACCTCTTTGAGGCGCCGGCGCACGTCTTCCAGCCGGCGCAGGCTCACGGGGGCCTCGCTGGCCTTCATCAAGGCTTCGATCTGCCCGCGCAGCCAGCGGTCATCAAGCGATAGCTCGCCAATGTTCTCAAACACAAGCTGCAGCAGATTCAGCAACGATTTGCGGATCTCGTTCTGATCTACCGCCGCCAGGGACAGCCGCTGGTTGAACGTCGCCAGCTTGGTGTTCAGGCTGCCAAGGGTTTCCGAGTCTGAGCGGCAGGCCTTGATCAGCACCCGCGCCGAGGGGCCGATCGTCGTGTTGTCATCGCCCAGCGCCGGCAAGCAGTACTCAACCGTGCGTGCGAGCTGTTCGCACAACTCTCGCACCAGCGCCATCCGCTCCGCTTCGTGGGCGTGGAGGCTGGGCTTGCTGCCGGCAATTTCGTGGTAGATCGAGGCAAAGTTGTCTGGCGTGGGAGGCAACCTGCGTGAGGCCAGCAGCTTGAGGGCGTGCCGAGCGGTCTCCGAGGGATTTTTTTCTGTCATACCTAAGCTGCAGGTTCGCGGGGCGGGATTCGAAGGCGATTGTCCATGGTTACACGCGCAGAGGACAGTCGATCAAAAGTTGGTGTGGGGGTTTTGCTGCATCGGTGGCGTCAACGTTTTCGGATGGGATTGATACGGCAGCGAGTGAAGACGCTGAACTCAACGCCTTGTGAATAGGCAAAGACTCCCCTGAGTGGCGTTGTCACATGCTTCGGCTAGGATTCCAGTCGCAGCGCAAAGCAATCAGACACATGCCGGGCCAAAGAACTGGGGGGATTCATGTCGTATCGCATGCCGCGACTGGCTTGCATCGTGCCGTTTGCACTGCTGACGGGATGCGCCACACCACCGCCACCGCTGGCGGAGGTCAAGGCGCCTGCCAGCGGATGCAACGAGCCTCCACCGGTCTATCCGTTTGAGGCTCACCGAGCGCGGGCCGAAGGCCGGGTCGTTGTCTCTGCCGTCATCGAGGCGGATGGGTCGGTCTCGGAAGCGAAGATCAGCGAGTCTTCCGGCAATGCCCTGCTTGACGGGGTCGCGCTGCGTGCCGTTCAGTCGACCAAGTGTGCGCCGTTCAAAGACCCTGAAACGGGTCATGCGATGCGCGTCTCCTTCTCGAAGCCCTTTGTCTTCAGCACGGACGGCGCCACCATTCGCACGGCAGTCTTATCCCCGGACTTGTCAGCGGCATCGCTTGCGTACGCTGAAAAAGTGCGTGCCAAGGTGAGGTCAAACCTCTTGGTCTCGGATAGCAACCTGCCAAGTGACATCAGCGCGGTGGTCAGGGTGTTGCTCGGTCCAGACGGCGCGGTATTGCGCACCACGCTGCAAAAATCCAGCGGCGTGACGACCTACGATGACGCGGTGCTTAAGGCGATAGAGCGCTCGTCTCCGTTGCCCTTGGAGAAGCCTGGGCAGGTTGGCAGCAGAACGATTGTTCTTACGTTCAAGCCTTAGTGGTTGGCTATGCAAGCGAACATCATTGCTGCCATCGAAGCCTTCGACGCATGGGCTCAGCCTTGGACGTTCTTGGACGACGTGGTGGCGTGGCCTACATTGACCTCCGCTGACCGCGAGCTGGTGCAGCAAATCTGGCAGGAAGCGTGTGATGCACGCCATTGGTCGCATGGGGATGGTGCGCGAGATGCAGGCTTGGCTCTGCAGAAGCACTTCCCCTGGCTCACGGAACGCGCGCGAGACCTGCTTGTACGCGCGGCTTCGTACGAGTGGAGATGAGTCGGCTGGATGCTGCCGTAGTGTTGGCCTAGCACGCCGATTCTCAAAAGAAGCCCTAGACAGCGACCGCAGCGTTCAGAACGACAAACATGGCGTTCAGAACCCGACACCTGAGGTTCCGAACGCCAAGCGCGGCGTTCACGAACCGCATGCGTGGCGTTCCGAACGCCACACCCCCGAGTTCCGAACCCCAAATGCAGAGTCCAGAACGCCAACCGTGGGGTTCTGAACCTCACGCAGACAGTCCAGAACGCCATATGCCGGCGTTCCGAACCTCATCCGCAGGGTTCCGAACGCCATCGGCATAGGAATCCGCCTCGACTTGCGATCAAAACGGCCATCACGGGGCCGTCTCCTATTGATCGGGTGCGCTGTGGTGGCCAATCTCCCGCGCTCGTGCTCGCCAGCACGACTTAGCCACCCCAAGAAGAGGAATGCAATGTCACAGAATTTGGTTTCGTTTCAGCTCACCACGACCGACCTGACCGCAATCGACGGTGCACTGAAGACCCTGGAAGACAGGCTCACCGGCCTGATTGACCTGACCATCGAGCAGCGCCGCTTCCTGACGAAGATGGGCGACAAATCCGAGGCATTTGCCCGTAAGGCGGTGGAGGTGCTGGGCAACAACCCCAACGTGCTGCCCGGCAACTTCAACATCGCTGAACTGCGTCGCGATCTGGCCGCGTTCGATCTGCTGCGCAGCCGTTTGGTGCGTCTGGACCGATTGCAGGAGCGGATGTCTGACACGCAACTGGCGCTGGGCAGCGATGTGATGAACGGCGCGCTGGAGGGGTATGCCTTCCTCAAGGTTGCCGGTCAGGGTGAAGGGTTGGATACGGCGCGCAAGGCGTTGTCGGTGCGGTTTGCTAAGGGGCCGAAGAAGGCGGCGGTAGCGGAGTGAATGGTGTGCGCGCTGGGGGCCGCCTAGTGTGGCTCTCTTGATCCAAGAGCAAAAATCATGACCCAAGACCACTTCACCTATCGAGTGACGTGGTCCCCTGAAGACGGGGAACACATTGGCCTCTGCGCAGAATTCCCGTCACTCTCGTGGCTGGATGCGACGCCAGAAGGCGCACTTGCTGGTATCCGCAAGGTGGTTGCCGAAGCGGTGCGCGACATGCAAGCGAGCAACGAGAAAGTGACAGACTCGCCTCGTTAGTGCCAAGCTGTGTGCATAACGGAGCAATATCAACTGCCCCCAAGCCCGCGCCAGCGGGCTTTTCCTCACCTCGGCCTCACGGGTGATTTCCAGCGGGGCCATGCCACTGCGCGATAATGCGCGCCTCGTGTTCAATACACGAACCCAGCGGGACGCGGCGCCGCACACGCATCCGGCGCATCAGCAAACTCTGATTTGTTCCGCAAAACATTGCTTCATTGGAAAGCGGCCTCGTAGACTCCGGGTGCCGCTTTCGTGCCATGAGAGAAAGCGGCCGAGGATTGGAACCCTCGTTGACGTCCGGCAAGGATCGAGCATAGGTCCTTGTCGTCAATCTCCCGTGGCCGCTCTCCCTTATGGGCGAGCCTGGCAGGGACGGCCTCGCGCCGATCGAGTGGCGTCACTCGGGTTCCAACCTTGTCAGTGCTCGCCCACCCTCCCCCCGGGTGGCGAGTTTCCTCATTTCGACGGAGACCTCGCCATGACAGACCCCCAAGCCGTTCCCGATATTCGCCGCTATCAAGCGCATGCTGAGTTGTTCGACAAACTCTCAAAGCTGCGCGCGTTCTTGAGCATGCTGCACGCAGGTGGCTTTGAGCATTTCCGCGCGATGGATGAGGTGCGGCAGGCGGAGTATCTGTGGACGTGCCTCGACTATGCGGAGGGAGCGTATCGGGCGCTGACAGTTTGGGATGGGATTGATGTGTCAGCAGATGAAGAGGCGAGTGTCAGCGTTTGCTGAACATGTAGGCCATGTAAATGGGCACGGTTGCGGCTATTGCAGATTTTCCAATTGCAGCGAGATTTCTCGCATTCCTTTTTGCCGGTGGTCATCCATGTGATTGGGTGACCACCGAAAATTACGAACAAATAACTAACCAGAAGCAACGATGCGTGCCTCTCGCTCGGAGGTTAAACATATCGATCAATCTGCTTTCTCAGGACAACGAAATATATGATTGCGATCCAGTTAAAGAGGACTTGATTCACGCAGGAAAAAAAACCATCGGGGTCTGGCACATCAACTAAGGTTAAGTTATCTCCTTGCCCGGAGGCGAAGTGAAAGAATTTATTTCGTATCCCTATCAGCATTGGCAAAATATCTCGATTCGCAAATTCAATATGGGAATTTGTTTCGGATTTTATATTCTTTAAGAAGCGCTTCAAGATTTTCACTCCCTCCTGAGGGTTGTTGAGCGGAGAAAGATTAACCGTTGAGTCGCTGTCTAGGAGAACTGGTTCAACCGTCGTCTTCAGGAATTTCGAGAAAAATGCCAGTTCGCCCTTTGATTCTCCATTGAAGAAATCTCGGAGCATTTCGTATGTTCCCTTGTAATCGTCAGTGGATGATGCATAGATCAAGGGGAAAACAAAAGAAATTCGCTCTAGGAGTCTATAGACGTGTAAAAATGCATTGCAATGGTTGCCGGTTCGAGTTCGGTAAAAATAATGAACAGCCTCCAGCAATATATCCCTGTGATAGGGGCGATGCCTTAGGCTCTTTTTAAGATATTGCTCTAGCTGTGTCGAATCGATATCCGCAGACTGTAAGAGTTTCGTCACCCCTGGTTTTCCTCTGAGCATTATTCCTGGGGCGCCGGATACCGAGTAGTTAATTTTTTGCCGCCAGCTTTTGCCCGATGGGACATGCGTAATTTGAAGAGTTCCAAGCAACAAACGAATTAATACAGCTTCTTCTGAGCTGTTTGGCCCAATCGAGTTGATGGTTTGCAGGGTCACCGGAATGGCCGCGTTCGCTGGCCCCGTGGGATCTGCCACAGAAAATAAACTGCCGACAAGGAATTGCATTGCTTATTCCAGTACGTCGACTAGCTTGTCCGTTATTTCTGTCGCTGATGCACCAAACATTTTCTTTGCGTTGAGGATAAAATATTCCACCGCATTTCTCCTGGCGCGCCCTAACTTAATTTTGGATACATCAAATGAGCGAAAGGCCTCCTCAAAGCTGGAGATTGCATCGCGCACCTTTTTTGTGTTCATTCGGCGAATGGGCGTGTAGCTCTTCCGAATTCCCGCGCAAAACCCAATCAAGTTATTATTAATTCTGAACCATTTATCTAGATTTTCGTCCTCTGTAAGAATTTTAATCAGATCGACGACTTCTGAAAATTGAACAGAATTCTCAGTTGGGTCATGTTCAAGAATTTTGCTGGCAAGTAGATCGTCCAGTTTTTCTTGAATCAATTTCTGTGAGTCAACGTTTGTGGAGTTGCTCAGAAATGCCATGTAGCCGAGGACAAAATCGGAGTGAGAGAATATGCCTGGTTTTCTTCGCAGACCACTTTTCTCTGTGGTAAGATCGATGTCGCCGTCAGAAAAATTGAATAGATTCGCAGTGAGGATTTCTATCTGATGCCGCGTTGTCATGGGGCGCTGGCCATTATTAAGAGTAATCATTCTGTATAGCAAATTGTCCATCGATTTGCACAGAAGAATATTCACAAATATAGGCTGCTCTATCGGAAATTTGTCTTCGTGTTCGTTATGTGCACGTTGAAGAGTGGAAAGCCGCTGAATTCCATCCAGAATGAATCCGTTTTCAATGTTTTTTGTGACAAAGGCTCCAAATTTAGCAGCTGTATTGACATTGATGTGATCGGGGTCAATAAAAGCTAATGTGATTGGTGGCATCAAACATTCGCGAAGAATGTCACGCTTCAATCTCTCGTAGAATCGAGGATTCTGCACCTTTCGCTGAATTTCTAGACGATTTATGAGTGGGACAAAATTCTCGATCGCGTATCGATAATTGGCTCTTCCTGTTGCCATGATTGCATCTACCACTTTATCGTGATCAATGCTAAATATCTTAATTTTATCTTGTGGCATATTAATTTTCTCGCTGTGCAAAAAAAATCTTGTCGCAAAGGCCTTTGGGGGTTCACCTGAAAGTTATGTCTGTTGCTAACGAGGTTGTCACCGGCCGCTTCGCTCCATAACCCCTCGACAGAATCCCATCATCGTCTCTTCTGCCCTCGGCTGACGCACTCTAGCATTCGATGCCGTCAATATGTAGTGACGAGCGGGGGAGGCGAAGCAAAACGTCTCTGTTCGATCTTTTGAGGGTACAGCGTGGTTTGGTGTGGGTGCCGCCATTGAGGTCCCGCCTTCCGAGCGTTTACAGCCTTGGTGCAACGCCATACGCGGCACATCGCACATAAACGAGAAGCCTGTCGCTTGGTATCTGAGCGATAGCCGAGACGCAGCCTCATCGAACACCACCGTCGGAAAACTGGGCGGCTTAAAGAGCCCGGAGGAGATTGCTTACTTACTCCCCATTTTTACACCGCGTTTACACCCCTCCCCCCAACCTTTACCCCGTTTTTACCCCCCTTTCCCTAATGTTGCACTGCACGCAGGCCCACTGACGGGAGCCCGCGTGCACGCCGCATCCGGTTCCAGTCGGGCGCTTGAGCGCCGGGCCGGGCGGCACCTAAAACAACAAGGGAAAGGTCCATGCAAGCCAAGCAGGTTTCTTTGCGCGCCACCGTCATCGGTGGCGTTGTCATGTTTGCCGCAGCACTGTCCAGCGCGGCCGCTTACGCACAATCCAACGATGCTGCGCCGGCACCTGCCGCCGCGCCTGCCAGCCCGCTCACGGCCAACCTGACGCTGGCCAGCCAGTACCGCTATCGCGGGATCATGCAAACCAACAACAAACCGGCCATTCAGGGCGGCTTTGACTACGCACTGCCCAACGGTTTCTACGTCGGCAACTGGAACTCGTCGATCAGCTGGCTGGGGGATTCCAACCCCAACGTGTCCGCCCCCATCGAGATGGATTTTTACGGCGGCTACAAGACCGAGCTGATGAAGGACGTCCCGATCGACGTGGGCGTGCTGCAGTACTACTACCCCGGCAGCTACCCCGACGGGTACACCCGCCCGCACACCACCGAAGGCTATGCACAGATCGGCTACGGCCCGGTCTCGTTCAAGTACTCGCACGCGTTCTCCAACCTGTTCGGTTTTGCCGATAGCCACCACAGCCAGTACTTCGACCTGTCGGGCAACTTCGACACCGGCTTCTGGGGCCTGACGCTGAACCTGCACGTGGGCTATCAGCAGGTGCCGCATCAAGTGGTGCGTACGTCCTATGCCGACTGGAAAGTGGGTGTGACGAAGGATTTCGGTTCGGGTTGGACAGCTTCCTTGTCCTATATCGACACCAACGCATCGCGTCTGGCCTACACCAATACACGGGGCAGCTACATGGGCAAAGCCACCGCCCTGCTCGCCGTGACCAAAACGTTCTAACCACCTGACGGAAAAAGGGGAGCGCTCATGGACTTCGTTTACCTCGCCGGCCTCGCGGTGCTGGCCTTGGCAGTGGGCGGGCTGCTCGCCCTGACTGCCCGGCTCGCCACACGTGATCAGCCCACCACGCACGCCATGGAGAAAAAGCAATGACCTGGCTCTATGTCTTGTCCGGGGCCATCACGGTGGTCCTGCTTGTCTATTTGTTCGTGGCCCTGCTGTGGCCCGAACGCTTCTAACAACAACGCGAGGCACACCATGAATGCGTTCCTCCTCCAGCTGGCGATCTACCTGATCGTGCTGCTGGTTCTGGCCAGGCCGCTCGGCTCGTATATGGCCGGCGTGTTTGGCGACAAACCTTCGCGCACCCACTGGCTCGGCCCCGTCGAGCGCTTGTTCTATCGCGTGGCCGGCGTCAACCCGCAGGCCGAGATGGGCTGGAAGCGCTATGCGGTGGCGGTCATCGTCGTCAACGTGCTGGGCGCGCTGGCGGTGTATGCGCTGCAGCGCATGCAGCAGTGGCTGCCGCTCAACCCGCAGGCCTTTGGTGCGGTCACGCCCGATTCGTCGTTCAACACGGCGGTCAGCTTTGTCACCAACACCAACTGGCAGGGCTATTCGGGCGAAAGCACGATGAGCTATCTCACGCAGATGCTCGGGCTGGCAGTGCAGAACTTCCTGTCGGCCGCCACCGGTATTGCGGTGGTGATTGCGCTCATCCGCGGCTTTGCGCGCCACTCGGCCAAGACCATCGGCAACTTCTGGGTCGATTTCACGCGCGCTACGGTGTACGTGCTGCTGCCGCTGTCGATCATCGTGTCGGTGTTCTTCATCAGCCAGGGCGCCATCCAGAACTTCGATGCGTACAAGGACGTGACCACCGTTACGGCCACCACGTACGACAACCCGAAGATGGACGCCAGCGGCAATCCGCTCAAGGATGCCCAGGGCAACCCCGTGACGGAAAAAGCCACCACGCAAACGCAGACCCTGCCGATGGGCCCGGTTGCGTCGCAAGAGGCGATCAAGATGCTGGGCACCAACGGTGGCGGCTTCTTCAATGCCAACTCGGCACACCCGTACGAGAACCCCAACGCGCTGACCAACTTCGTGCAGATGCTGGCGATCTTCATCATTCCGGCGGCGCTGTGCTTTACGTTTGGCGGCATGGTGGGTGATCGTCGTCAGGGCTGGGCGGTGCTGGCAGCCATGGCGGTGCTATTTGTGGTGCTGGCCTCGTTCGAGATGTGGTCGGAGTTGCATGCCAACCCCATGCTGGCCAACCTCGGCATCGACCAGGCCATCGGCAACATGGAGGGCAAGGAATCGCGCTTTGGCATCGTGGCGACGTCGCTGTTCGTGACCGTCACCACCTCGGCCTCGTGCGGTGCTGTCAATGCCATGCATGACTCGCTGACCGCGCTGGGCGGCTTCGTGCCGATGTTCCTGATGCAGCTGGGCGAAGTGGTGTTTGGCGGTGTGGGCTCGGGCCTGTACGGCATGCTGGTGTACGCCATCCTGGCCGTGTTCATCGCGGGCCTGATGATTGGCCGCACGCCGGAATACCTCGGCAAGAAGATCGAGGTGTTCGAGATGAAGATGACGTCCATCGCCATTCTCGTCACGCCTCTGCTGGTGCTGGTTGGCACGGCTGTCGCAGTGCTGGCTGCGGGCGGCAAGGCGGGCATCTTCAACCCCGGCACGCACGGCTTCTCTGAAGTGCTGTACGCCTTCTCGTCAGCCGCCAACAACAACGGCAGCGCGTTTGCGGGCCTGTCTGCCAACACGCCGTTCTACAACGTGGCGCTGGGCATTGCCATGTGGCTGGGCCGCTTCTGGATCATCGTGCCGGTGCTGGCCATGGCGGGCACGTTTGCCGCCAAGAAGCGCCTGCCGGTGACGGTGGGCACGCTGCCCACGCACGGCCCTCTCTTTGTCGTGCTGCTGATCGGCTCGGTGCTGCTGGTGGGGGCGCTGACCTACATCCCGGCATTGGCGCTTGGGCCCATTGCGGAACACCTCGCACGCTAACGCGCGCTGCAAACTCAATATCAACAGGTGCCTTATGGCTATCCGTTATCCAGAATCTGAACCGGCTGTGCGCACGGTCAAACACAAGCTTGAGCCGAGCGCCGATACGCAGCCGCAGGGTCGCAGCACGTCGCATACGCTGTCCGCCAAGGAGGTGCGCAAGCTGTCGATGTTCTCGTCGGCGCTGGTCAAGCCGGCCATTGTCGATAGCTTCCGCAAGCTCTCGCCGCGTGCGCAGGCCAAGAACCCGGTGATGTTTGTCGTCTACGTCGGCAGCATCCTCACCACCATCCTGTGGATCATGGCGCTGCGCGGCCAGGCCGAAGCCCCGGCGGGCTTCATCCTGGCGGTGTCGGTGTGGCTGTGGTTCACGGTGTTGTTTGCCAACTTTGCTGAAGCACTGGCCGAGGGCCGCAGCAAGCAGCAGGCTGCATCGCTGCGCGGCATCAAGACCACGGTGCAGGCCAAGGTGTTGGCCGATGCACGCCGCCGTGACCGTGTGGAGGCCCGCGCCGCCACCGCGCTGCGCCGCGACGACATCGTCCTCATCGAAGCCGGCGACATGGTCCCGGGTGATGGCGAGGTGATCGAAGGCGTGGCCTCGGTGGATGAAAGCGCCATCACAGGCGAATCCGCTCCGGTCATCCGTGAATCGGGCGGTGACTTCTCGTCGGTGACGGGTGGCACGCGCGTGCTGTCGGACTGGATCATCGTGCGCATCACCGCCAACCCGGGCGAGAGCTTCCTGGATCGGATGATCTCGATGGTGGAAGGCGCCAAGCGCCAGAAGACCCCCAACGAGCTGGCGCTGACCATTCTGCTGGTGAGCCTGACCATCATCCTGATGCTGGCGACTGTCACGCTGCTGCCGTACTCGCTGTTCTCGGTGGAAGCCATGAAGGCCGGCAGCCCCATCACGATTACCGTGCTGGTGGCGTTGCTGGTGTGCCTGATCCCGACCACCATCGGCGGGTTGCTGTCGGCCATTGGCGTGGCAGGCATGAGCCGCATGATGCAGGCCAACGTGATCGCCACGTCGGGCCGCGCGGTGGAAGCCGCCGGTGATGTGGATGTGCTGCTGCTCGACAAGACCGGCACGATCACGCACGGCAACCGTCAGGCATCGCGTTTCATTCCCGCACCCGGCGTGACTGCCAAGCAGCTGGCCGAAGCGGCATGGCTGTCGTCGCTGGCCGATGAAACGCCGGAAGGCCGCAGCATCGTCACGCTGGCCCGCAACTTGGGTGAGGCGGCCATCGATGAGGCCGCGCTTTCCAAGACGCAGCCGGTGTACGTTGCCTTCTCGGCGCAAACGCGCATGAGCGGTATCAACCTCAGTTCTCACACCCCGCAGAACGGCGAGGCGCGCCAGATCCGCAAGGGCGCCGCCGATGCCATCCGCACGCATGTGACGCTGCTGGCCGGCAAGTTTCCGGAAGCTGTGTCCACCGCTGTGGATGACGTGGCGCGCCAAGGCGGTACGCCGCTGGTGGTGTCCGACAACGAGCGTGTGCTCGGCGTGGTGGAGCTGAAGGACATCGTCAAGGCCGGCATTCGCGAGCGCTTTGCCGAGCTGCGCCAGATGGGCATCAAGACGGTGATGATCACCGGCGACAACCGCCTGACCGCAGCGTCCATCGCCGCAGAAGCCGGTGTCGACGACTTCATCGCCGAGGCCACGCCCGAGACCAAGCTCGCGCTCATCCGCGAACACCAGGCACAAGGCCGCCTTGTCGCCATGACGGGTGACGGCACCAACGATGCCCCCGCCCTTGCGCAAGCCGACGTGGCCGTCGCCATGAACAGCGGCACGCAGGCCGCCAAGGAGGCCGGCAACATGGTCGACCTGGATTCCAGCCCGACCAAGCTGATCCAGATTGTCGAGATCGGCAAGCAGATGCTGATGACGCGCGGCTCGCTGACCACGTTCTCGATCGCCAACGATGTGGCGAAGTACTTCGCCATCATCCCGGCCGCGTTTGCGACCACGTATCCGCAGTTGGCCGCACTGAACGTGATGCATCTGGCGACGCCGGCATCGGCCGTGATGAGTGCGGTGATCTTCAACGCGCTGATCATCGTGTTCCTGATCCCGCTGGCGCTCAAGGGCGTGAAGTACCGCGCGCTGGGGGCAGCCTCGCTGCTGCGCCGCAACCTCTTGATCTACGGCCTGGGCGGCCTGCTGCTGCCCTTCCCGGGCATCAAGATCATCGACATGTTCCTGGCCGCAATGGGCTGGGTCTAAGGACTAAGGAACGAAGGAGAACTTCATGGCAACCACGACACAACCTGTGCAGCCCGACGTGCCGCAGCAAGGTGGGCTGCTGCGCGCGGCGCTGGTGGTCTTCGTTGGCCTGTCGCTGATTACCGGGGTACTGTATCCGGTGGTGGTGACGGGCATCGGCAAGGGACTGTTTCCGGCGCAGGCCGGTGGTTCGATCATCGAGCGCAACGGCAAGCCCGTGGGCTCGTCGCTGATCGGGCAGAACTTTGATACGCCGCAGTATTTCTGGGGGCGCATCTCGGCCACCTCGCCCAACCCGTATAACGCGCAGGCTTCGGGCGGTTCCAACCTCGGCCCGAGCAACCCGGCGCTGACGGATGCGGCCAAGGCGCGGATTGCGGCGCTTAAGGAAGCGGACCCGACCAACACCGCACCGATCCCGGCTGACCTCGTGACGGCCTCGGGCAGCGGCCTGGACCCGCACATCAGCCCGGCGGCTGCGGCGTACCAAGTGGAGCGCGTGGCGAAGGCGCGCAATATGCCGGTCGAGACGGTTCGGAAGGTGGTGGCTGAGAACACCAAGGGGCCGATCCTTGGCGTGTTTGGCGAAGCGACGGTCAATGTACTGGAGCTCAACCTGGCGCTGGACGATTTGAAGTGAGCGTTTTTTGAGTCGGGCGCCGGTGGTACGTCCCCTATTTCGTGCCCTGCCGGGCCCGACTCACTTTCTTTGTCTTGCCAAAGAAAGTAAGCAAAGAAAGGCGCGCCCGAGATGGCGACACCCCCTTGGATTTTTGTCGCGGGAAGGGAGGGGAGGCAAACTCGGCCTAAAGGCCTCAGACAAGCCTCCCCTCTTTTTCCTTCCCCCAACAAAAATCCAAGGCGCCATCAAGGGCATGAACGGCCAAACCGTTGGTTCACAAGCGGCAACGCAAGTGGACCAACGGTTTGGTTTTTGTCTTTTGACGTTCCTGCCCTATGCGGCGCCTTGAATTTCTGTTGCAAGGAGGAAAAAGAGGGGAGGCTTGTTTGAGCGAAGCGAGTTTGCCTCCGCTCCCTCCTTGCGACATAAATTCAAGGAGTCTTTCGCCGCATCGGGCGCGCCTTTCTTTGCTTACTTTCTTTGGCAAGACAAAGAAAGTGAGTCAGCCCCGGCAGGGGATGAAACAAGGGATGGACCACCAGCAAAAAAACCACCGAAAATACAAAGCATGACGGTCGATCAACGCCCCAATCCCGACACCCTCCTGGCCGAACTCCAATCCGACCAGGAGCACGCCTCCCGCGGCAAGCTGCGCATCTACTTCGGCGCCTCCGCAGGTGTCGGGAAGACGTACGCCATGCTCTCCGCAGCCAAGGCTGCCCGCGCCCAGGGCATCGACGTCATCATCGGCCTGGTCGAAACTCACGGCCGTGCCGAAACTGCCGCGCTGGTTGCTGATCTCGAACACCTCCCCACCCGCCAGATTGAATACAAGGGCCGCGCCCTCCCCGAGTTCGACCTCGACGCCGCGCTGGCGCGCAAGCCCGCCCTGATCCTTGTCGACGAACTCGCCCACTCCAATGTGGCCGGCTCTCGCCACCCCAAGCGCTGGCAGGACATTGAAGACCTGCTCGCCGCCGGCATCGACGTGTGGACCACTGTCAACGTCCAGCACCTCGACAGCCTGAACGAGGCGGTTGGCAGCATCACCGGCATCCGCGTCTGGGAAACCGTGCCCGACGCCGTGTTCGACAGTGCCAACGAGGTGATCCTCGTCGACCTCCCCGCCGATGAGCTGTTACGCCGTCTGGCCGAGGGCAAGGTCTACATGCCCGAGCAGGCGCAGCACGCGGCACGCAACTTCTTCCGCAAGGGCAACCTCATCGCCCTGCGCGAACTCGCCCTGCGCCGCACCGCCGACCGCGTGGACGACGACGTGCAGGCCTACCGCCGCGCGCGCCGTATCGAAAACGTCTGGCGCACGCGCGAGACCATCGTCGCGTGCCTGGACCCACAGGGCGATGGCGAGCAGGTGATCCGCAGCGCCGCGCGCCTGGCTGCCCAGCTCGAATGCGATTGGCATGCCGTGGCGGTGGTGATGCCGCATCTGCGCGCCGCGGATAGTCGTTCCGAGCGCCTGCACGCACTGCTCAAGCTGGCCGAAGATGCGGGCGCGAAGGTGGAGACGCTGGCCGGCACCAACGCGATCGAGGCCATCACCGGCTACATCCGCCGCCACAACATCACCAAGGCGGTGATCGGACGGCCGCCGGAGAAGCGCTGGCGCTCGCCGCGTGCAGTGGTCGTGGCGTTGCGGCTGGCTATCGGGCTGGAGCGCCGCTTGCCCAGCGGCGACTTTGCCGAGTCGCTCGCGCGGCATTGCCCGGAGGTGGATGTGATTCGCGCGGCGGCCGATCCGGCGCGTATCCAGCTCACGCCCAAGGCGGCTGCGTTCGGGCGCGTTGATGTCCGCACCGAGGTTGAGCGTGCGGCGGATGCCCAGCCCGGCTGGCTGACACCGGGTTATCTGGCCGCAGCGGTGTACGTGGGGATTGCCACGGCGCTCTCCAGCCTCGTGCGCCCGGTGTTCGACCTGGCCAACATCGTCATGCTGTTCCTGGCCGCCGTGGTGGCGGTGGCGATGCGCCACGGGCGCGGGCCGGCGGCGCTGGCATCGGTGCTGTCGGTGGCGCTGTTCGACTTCTTTTTCGTGCCGCCACGCTGGTCGTTCGCCGTGAGTGACGTGCAGTACCTGTTGACCTTCGGTGTGATGTTGGCGGTGGGTTTGCTGGTCGGCCAGCTCACCGCGGGCCTGCGTGAACAGGCCGAGGTGGCCGTGCAGCGTGAGGCCGCCGCGCGTGCGCTGTACGAGGCGGCGCGTGAACTGTCCGCCGCGCTCACCCTGGACCAGATCGTCAGCATTGGCGGGCGCTTCGTCAACGCGACGTTTGGCGGGCGCTGTGCCTTCTTCTTCGTCGGGCTGGATGGCCGGCTGGGTGCACCACAGATCGCCAAGCCGGAGGGTGCCGCTGCAATGTCCGAGGGGGGCAATGCGGCGCAGAATTCGGCACCCTCAGGCATGCCCAACCTCGATCGCGTGCTGGCCGATTGGACGTATCAACATGGCCAGCCCGCCGGCACCGGCACCCACACGCTGCCGTCGGGCTCGGTGCTCTATCTGCCGTTGAAGGCGCCGATGGCGATTCGCGGCGTGCTGGCTGTGGAGCCCGAAGCTTTCCAGGTGCTGGCCCAGCCCGACAACCGCCGTCAGATTGACGCCTGCGCCACGCTCGTCGCCATTGCCATCGAGCGTGTGCACTATGTGGAGATCGCCCAGGACGCGCTGGTGCGCATTGAATCGGAGCGGTTGCGCAATTCGCTGCTGGCGGCGGTGTCGCATGATTTGCGCACGCCGCTGACCGGGTTGGTGGGGATGGCCGAGACGCTTTCGCGCCCACAGCCCAATCAGCCACCGCTTTCGCCGCTGCAGGCGGAAGCCGCCGCTGCCATCGGCCAGCAGGCGCAGCGCATGCGCACGATGGTCACCAACCTGCTCGACATGGCCCGCCTGCAGAACCGCGAGGTCAAGCTGCGGCTGGAGTGGCAGTCGATTGAAGAACTGATCGGCGCGGCACTGCAGACCATTCCCCTGCCCGATCACCGCGTGGTGGTGGACGACATGGCCGACCTGCCGCTGGTGCGCTGCGACGGCCCGCTCATGGAGCGGGTGCTGTCCAACCTGCTGGAGAACGCCGGCAAGTTTGCGCCGGCCGGCACCGAGGTGCATATCTCTGCGGCGATCGTGCAAGACGAAAAGCGCGGCCAGGAACTGCGCCTGCACGTGCGCGATCATGGCCCCGGCGTGCCCGCCGGCAGCGAGCGGATCATCTTCGAGAAGTTCACACGCGGTGAGAAGGAGTCCGCCACCACCGGCGTTGGCCTGGGCCTGGCCGTGTGCGAAGCCATCGTCAGCGCACACAACGGACGCATCTGGGTCGAGAAGCCCGCCGATGGCGGCGCGTGCTTCGTCGTCGCCCTGCCCGCCGCCGAGCCGCCGCCCGTGGAAGTGGACGAGACCGAGTAGGCCAGCGACGACCTCACTGCCCGCCGCAAACCGGCATGGTGCCTGGCTTTGCACCGTCGCCCGGCATATCGACATGCCGAAAATATCGTTCGGCCGTCGGCGTCTCTATGACAGGATCACGTCACACACCGCCCGCTACCCGCGGGCGGCTTTCGTTCACGTATCCACGACAAAATCCACGAGGTTTCTCCATGTCTCTGTTCTCCCGCCTTGCGCGCGTGGCCGTACCGGCCATTGCATTTGCCGCCGCTGCCACCGTTTCTGCTGCAGCTAACGCCGACACCAAGCAGATCAAGCTCGGCACCATGAGCGGCCCCGATGCGCAAATCTGGGAAGTCGTGCAGAAGGTCGCCAAAAAGGACGGCCTGGACGTCAAGATCATCGAGTTCAACGACTACGCCCAGCCCAACCCCGCGCTCGACGCCGGTGACCTGGACGCCAACGGCTTTCAGCACCAGCCCTTCCTCGACAGCCAGATCAAGGCGCGTAACTACAAGATCGTCAACGTGGGCCTGACCTACGTGGCACCGATGGGCTTCTACTCGAAGAAGGTCAAGTCGTTTGCCGAGCTCAAGGAGGGCGCGAAGGTCGGTATCCAGAACGACCCGTCCAACGGCAACCGTGCCCTGCTGCTCCTGCAGAAGGCCGGCGTGATCAAGCTCAAGGCCGGTGCCGGCACGAACGGCAACAACGCCACCCCGCGCGACGTGGTCGAGAACCCGAAGAAGATCAAGCTGATCGAGCTGGATTCGGCCCAACTGCCGCGCTCGCTGGATGATCTGGACGTCGCTTCCATCAACACCGATTACGCGGTCAAGAACAACCTGTCGCCCACCAAGGACGCGATTGCGCTGGAAGACCGCCAAGGCCCGTACGCCAACCTGATCGCCGTGCGGGAGAAAGACAAGAACCAGCCGTGGGTGAAGACGCTGGTGCACGCCTACCAGTCGGAAGAGGTGCGCAAGTTCATCGATACGCAGTTCAAGGGGGCGATCTTGCCGGCGTTTTAATCGATACGCTCTGAGTGAGCGGATACTTTCTGGCTTGAACTAGAAGTCATTGGCGGCGCGCCGTGGGAAGGCTGAATTCCCACAGCGCGCCGCGTCGTTTGTTGCGCCGCGTCATCTTGTGACAGATGCAATCGTTTTCGCCACCCGTGGCGCCCTCACAACGCTTGTGGCCGCTTTGTGGCATTACGTAGTTCTACGTTATTGCAACGCAGCAAATGATTCGCTATAGTGGGGACTGTCTCCTCCACCCTCCTTGGTGGATTGTGGCCCGAGCACCTGGTGCTCGGGCTTTTTTCTTTGGCGCGTCCGATTGCTGTTCCTCACGGCCGCCTTGCCTCCTGGCCGATTCCGGCTACGCTCATTTTCTGCCCCCAAACCTCTGGGCGTTGCCCGATCGCAACGAGCACTTTTTTCAATCACGTGCTTTAAGCCGCCACTCCAGCGCAAGAGCCGCGTGTCGGACAGCGCCAGTGAAAGCGTCGCCTGAGTCACGCCAACGTCTCGAACGTGTGCGCAA
This sequence comes from Ralstonia flaminis, assembly GCF_958415495.1. NCBI lineage: Bacteria > Pseudomonadati > Pseudomonadota > Betaproteobacteria > Burkholderiales > Burkholderiaceae > Ralstonia > Ralstonia flaminis. Next base: position 60,633 of record NZ_CATZLL010000005.1, on the reverse strand, counting down.
CCACGCGCTTTTTGCTTCTAACATCGCGAAACAGCGTCAGCTTTTGTCCTACAAGCGATTCGGCGGCATCCGGACAGTCCGATGGAGACCCCTCCACTAAACTTCACCTTGCTCTCTCTTTAGAGAGCACTCCCCCCCTTTTGAGCCCGCCCCTGTTGCGGGCTTCATTTTTTTAGGGCACGATTTCTGACATCCCGACACCGTCGACACCGGATGTCGGAAGCTCAAAAGGTTGGGGGAATCGCTCAAGGCCCGCGCAGTTGAAAAGCTGCGCGGGCTTTGTTTTTCTGGCGTCGCCGCCTGACAAGGGGCGCGCGCAGTGCTTCAATGACGGCACGCAGCGGATGCCGCACGGCGCAAAACGGGATGCGCCCTCCGCCCCATACCTACAACAAGAAGGACTGGTCGATGGAAGGTTTCGCACAACTCGCCGTGCTGGTGGTGGACGACCACCCCGTGCAACGTGCCGCTGCAAGGCAGCTGCTCCACACGCTGGGCGTGCAGCAGATCCTCACCGCCTGCGATGGCCGCGAGGCGCTCTACCTGCTCCAGCTCTGCCCTGTCGACCTCGTGCTGTGTGACATCGACATGCCCGGCATGAACGGCCCGCAGTTGATGGAGCAGATGCTGTTGCGTGGCGGCCAGGTGTTCCCCCGGCAGGCACCGGTGTGGGCCTGGGTCAGCGCCATGGATGCGCCGATCGTCGAGTCGCACGTGAGCCTGGCCGATGCCATTGGCCTCACGCACACGCATGGCGTGCAGAAGCCGCTGCGCCCCGCGCACGTGCTGCCGTTGCTGGAGGAGGCCGCCGCACGTGAGCACAGTCCCGCGCCCGCTGCGCAGGTCAGCGCACCGCAGTTTTCCGACGATGAACTTGCCGCGCTCATTCACGAGACGCCCGAGCAGATCGAGGTGGTTCTGCAACCGCAGCACGATCTCGCCAGCGACCAGATTGTGGGCGCCGAGGCACTGTGCCGATGGATTCATCCGGTGCATGGGCGCGTGTCGCCTGCCGCATTTGTGCCGCGCCTGGAGGCGCTGGGGCTGGCCGATGGCCTGTTCTTCCATGTGCTGGAGCATTGCGTGCGCGTGCAGCACGCGCTGGCCGCGCACGGGCATCCGGTGCCGATTGGCGTGAATGCCTCTGCGCAAACGCTCAGCCGCCCAGGCACCATTGAGCGGGTCGAATCCATTGTGCGTGAGGCGCGCATTGCACCGGCCTCCATCAGCCTGGAGCTCACCGAAGATTCGCCGGTACCGGATGCGACGCAACTCACCATCGCGCTCAACCGCCTGCGCCTGCTTGGCCATCCGCTGGCCATCGATGACTTTGGCGTGGGCATTGCCACCCTCAAGCTGCTGGCGGACCTGCCCTTCACCATCCTCAAGGTCGACCGCTCGTTCACGGCCGCTGTCAACCAGACCAGCCAGCGCGGCGTGATCTGCCGCACCATGATCGAGCTGGCGCGCACGCTGCACCTGGAGTGCATCGCTGAAGGGGTGGAAACCGACGCGCAGCGCCAGACCTTGCGCGCGCTGGGCTGTGCAACTGGGCAGGGTTATCTGTGGGCGGCGCCGTTGTCGACCACGGCGTTTCTCGCGCACGTGCAGGCGGCCGCCTGATTGGCGTCGGCTTGGCTTGTGTTGCCGTCTCGTTCAGTTTCGTGCAGCCCTGATTGAAACGGCTTCTGCCCCGAAAGGTTACGGGGCATCGAAAGTAAGAAAAGTCTGATCCCATTGGGCATCGCGCGTGGGTATGGTTACCGGCACTCTTTTGCCGGCCCCCACATCCCATGACGGCTCCAATCTTTTCCGTTCTGCTGCGCCCGCAGATCGATCGCTTCTTCTTCGCTTCGCCGCGTCAATGCCGTACCCCGATCGACGGTGGGCTGCGGTGCGTTCAGGCGCCCGCGCAGCCAGCGCTTACCTGAGCGCGCGCCATGTCCCCATTCCTATCGATCGTGGCGGCAGACGATCATCCTGTAATCCTGATGGGGCTGACGGCCGCCATTGCGCAGTTTCCGCAGCAGCGCGTTGTTGCGCAGGCGCACGATGGGCATGAGTTGATGCAGGTACTCGACCATATCGACTGCGATGTCATCGTCACGGATTACCGCATGAACGGGGACCCGGCATTCGACGGCATGTCGTTGCTTGCACGCCTGCGCAAGCAACATCCGAAGCGGGCGATCGTGGTCTGCACCATGGTGCACAACCCGGCCCTGCTGCGCAGCATGCGGCAGCTTGGTGTGGCCGCCATCGTGAGCAAGAGCGATGACCTGGTCTACGTCGGCCACGCCATCGCGGCTGCTGCGCGTGGTGCGCACTACTACAGCCCCAGCATCCTGGAAGAGAGTGGTCTCAATCCCAACGTGCGCAGCGTTTTCGAGACCCTGAGCGCGCGTGAGCGGGAGGTTGTCCGCTTGTATGCCGGCGGGATGGCTGTGTCGGAAATTGCGCGCAAGCTCGGTTCGAGCGTCAAGACCGTCAGCACCCAGAAGACGGCCGCGCTGCGCAAGCTTGGCCTGGCGCGCGAGACCGATCTTTTCCAGTTTGCCCGCACCAACGGGCTATCCCTGATCCACTGAGCGTGGCGCGTCAGACCGTGCGGCGGCTGACCGGTAGCGGCAGGGGTTGTGCCGGCGTCTCGGCGGCGGGCGATGCCGTTGTGGTGTTGGCGCCCATCAGCCAACCAAACAACGGTGTCGCCACCAGCGCACCGACCAGTTGCGCCAGCATGTAGCCGGGCACATCACCGGGGCGGATGCCCGAGGGGCCGTCGGTCAGCGCGCAGGCCAGCGCCAGCGCAGGATTGGCCAACGAAGATGACGCGGTGAACCAATACCCGGCTGCGATGTAGGTGGCGACCACCAGCGGCAACTGCTTCGGCGCGTGACGGCCGCAGGCGATGCCCACCCCCATCAACCCGAACGTCGCCAATGCCTCGCTCCACCACAGCGCAGGGCCGGTTGCCACGTGGGTGCCCGCCGACAGCACCGGCATGCCGTACATCGCATGCGCTGCCATCACGCCGAGCACCGCGCCCATGGCCTGGGCGACCACATACGCCAGCGCGTCGCGCCAATGCAGGCGCCCCTGCACCAGCGTCGACAGCGTGACCGCGGGGTTCAGGTGTGCACCCGATACCGGCCCGAACGCCGTCAGCAACGCGCACAGCCCTGCCCCACCCGCCAGCGATTGCGCCAGCAGCGTCCACGTGGCATCGCCGCCGGAGAGCCGATTCGCGTGGATGCCCGTGCCAAGTACCACGGCGATCAGCAAAGCGGTGCCAAGCCCCTCCGCAACAAGGCGGCGGGCCAGGGAGATGGAAGGCGATGCGGCAGGCGCTGCCGCCGATGCGGGGCGAAGAGGAGAAACGGTGGCCATGCGGGAGCAGAAGGCAGACGATGCAAAGCGCATCGCGCGGGAGTTTGGGACTACCGCCTAGGCCGATCAATGCACTGTGGCGCGCTTGTGTCGCGCGCTACAGTATCGAATGGCGGGAACTCAGGCCGGGCTTGCTACACCGGCCACCGCCAGTTGCCGCTGTCGTGCTCCCAGACGCATGAAGCCCGTTGCCGCCGCGCCCAGCGCCACCAGCATCGCGATGCATCCGGCCATCGTGCCGTGAGTCATGCCAGTTGCGCTGCCATCGGCCGCAAAGGTGAAGTACAGCCCGCCGATGCATGCCACGCCCAGCGCGCCGGCCAGTTGCTGCGCCGTGATCAACAGCCCTGCTGCTGCGCCGGCCTGCGTACGTGGTACGCCAGTCAGTATCAGACCGATCAGCGGAACGATGACCAGCCCCTGCCCCGCGCCATGCAGGGCCAGGGCGATGCTGATGCGCGTCATGCTGGGCGTGGTCGGGTGCGCCCACGTCGTGCCGAAGCCCGACAGCAACACAAGTAGGCCCACCGCCATCAGGCCGAGGCCGCCCAGCAGCGAACGCATCCCATAGCGCCGCACCAGCGCATTGGCCACGCGCGAGGTGATGAGAAACGCAATGGCCAGCGGCAGAATGACAATGCCCATGCGCAGTGCCGACAGTTGGCGCCCGTTCTGCAGGTACAGCGTCAGCACCAGGAAGAACGCCATCATGCTGATGTAGTGCAGCCCAGATGCCGTCAGGCCCGTCATGAAGGCGCGATGTTGCAGCAGCGCCGGTGGCAGCAACGGCGTGCCACCCGCACGGTCGATGCGCGCCTCGAGCTGCTGGAACGTCGCCATGCCGAGCAGGCCGACAACGAGCAAGACCAGGCTCCACGCCGGCCAATGCAGTTCGCGGCCGAACAGCAGCGGCACGAGCACGGCCGCCACGCTGATGGCCATCCACGCCACGCCGGCCTTGTCGAGGTGGACCTCGGCGGCCGCCGCTGTCGGGCGCGGAATCCAGCGCCAGCCCAGTAGTGCCGCCACCAACCCCACCGGCAGGTTGACCAGGAATGCGGCGCGCCAGCCCAGCCCGGCGATGTCTGCACTGGTGAGTGCGCCACCCACCAGCAGCCCGGCCGCGCCGCCGGTGCCCATCACCAGCCCGAAGATCGACAGCGCGCGGTCGCGCTCCGCGCCGGTAAAGAGCGCCTGCACGCTTGCCAGCACCTGCGGCACCATCATCGCGGCAGAGAGGCCCTGCGCAAAGCGCCACGCAATGAGCGCCGCCGCACTGCCCGCCAGCCCGCAGCCGGCCGAGGTGGCAGTAAAGGCGATGAGGCCCAGCAGGAACACGCGACGGCGCCCGAACAGATCACCCAGGCGGCCGCCGGTGATGAGCAGAATCGCGTAGCCGAGCTGGTACACCGCCAGCACGGCTTCCAGTTGCGCGGGTGTGGCATGCAGGCTCGTGCGGATGCTCGGGATCGCCACATTGGCGATGAACGCATCGACGATGAACATGAATTGCGCTGTCACCATCACACCAAAGGCGAGCCATCGGCGTGGTTCTGACGTGGGAGAAGCAGAAGAAACGTGGGTCACGATGGGCTCCGGAAAGAGGGATGGACGCAGCGTAGGTGCCCGGGCCGATTCGATTCAGAGCTAGGATTAACCTAGGATTGCGTTGTCCCTCCCATCAACACGTGCCGTCGTATGTAATGCCGCCATGGACGATTTCACTGCTGATCTGGCCCCCATTCCCGCCGCACCCCGTAGTGAGCTGGGCGAGTTCCTGCGCAGCCGTCGCAGCCACCTGCGACCGCAGGATGTGGGGCTGCCCGAAGGCAGCGGGCGCCGCCGCACCGCCGGACTGCGCCGGGAGGAAGTCGCGCAGCTCGCCAACATCAGCATCGACTGGTATGTGCGCATCGAGCAGGGGCGCGATGTGCGGCCCTCGGTGGCGACCATCGAGGCGATCGGCCGGGCGTTGAAGCTTTCATCGGACGAGCGTGCGCACATGCGCGGTCTGGCGCGTGCGGAATCGGCCTTCCTGGGGGCGGCCGGACATGCATCGGCCGAAGTCGTGCCCGACGTCTTGCGCCGGGCCGTTGCCGGCATGGTCCTGCCTGCCCACGTGCGCAGCTACCGTACCGAACTGCTCTGCTGGAACGAGGCGACCACGCAGCTCTTCATGGATTTTGGCGCGATGCCGCCGGAAGACCGCAACTCGCTGGTCTACATGTTCTTGTACGCCAACGCGCGCGAGCGTTTTGTCGAGTGGGAGAGCGAGGCGCGCCGCATGCTGGCGAAGTTCCGGGCGGTGTACGACCCGCACGCGGATGACCCGGTGCTCGTGGCCCTGGTCGACCGCCTGCGCACCGACAGCCGCGAGTTTGACACCTGGTGGCGCCAGCACGAGGTGCGTGCCCAGCGTGCGGAACACAAGCTGATCCGCACGCCCGGCGGCAAGATCGTCCGCTACGACTACATCGGCCTGCCGGTGATGGAAGACCCGCGGCTGCGCATGGTGCTGTACGTGCCGGTGGAGGACGGAGCGTAGGTACTTAGGCGGTGAGTGCCGCGAGGATGGTGTCCGTGTTGCGCACACGGCCCAGACGCGGAAAGACGTGCTCCACCGACGATCGGTGCAGCGCGGCATCGTTCGAGCTCATCGCATCTTCGGCCAGCACCAGCGCGTAGCCGTGCTCCCATGCGGCACGCGCGGTCGATTCCACGCCCACATGCGTGGAGATACCGCCCAGCACGATGGTAGTGATGCCGCGGCGGCGCAGTTGCAGATCCAGCTCGGTGCCGTAGAACGCGCCCCACTGGCGCTTGGTGATCTGGATGTCGGTGGGCGCGACTTCCAGCTCGGCGGGCTGCTCCCACCATTGCGGCGGCAGGCCGCCGGGCTGCGTGGGCGCGGGACGATCGACGGGCTGGCGCGGGGCGTCGGCATAGTCGGAAGCCCAGCCCACACGCACCAGCACCACCGGCGCGCCCAGTTCACGAAAGCGCTTGGCCAGCTTGGCCGAGGCGCTCATCACTTGCTCGGGCGAATGTGGCCCCTGCGCAAACGGCAGGATGCCGCGTTGCAGGTCGATCAGTACCAGCGCGGTGGATTGGGGTGACAAGGTCAGCGATTGCTCGGCAGACATGGGTGTGACTCCTGGGGATGGAAGCGTTCAGACATGAGGCTGGGGGCGTGGTTCCTCCGCCCCCGTGGGGAGTACAAGCGCGCTCTGGGGCATCAGGACCGGCCTGCCGGCAGCGTGCCGAGGGGCGGCGCCATGTCGTTTGCATGAGGTTCTCCGGCGCCCGCGATCTCGTCAAGCGAGCGGTTGTTCGTTCGCGGTCCGAAGATCCCGATCGACAGCATTACGATCAACATACTTGCGCTGATCAACACGAACACCGCGGGTGCCCCCGCGTGCTCGAGCAGCAGTGCGACCATGAAACTGCTGGCAATGCCCGTCAACCGCCCGAATGCATGCACGAACCCCAGCGCGCGGCCGCGGATTTGCGTCGGAAACACCTCGGCCTGATAGGCGGTGGCGTTGCTGGCCATCACGGTGTTGCACAGGGTGATGAGCACGCCAAAGAGGATCGCCAGCGGCGCCTGCCCCGACAAGGCGAAACCGGTGCCGAACACCACCACCCCGAACGCCGTGGCGACGATCAGCCATTTGCGTTCGATGCGATCCGCCAGCAGCCCACCGATGATGGGCGACACCGGATACGCAAACGCAATCACGAACGCATACCAGAGGCTTTTGGAGATGGATGCTCCCTGTGCCGCAAGCAGCGTGGGCAGCCATTGACTGAAGCCGAAGAAGCCGATGCTCAAGAACGCGTTGAAGGTGATCAGCATGACCGTGCGGCTACGGTAACGCTGGTTCCACATCGATTGCGCAGCGGGCGCACTGCCCGGCGCCTGTATGGCTTGCGTCCGGACGGGCGGCAAGGGGCGGCCGGATTCGTGCTCTACGCGATCCTCGACCTGCTGGACGATGGCTTCGGCTTCTTGCATGCGTCCGCGCATGGCCAGCCAGTGCGGCGACTCCGGCAGCCGGTGCTGCAGCCACCAGGCGACGATGGCACCACTGCCACCTGCTGCGACCACCCAGCGCCAGCCCGAGATGCCAAACGGCGATTGAGGAATCCACAGCCAGGACGCCAGTGCAAGCACGGGCATTGCCAAGTAGCTGATGCCGAAGCAGACCGCGAAGGCCCGCCCGCGCATGTCCTTGGGGACCAGCTCGGTGAGGAACGCGCCGATCGTGATCAGCTCTGCGCCCGCGCCGCAACTGGCCACGAAGCGGCAAAGGTGGATGCCGAGCGCCGTGCTCTGGAAGCACATCGCCACGCTGGCTGCGGTGTACAGCAGCAGTGCGCCGGTGAATACGCTGCGCCGGCCGATACGGTCGGCCAGGCGCGAGACGAACATCTCGCCGATGAAGAGGCCGGCAAACGTTGCTGCGCCCAATGCCCCCTGGTCCGACATCCCGAACGTGCCGTGGGCACCTGCGTGAAAGATGCCGTCCCGGATCAGGCCGGGTGGCAGGTAGGTCATCTGGAACAGGTCGTAGACCTCGAAGAAGCCGCCAACGCTCAGCAGCAGCACCAGACGCCAGATCGTGCCGGTGGCCGGCAAGCGGTCGATGCGCGAAGCGATCGACTGCGCATAGGTTGCAGACATGTAATGTCTCCTGCAGGGTTCAGACCGTAGCGATGGGATTGACCGGCGATCCCACGAGCCCACGCACATGCAGCGGCGGCGCGGTCAGCAGGAAGCGGTTGCGTTGATGCGTGCGCAGCCATTGCGCCAGTGGCGTCAGGTGCCACAGCTCGCCCAGGTGGATGCCCAGCTTGAACAGGCACAGCTCATGCAGCGGCATCAGCGCGCCGGGGCTCGCCCGGTCAACAAGCTGGTGCGGGCGCTCTTCGACGGCGTGGTTGTCCGCAACCAGCGCGGCCAGGCCCGAGGCGTCGATCCAGTTCAGGAGTCGCTCGTCATTGCCATCGAGCACGCAGCAGGTGTCGGGCATGGCTTGTTCGCCAGCGATATCGGCTTGCAGCAACCGATCGGCGAAGCCCGTGTGAATGCAGACGATGTCACCGCGCTCGACCACGATAGCGTCGGCACGCAGCACGGCCATCCAGTCGTCGTAGCCGATCTTGCGGCGCGCATCGCCAAAGTGATGTCGCAGATCGACCAGCACCCCCCGCCCCTGCACGCCAGTCTGGGCCATGACTTCGATGCCCAGTGCGTGCGCACCGCCCATCGATGCGCCGGCCTGCGGTACCCGCACGTGTTCGTCCATGCGGTAGCCGTTGTAGAACACGGCTTCTGCGTTGCCGTCACCATCCGCATCGAACAGCGAGCCGACATGCGACAGCGCATCCCACTGTGTGGAGAACTGCGAGTGCATGCAGAAGGCGTCGTCGCAAACGACGTCGGTTGCATTGCGTGCTGCTTCCTCGGCGCGGTAACCGAAGTACGGCCGGCCTTGCAGCAGTGCGGGGCTGATCGTTGGCGGTTGTCGCCGCGCGTTGAGCCCACCGCCGCGCGGAACATCCAGCGGCAGGCTGAGCGAGAACACCACGCCTTCGCGCACTTCTGCGACGGCGCGCAAGACGCGGTCCGGCGTCAGCCAGTTCAGCCTGCCTCGTTGATCATCGATACCGAAGTCGCCCCAATTGGAACCGGGCGGCCGGTGGGTCCAGCGCGGGTTCATGCAGTCTCCTTGTTTTTGATTTGTTTTCTGGCGGTGTTGCCTAGCGTGGCAGGATCACGCCCTGCGCCGTAAGGCGCGCGTAATCGTCCTCGCCCAGCAGCGGCAGCAGGATTTCGCGGTTGTTCTCGCCGAGTGCGGGCGCGGGCCGGCGGAATACGCCCGGCGTGCCGGACAGGCGCGGTGCGATGTTGTGCATGGGCAAGCTGCCCGCATCGTCGTCGGGCAGCTCGACCAGGGCTTCGCGCTCGATCACGTAGTTGTCGTGCACGATCTGTGCGATATCGTGGATCGGCCCGACCGTGACGCCGGCCGCCTCGAAGAAGGCGAGGTTGCTATCCAGGTCGCGCTCGGCAATGAAGGCGCTCACGATGGCGTCCAGTTCTTCCGCGTGCTGCACACGCAGAACGTTGGTGCGGTAGCGCGGATCGTCGATCAGGTCGGGGCGTCCGATCGCGCGGAACATGCGCTCGGCCATCCCCTGCGTGGAGCTCGACATGCACAGCCACTTGTTGTCGCGGGTGCGGTACGTATTGCGCGGCGCGGTGTTGGTCGAGCGGCTGCCGGTGCGCGGCTTGACCTTGCCCGTGAGTGCGTAGTTGGCGGCGGCTGGCCCGAGAATGGAGAACAGCGGTTCGAACAGCGACACGTCGATCACCTGGCCCATCGCGCCCTCGGCGTCGCGTGCGCGCAGTGCCACCAGCACGGCAATCGCGCCGGACAGGCCGGCCGTCATGTCCCCCAGGAACATCGGCGGCAGCACCGGTTCGCGATCGGCAAAACCATTGATGGCGGCGAACCCTGCATAGCCTTCGGCCAGCGTGCCGAAGCCGGGTTTGTGCCGGTACGGACCGCTCTGGCCCCAGCCGGAGATGCGCGCGATCACCAACTGCGGGCGCAGCGCGAGCAGCACCTCGGGGCCGAGCCCCATTTGCTCGGCAACGCCGGGTTTGAAGCTCTCGATGAACACATCGGCATCGCGCACTAGCCGATGTACGATTTCGATGCCTTCGGGCGAACGCAGATCCACGCACACGCTGCGCTTGTTGCGCCCGTAGACCTTCCAGTTGGTGCTGATGCCGCCGGCGCCGACCGCGCGCAGCGTATCGCCGTGCTCGCCCTCGACCTTGATCACGTCGGCGCCAAAGTCAGCGAGCTGCACGCTCAGCATGTTGCCCGCCATCAGCCGCGATAGGTCGATGACGCGCACGCCGGCCAGCGGCCCGCGTGCATCGGCATCGAACTGCTTGACGTGGATTGGGCCAGTGGACGCGCGAAAGGGGGCCTTGCCCGCATGGGCTTGCGTTTGTTCAACGGACATCGGTGTCTCCGGTATGGGTAACTGGTGCGGCGCGCTGGGCCGCTTGCGCTACGCCTGCAGTGCGCCGAGCGAGTCGGCCTGGGTGGCGGCGCCTGGCGACGGGAGGTCTCCGCCGAGCGCGTGTGTCAGTTCGGCCGCGGCGGCCAGCACGCGCGGCAGGTAGTCGTTCTGCACTTTCTTGTTGAAGCGGTAGCGCGGGATGCCTAACGAGATCGCACCGCTGATCACCCGGCCAACGCCGAACACCGGGCAGGCAATCGCTGCGCTTTCTGCATCGCGCTCGGCAACGGAGACGGCGTACCCCTGCTCCACGACTTTTTCGTGCTCCGCGCCGCGCGTGCCGGAAAACGCCAGCAGCACGTGCCCCGCCGCACCCACATCGAGCGGGAAGCGATCGCCCTCGCGCAGATTGGTCCGCACTGAGCGCTCGGCGTGGAAGCGGAACAGGCAGACGCGCTGGTCGCCTTCGCGCACGTAGAACGCGGCGGTTTCGCCGGTCTCCTCCGACAGTCGGGCGAGGATCGGCGCGGCGTGTTCGCGCAGCTGGAACGACTCGCGATACGTCATGCCCAGATGAAAGTTGGCCGGCCCCAGCACGTAGCGCCCATCCGGCAGCCGCTTGATGAAGCGGAACTGCTCAAGCGATTCGAACATGCGCAGCAGCGTGCTCATGTTCAGCCCGGTGGCCTCGCTCACCTGCGCCAGCATCAGCCCATTGGGGGCGTTGCCGAAGGCGAGCAGGACGGTCAGGGCGCGATTGACCGCGGAGACGCCGCCCTCTGTTTGCGTGTTCATGTGGACCTCGTGACGTGCTGGTCGACGCGCTGACGGCGTCGATAAAAAATGAAAGTTGTTTTCATTATATTTGTGAGAGCGCATTTGGCAATAGCCACGTCAACCTGCTCGGATGGTGTGGTGATTTGCGTGTGCAAGCAGTCACAAGGGTTAACGATAGTCTTGACGAATTCGATGTCGAACACAAAAAATGAAAGTCACTTTCATTTTAGTGAGTTGATATGTTTTCGTCACCCTTACCGGTCTGGCGCTCGCTGTTGTACGTGCCAGCCCATGTCCCCCGCTACGTTGCCAAGGCCGAGGTCTGCGGGGCCGATGCCGTCATCCTCGATCTGGAAGACGGTGTACCGCATGAGCAGAAGGCGCAGGCGCGCGGCGCGCTTGCCGAAGCGATTCCGCGCCTGGCCCGCATCGGCTACGACGTGTTGGTGCGCGTCAACGGTCCGCTGGAACCCATGGCGGCGGACCTGCGTGCCGCCGTTCTGGCGGGCGCGAGCGGTGTCGTCTTGCCCAAGGTGCGTGGCGCAGCGCATCTGGAAGCCATCGATGAACAGCTGGGGTTGCTGGAGGACGCATGCGGCGCCCCGCTTGGCCGGACCCGCATCATCGCCATCATCGAAACGCCGCGCGCCTTCGAGGTGATGAGTGACATTGCGCGCGCCACGCCGCGCATTGCGGCCCTGATGCTTGGCGGCGGCGATTTCGCGCTGTCCTGCGACAGCCGTGCCAGCGCCGAGGTGTTGCGCGTGCCGAAACAGTTGCTGGTGATTGCCGCCCGAGCCGCCGGCGTCCTGCCCCTCGGCCTGACCGGGGGATTGGACGTGCTGGACGATCTCGACGCCTTCGAGCGCGCGGCCCAGCAGTCCGTCGACATGGGCTTTGCCGGCGCGACCTGTATCCATCCCGCGCAGGTGGCGGTGCTCAACCGCGCCTTCATGCCCTCGGCTGAGGAGGTTTCCGACGCCAGCGCGCTGCTGGCGGCCTTCGACGCTGCGCGCGCCGAGGGCCGCGGCGCGCTCCGGTTCGACGGACGGATGGTCGACGCCCCAGGCGTCGCACGCGCGCGCCGCGTGCTAGCCCGCCATGCCGCCAGCCAGAGGCGCATGCCGTAGCCCTGATTTGCCGGCGCCGCCGGCACTTGCCGTATCCCAAAAATCAAAACAGCAGGAGACAACCATGACCACGCGAATGTTCGCGCTATGCGGACTGGGCCTTCTTTCGGCCAGCGCCAGCGCACAGTCCACCCTCACCCTGTATGGCGTCGCCGACGTCTATACGGAATTCCTGACCAGCCAGGCAGCGCCGGGCGATGGTCGCGCTGTCACGCAGACGCGCATGGCCTCGGGCGGCAAGAGCGGCTCGCGCTGGGGCTTGAAGGGCAAGGAAGACCTGGGTGGCGGCTGGCGGGCGGCGTTCCGCCTGGAAAGCGGCATCAACCTCAACAACGGCACTGGAACGGGCTCGGGCGGGGGCGGCTTCGACCGCTCCGCGTGGGTGGCGCTGGAGAACGACCAGTGGGGCATGCTGCGCCTGGGCCGCCAGTACACCACGCTGTTCGATGTCATGGAAAAGTACTCGCCCACCGGGGCGTACTCCACGCTGTATGAGCCCGCAGGCGCCATCGTCGGCCTGAACTTTCGCGAGAACAGCGTCGTGAAGTACCGGTTCGAGACCGGCCCGCTGGCCGTGCAGGCGCACTACGCCCTGGGCGGCACGCCGGGCACGTTCCAGACCAGCGCCGCGTACGGCGCCGGCTTCGACTATGCGAGCGGCCCGCTGTCGTTCGCTGCAGCCTATGACAACGTCAACGGTTCGCAGCTCAGCAACGTCACGCATTTCCGGCGCTACTCGGCCGCAGCCATGGTCGCGCTGGGTCGCGCCGAGTGGATCGTCGGCCTGACCGAAGGCAACGGCAACGTGAGCACGCCGCTGGTCGTCACGCGCTACACGTTCCTGTGGACGGGGGTGCGCTATCGCATCTCTGAGCGCCTCCAGGCTATCTGTGCGTTCTATTACGAGAACGTTCGCGCGCAGAACCCCTCGCCCGGGCAGCCAGCCCCACAGCTGACCAATCCGCAGCAGGTCACCGTACAGCTCAACTACTTTCCGTCGAAGACCACGACGCTCTATCTCGCGGCCGGTTATGCGCACCGCGCCGCGCTGGACTTCGACAACTACAACTACAGCTTCCTGCACTACTCGCTCGCTGCCGGCCGGTCCGTCAGCACGGGCGTGGCGCTGGGCATTCGCAAGCTGTTCTGATACGCAACCAGACCCTGATCAGGAGATCGTGACATGTCCATCACGCTTGCGCGCCGTCGCACGTTCTTGCTACGAGCGCTTGCCGGTACCGCCGGTTTCGCATTCGCGGGCGCGTCGTCGGCGCAACCCCTTGCCGACGCGGCCAAACCTGCCGCCACCACTGTGCTGCCCATCGCCAATCGCCTGGCCGAATACGTGCATCGCCTGCGATACGAAGACATCGATGCCGGCGCGCTTGAAGCGTTGAAGCTGCGTCTGGTCGATACATTCGGTTGCGCGCTTGCGGCGTTGCAGGAGCCTGTGGTCCAGCGGTGCTTCCACCTTGCTGAAGCCGACGCGAGCTACGCTTCGACGCTGATCGGAACGACGCGCCGCACGACGCCGGAGCTTGCGGCCTTCGCCAACGGCGCGGCCATCCGCTACTACGATCTCAACGATGGATACGCCGCCAAGGAGATCGGCCATCCGAGTGATTTCATCTCGGTCAGTCTTGCCGTGGCGCAATCGGAGCGGCGTTCGATCCAGGATTTCATCCTGGCCTCGCTCGTCGCCTACGAAATCGAATGCAGGCTGTTCGACGCCGCCGCCATCAGCCCGCGCGGCTGGGACAACCCGAGCTATGGCGTGGTGACCGCAGCGCTGACCGCCGGCAAGCTGATGAAGCTCTCGGTCGAGCAATTGACGCAGGCCGTCAACATCGCGCTCGTCGACCACATTGCGATGAACCAGACCAGAACCCAGGTGCTGTCGAACTGGAAAGGGCTGGCCGATGCATCGGCGGCAAAAAGCGGTGTCTTTGCCGCAAGGCTGGCGCGCGAGGGGGTGACCGGCCCCAGCCCGGTCTTCGAGGGCACTTATGGGTTCGAGAAGCTCGTCGCAGGCCAGCCTATTCCTATCGATACGTCGACGTTCGGGGGAGCGGGCCGCCCGTTCCGCATTGCCGATGTGCTCGTGAAACCGTATCCGGCACAAGGCCACACGTTGACTGCGGTGGAGGCGGCCATTCGGCTGTCGGGGCGGATTCACGACCCTGCGCAGATCGACAAGGTGGTCGTTGCGACAACGCAGCTCGGCTACAGGATCACCGGAAGCGGGCCGTATGTCTGGGCGCCAGCCACCAAGGAGACGGCCGACCACAGCATGCCCTACATCGTGGCGCGTGCGCTTATCGATGGCACGTTGACGAACGCGAGCTACACCCCCGAGAAACTCACCGCGGCAGACGTACGCGCGCTGATGCCCAAGATCCGCGTCGAGGAGGACCCGGCGCTCACCGCACTCTATCCGCGGCACATTCCAAACCGCATCTCGGTGCATCTGCGTTCGGGGGAGGTCTTGTCTGAACGTGTTGACGACCTGCCGGGCGCGCCCGACGTACCGCTGACACGCCAGGCGATCGAAGCCAAGTTCTGGCGTACCGCAGGCGCGGCCATCCCTCGGGCGCACGGCGAGGCGTTGATCCAGCGCATCTGGTCGATGGAGCGGCTGAGCGGCGTCGACGCCTTGTTTGAGGCGGCTGTGGTCGAACGGATGGCTTGAGCATCACCGGTTGCGTGCGCAAAAAAAAAGAGGGGCGCTGAGGCCCCCCTTCTCTTTGTTGCCGCGTCTTATGGACGGCGAATGACACACGTAGCCGTGGCATGCGCCAGCAGCGTGCCGTCCTGCGTCTTGAGCGTGCCCTCCGACACGCCGATCGTGCGCGAGACATGCAGCACGCGGCCAACGGCCACCAGCGGCGTATCCACCGGCACCGCCTTCACCATCTTCACGTTCAGGTCGACCGTGCCGTAGCCGACGCCGGCTTCGAGCATGGAATGCACCGCGCAGCCCGTCACCGAATCAAGCACCGTGGCGGCAAAGCCGCCGTGCACGCCACCCAGTGGATTGAGGTGGCGGCGGTCGGCCTTGGCGCCGAAATGCACGACGCCGGATTCGATGGCGTCCATCGACATCGGGATGGTTTCGCTGATGGACGCGCGCGGCAGATCACCGCGCGACATGGCCTGCAGCAATTGCAGACCGGTCATTTGGGACGGATGCATGGGGAAGGTCGGGTTGGATTGAGAAAGACAGAAAGACGACTCGACACTCTACTCCGAGCCGGGTTTCTACGACTGCAATGCGTTGCAGCGCGCGCCGCAACAACGCTCCCGATCCGCGCGCAATCCACGCCCCCAATGCGGGCGAACCCTAACGTTGCGCGCACGCCGACGCGAAAGGCTCCAGAAAGGTGGCCCCCTCTACGCTCGCCCAGCGATTGCATCGGGCGGCCTGATTGACTGGATTCACCGCCCTTGCGCGTTCCCTCAAGCCGGCATCACGACCGGACACCATCACCCACAAAGGAAGGAGACTTCAATGTCCCGTATCAAGTTCGCCCTCGCGGCGACTGCGGCCGCTGCGGCCACCCTGGCCACCACCGGCGCCCATGCACAGGCGTCGAACGTGACGCTCTACGGCCTGATCGACACCACCATCAGCACCGTCAACAACACCAATGCGGCCGGCGCACGCACCACCGGCTTCCAGGTGCCCTGGTTCTCGGGCAGCCGCTGGGGCCTGACCGGCAAGGAAGACCTGGGCGGCGGCACGTCGGCCATCTTCCGGCTGGAATCCGAATTTGAGACGCCGACCGGCAACATGGACACCCCGGGCGTGCTGTTCAACCGTGATGCGTGGGTGGGCCTGTCGAGCGAAGCGCTGGGCAAGCTGACCTTTGGCCGCCAGAACGCCATTGCGCGCGATATCTCGGCCATCTACGGCGACCCGTACACCAGCGACAAGGTGGGCCTGGATGAAGGCGGCTACACCAACGTCAACAACTTCAAGCAACTGATCTTCTACGCAGGCAGCGCCACGGGCACGCGCCTGAACAACGGTGTGGTGTGGAAGAAGATGTGGGACGGCCGCTTCCTCACGGCCCTGGGCTATCAGTTTGGCGAAGTGCCGGGCCAGTTCTCGCAAGGCAGCACTGAGTCACTCGCCCTGGGCTACAACGGCGACAGCTTCCACGTGGCGGGCTTCGCGCAGCAGGCCAAGGTCAATGGCTTTACCGATCGCTCGTATTCGGTGGGCGGTAACGTGATCCTGGGCATCTTCCGCATCAACGCCGGCTACTTCCACTACACCGGCGAGCAGCCGGCCGCGATCGGCAACCGCAGCGACAACGCCTACACCGTGTCGCTGAAGGTCGCCCCGCAAGGCGCGTTCGACTACGAGATCGGCTACCAGATCATGAAGGCGAACAACGCCGCCTTCGACGCCAACGGCAACACGCTCAACGCGTACGCGAGCGTGCTGGGTGCCACGGCCTCGGGCAGCGGCCGCAAGAGCACGCTGTACGGCTCGGTGTTCTATCACGTGTCCAAGCGCACCGAGTTCTACGTGGCGGCCGACTACATGAAGCTGAAGGATCAGTACATCGTGGGCTCGACCAACGGCCACAACAGCCAGACCGAGTTCGGCATCGGCATGCGCACGCGGTTCTGATCGAAGCGTTCAGCGCTCGCGCACCTGATCGACAAACTTGTTGGTATAGGTGCGCGAGAGATCGATGTGCTTGTCGCGCGCGTTGGCATTGCTGGTGGCAAGGACGCGCAGGACGGTGGGTGGGCCGTCGTCCGGCATGCGTCCGTCGGTGCTGAAGGTGGGCAACGCGGCGGCAAGCGATTTGACGTAGAGCTCAGGATGTTCGTGGCGGAATTCAGCCGGCATGCGCGCGGCAATGTCCTCCGCGTTGTGCGCGTGCATGTAGCGCAGGGTCCGCACGAAAGCGCGGGCCAGTTTGGTGGCCAGTTCCGGGTGGGCTTCGAGCCATTCGGTCTGCAGGTACAGGCACGCCGCCGGATACGGGCCGCCCAGCGCGGCACGCGTGCCTTCGAGCGTGCGCAGATCGAGCAGCACGCGGGCTTCGCCGTTGCGCACCAAGCGCGAGACGGTCGGGTCGGTGGTCATGCCGGCATCGATGCGGCCGCTGCGCAGCGCTTTGACGAAGCTGTGTTCTGCGCCGACCGGCAGCATGGTGTAGTCACCCGCAGGCAGTCCTTGCTGGGCCATCAGGTGGCGCGTGAGAAAGCTGGTGGATGCACCCAGGCCCGTCACGCCCAGTGTGCGGCCGCGCAGCTCGCGCATCGATTCCACCGTGGTGGGCAGTCGCGTGGACACCACTTCCGCCTCGCCCGGCACCTGGCTGAAGACCACGATGGCGCGCACTTCCTTGCCCTTGGCCTGCAGGTCGATCGTATGGTCGTAGAAGCCGACCACGCCTTGCGCGAAGCCGGTCAGCAGTTCGCTTTCCGCATCCACGCCGGCGGGCTGTGAGAGTAGCTCCACCTCCAGCCCTTCGTCACGGAAGTAGCCCAGGCGCTGTGCCAAGGTGGCGGGCAGATAGATCATCTTGGCCGTGCCGCTGACCATGATGGTCAGGCGCGTGGGGTCTTGCGCCAAGGCGTGCGAGGTCACTGCCGTCAGTGTCACCAGACAGGCAGTGAGCAACGGCGTGATCCAGCCCCGGGAGCCGCGTGTGCGGGCACCCCTGCAGGTAAAAACACCCATTGAGTTGTCTCCGGCTCTTTTGTAGATATCGGTATCGCGCGCGCTGCAACATTGGGCCAATCAGCAAGTGATGCCCCAAGCGCACGCGTAGGCAGCCGTCACCATTCTAGGAAGCGGCAACCCACAAATCGCTTTCATTTTTCAGACGCGCTGTTTTCGTATGAAGCTGCTCCTGATCGAAGACAACGCCCCGCTGGCGCACTGGCTCTCTGAAGCGTTGCGCCGCGCGCACTTCACGGTGGATCACGCCACGGATGGCGAATCCGCCGATACCCTGCTGCTCACGCAGCATTACGACGTGGTGCTGCTCGACCTGCAGTTGCCGACGCTGTCGGGGCAAGGCGTATTGCAACGTCTGCGCAGTCGCCGCAACGCCGTGCCGGTGCTGATCCTGACCGCCAGCGGTGGTATCGACGACAAGGTTGCCTGCCTGGGCGCCGGTGCCGATGACTACCTCGTCAAGCCGTTCGAGATCCGCGAGCTGATCGCGCGCATCCAGGTGTTGGTACGGCGCAGCACGCCTGATCAATCCGTTGAGCTGCACTGTGGTGACCTGGCCTACCACACGGGCAGCCGCACCTTTGCGCTGGCCGGCCAGCCGCTGGTGTTGCCCGCGCGTGAGCACACCGTGCTGGAAATCCTCATGCTCAAGCTCGGGCGCACGGTGTCCAAGCCCGCGCTGGTCAACGGCGTGTTCGGCCTGGACGATGAGGCCAGCCCCGAAGCCATCGAGATCTACATCCACCGCCTGCGCAAGAAGCTGGAGCATGCCGCCGCCACCATCGTCACGCTGCGCGGCCTCGGTTACCTGCTGCGCGATGCTTCGACCCAACCCTCCTGAGCAACTGGCGGCACGGGCGGCAGCACCGTCCACCTCACGCGCGCGCAGCCTGCGTGCGCGGCTGGTGTTGTGGCTGGCATTGCCGTTGGTTGTCTATGTGGCGGCCGATGCCTGGCTGGATCTGGCGGCCGCGCGCCACAACGCTGATCTCGTGCACTACCACTCGCTGGACACCGCCGCGCAAATGATCAGCGGCCAGATCGAATGGGAAGACGGCCGCCTGCGCGTATCGGTGCCGCCGGCAGCGCTGGCGGTGTTCGCCGCGCCCGAGACCCCCGTGCGCGACCAGATTGCGTATCAGGTCAGCACTGAAGATGGCCGCCTGCTGGCGGGGCGGCTGGATTTCGGCACGCGCCCCGCCTTTGATACCGTGGGCCTGGCCGACACCGGCACCTATGCCGATCTGCTGGAGGGTCAGCCCGTGCACGTGGCCGCAGTCGTGCGCACCATGTACGACGCCGGACGCACGGAGCGTGTCGTCACGCGCGTGGCGCAAACCATGAACGGCCGCGACGCAATGATCCGGCAGTTGTGGTGGCCTTCCACCGTGCGCCAGCTTGCGCTGGTGGGCCTGGCGCTGGCGATGATCCTGATCGGGCTGACACTGGAGCTGCGGCCGATTCTGCGGTTGGCCGGCAACGTGTCGGCACGCGCGCCCACCGATCTGGCACCGCTCGATCCCGAGGGCCTGCAGCGCGAGCTGCAGCCGATTGCCGGTGCGTTCAATCAATATCTGCAGCGCATTGCCGACAACGCACTCACGCAGAAGCGCTTTATTGCCGATGCGGCGCACCAGATGCGCACGCCGCTGGCGATTCTCGACACGCAGATGCAGGTGGCCGCGCAAACCAACGCCGACGATGCGCTACACGAAGTGCTGAAAGCCGCGCGCACCAGCACGCGCAATCTGGCCGATCTCATCAACGATCTGCTGTTGCTCTCGCAGGCCGAAGCCTCGGCTGCCACCAGCGAAACGGTCGAACTCTTGCAGGTGGCGCGCACCGTGCTCGAAGACCTCGCACTGCTGGCCGACGGCCGGCGTATTGACCTGGGGATGGAGGCGGCAGAGCAGCCGGTCTGGACGTCGGGCAATCGCACGCTGGTTGCGGCCCTGCTGTTCAACCTGGTGGACAACGCCGTGCGCTACACGCAGGAAGGCGGACACGTCACCGTGCAGGTGTCGGCCGACTACGGTTGGGCCATGCTGACGGTGACTGACAACGGCCCCGGCATTCCGCCCGATGCGTACGCACGCGTGTTCGAGCGCTTCACGCGCCTGGCAGGCACGCAGACCCAGGGCAGCGGCCTGGGCCTGGCGATCGTGCGGCAGATCGTCGATCGCATGGGCGGGCAGATTGCGCTGGCGCCCGGGCCCGGCGGCACCGGGTTGGCGGTGACGGTGTGGCTGCGGCGGGCCGGGGCGCCGGCCGCCGCTTGAGTTGCTGCCGTAGCTGCCTTTACGCTGGCCTTACTGCACCGACACGAACACCGGGTTCGAGTAGAACCACAGGTCGTTGTAGTTGCGGTCATTGATGGCGTTGAAGCGCGCCACGTTTTCCGTCACGACCGTCTTCTGGTCGGGCAGCGGATTGCCGTTGCTGGTCTCGCCCGACACGTTCATGCCGAGGTTGGTGCCGCGCAGGCGGAAGTACTGGTTCTTGGTTGCCGTGGTGGTGTACGTGACGCTGTTGTAGCCGTCGGCATCGACTTTCCAGTCCGCCTTGGTGAAGGTGGCGACGACCTTGGTGGAGTCGTTGGTCGCCTTCGCATACGCAGGCGTGCCGGGGGCGGCCTTGGGGCCAACGTCACCGGCGATCAGGTCAACGTGGTCGACCACCGGGCGCATGTTGGCCTTGAAGCCGCTGCCCAGCGGGTACTCATAGTTGTTGTGGTCGGGGCTCTTGAAGCGGATGGTGATCGTCACCTTGTCGCCGGCCTTCGCGGTGAGCGTGCCACCCATGTCAGCCGAGGCGGTGGCGTTGTCAGCGTGAAAGTCCAGCGCATTGATGAGATCGCCAAATACGCCGAACGATTTGCCCGAACGCATAGCGCCCAGCAGCGTCTTCAGGTCGGTGCTGGTGCCCGGCAGCCAGAGGTAGGTCTTGGCATATTCACCCGGGTAGTAGCCGCTGCTGAACTGCTGCGTAGCGTCCACCTGGAAATGGTGGTCGGAATCCGCAAAGTTCCAGACGCGGCGGCCTTCGCCCAGTAGGGCATCCCAGACGCCACCGACTTGCGCGACCACGTAGTCGACGCCGCCGTAGGTGCGGTTTGGCAGATTGGCGTCGATGTAGGCGCTGTTGTAGCCGCCGCGATCGGGCTCCATCTGGTTGCCGACCATGCCCTCGATGCCGAACATGATGTCGGGCGCAGTGTCGTTGAACTGGCGGAAATCCGCCACCGTGTACTTGCCCGGGTTGCGCGACGGGTGGTTGATCAGGCCGTAGCTGGTGTTCGGGTAGTTCGTCTTGAGCCAGTTGAAGGCGTTCACCACATCAGCATGCGTGCTGCCGGCGCGCGGCCCTTCCTGCTGCCATGCCGCCACATCGTTCGGGTTGAACAGCGCGGCGGCCTGCTGCGTGAAGAAGTACTCGAACTTGTTTAAGCCCTTTGCAGACGTCTGCAGCTTGTCGGTGCCCTCGAAGATGCCGACGTTCAGGTGATCGTGCGTGGGCATGTCCCACTCGGTGGCCGAGAAAATCAGCTTGCCCGTGTACTTGCCGGCGGCTTGTGCCTGCGCAATGGCCGGCATCTCGTACTGCGCGATCCCCGCCGATGCTGCAATCGACCCGCCCGGCAGCGTGGCGCCCGTGGCATCGCGCGGCGACGGACGCAGGTGGTTGGACACCGCCATCCAGTCCAGGCTGTTGAGGTTGAATGCGTGATCGAGCACGCTCGCCAGCGGCGTCACAGCATCGGCCGACTCGGCCGTGTGCACGTGCAGGTCGCCCGTCGTCCACACGCCTTGCGGCTTGGCGGGCGGGGTCGGCGTGGTTGGGTTGGTGGGTGTTGGGTTGGCCGGAGTCGTGTCGGTGCCGGCGGTCTTGGGGGCGTCGTCACTGCCGCCGCAGGCGTAGAGGCCGAGGGACAGGAACACAGGCACAGCAATCGCGATCAGCGTCTTTTTTGTTGAGAGCATCGTGGTTTCCAGTCGGTGTGATGAGGTCGGGCAAACGCTTCTGGCCATCCATGCGTGTGGCTAGCTCTTGCGAAGATGAAACGTTTGCGCGGGCCGAATCTTGGTGACCGACGATGACGCTCAGGTGAATTCGGCGCAGGAGGTGGCGTGCTTTCCTTAGAGAACGCTGAGTTGCCCTGGTGAGCGGGTTGCGCGCGGGGAAGCGTTCTGGCGGGTGGAACTGCAGCGACGCTGCTACCGGCGCGAGGCCGGCTTGGCGCGCGCCCGCGGCATCGGTAACGCCACGCCCTCCCCCAACGCCCGGCTCAACGCATTGGGCTTATCGACCAAATCCTGCAGCGTGTACGTGTCGAGCACCGCGAAATACGCCCGCAGCGCGTCGTTCAGTACGCCGCGTAGGCCGCACGCGCGGGTGATGACGCAGTGGTTGTCGTCCGCACGGAAGCACTCGACCAGGCGAAAGTCGGGTTCAGTGGCGCGCACCACGTCGCCCAGGTTGATCTCGGCAGCGGGCCGGCCCAGCGCGATGCCGCCGGCACGCCCGCGCACGGTGTGCAGGAAGCCATCGGCCCCGAGCTGCTGCACGATCTTGATGAGGTGGTTCTTGGGAATGTCGAATGCATCGGCAATGCGCTGGATCGTGACCAGCTCGTCCGGGTGCACGGCCACGTAGATCAGCGTGCGCAGGGCGTAGTCGGTGTAGTCGGTCAGTCGCATAGTGGGTGCGTTGTGCGTAAAACATTCATAGAAGACACATCTTACGGGTAAGCCGCCGCCTTGGATGCGCCGGTTTGCCGCAGGCATTATTGTTGTATATAAAATGCACGTTTAATAGAATCAGTGTCAGGAAGTCGCAAGAACACGCTGCAGCACGCCAGAAGTGCAACGGCGCCCCCGTCTTATTTGTTGCATTCAATACACATATTTGGAGTTTGCCATGCTGTCCGAACGATCCAAGCCCCTGATTGATGCCAGCGTGCCCGTGCTGCGTGAGCACGGCCTGACCATCACCCGGACCTTTTATCGCAACATGTTCGCCAGCCACCCCGAGCTGACCAACCTGTTCAACATGGGCAACCAGGCCAACGGGTCGCAGCAGCAGTCGCTGGCGTCTGCGGTGTTTGCGTACGCAGCCAACCACGGTAACAACGCAGCGCTGGCCCCGGTGGTCAGGCGCATCGTGCACAAGCACGCGGCCGTTGGCCTTAAGCCGAGCCACTACCCTATCGTTGCGCGGCATCTGTTGGGTGCGATTGCCGAAGTGCTGGGCGATGCCGCCACGCCGGAACTGCTGGCCGCGTGGGATGAGGCTTACTGGCTGCTCGCCGCCGAGCTGATCGCTGCTGAAGCCCGTCTCTATCAACACGCTGGCAGCGGCCCGGATCACCGTCAGCCGGTTCGTATTGTCGAGCGCCGTCAGCAGGCGGAAGACGTGGTCTCCTTCACGCTGGAAGCGGTGGGTGACGTACCGCTGGCGGGCTTTCAGCCGGGGCAGTACATCTCGGTGCAGGTGGAGTTGGCACCGGGTGTGCTGCAGCAGCGCCAATACAGCCTGTCGGACGCGCCGAATGGCCGCACGTGGCGCATCTCGGTCAAGCGCGATGCGGGTGATGTGGACCGCCCCGCCGGCACGGTGTCGAGCTGGCTGCATGCCCGCGCGCGCGAAGGCGAGGTCCTGCTGGTCAGCCAGCCCTATGGCGATTTCGTTCCGCAGCTCACCACCGACAACCCGATTGTGCTGATGTCGGCGGGTGTGGGCATCACGCCGATGATCGCCACGCTCAATACGCTCGCGCAGCAGAACAGCGCCCGCAAGATCGTGTTCAGCCACGCTGATCGTGCGGCAGCCCATGTCGCGCACACCGATGACCTGGAGCGCGCCGCACTGGCTCTGCTCAACTTTGAGGCACACGTGTTCCTGGAGTCCGGTGAAGCGGCGGAGTTCGTGTCACGTCCCGCCCAACCTGGCCGCATGGCGGTCGACCCCATCCTCGAAGCGCATGCCGCAGATGCGGATTTCTACCTCTGCGGCCCGCTGCCCTTCATGCAGGCGCAACGTGCAGCGCTGCTCGCGGGCGGTGTGCCAGCAGAGCGCATCCATCGTGAGGTGTTCGGCCCCGATCTGCTGGACGACATCCTGTAAGCCCGCCACTCAGGAGGCCCACCATGCCCCGCCCTGCTCTGCTGCTGACCATCGGCCCCCCCGACTCTGTCAGCCGCGTGCCGTATGCGGGGCATCTGGCGTTTGCGCTTGGCTTTCGCCCGTTCTACCTGCTGGCCGCGCTTGCTGGGTTGTGGCTCGCGGCGCGTGTGCTGTTCTTGCGGGTTCTGCAGCGCGCACGCAGCGTGCGTAAGTAGAATGGCGCAGCCCAACGCATTCTGCGTCCACGATGGATGTTCATTTGACGATCCACGGCCGGCATGATCTTGCCGGCCAGCTGTACCGACAGTTGCGCACCGCCATTCTCGACGGCCGCCTTGCGCCCGGCGAGCGGCTGCCTTCCACGCGCGATCTCGCGCTGCAGATTGGCGTGTCGCGCAAGACCACGCTCGATGTGTTCGAGCGCCTGAGTGCGGAGGGCTACCTGCGTTCGCGTGCTGGTTCCGGCACCTTCGTGGCCGAGGCCACGCAGGGGCTTGCAGGCCGCGCGCCGCGCGTGTCGCCCGCGGCACAGATTGCTGCACCCGCGCCGGCCACACGCACCTTCACCACACCCTGGAACGACATGCCCGACGTGCTGCCCACGCCGCGCACCGGCATCGTCTACGACTTCGTGGGTGGCGTGACCGAGAAGCGCTTGTTCCCCTTCGACAAGTGGCGCAGTTGCGTGGCGCACGGGCTGCGCCTGCAGGCGCGGGGGCGCGGCGCGTATCACGACCCGGCGGGTGACCAGACACTGCGTCTGGCGATCTCACGCTACCTCGCCTTCAGCCGCGCCGTGGTCTGCGCATGGGGCGATATCGTTGTCACGCAGGGCGCGCAGCAAGCCATCGATCTGATTGCCCGCGTGCTGGTGCGTCCAGGCGATACCGTTGCCATTGAAGACCCCGGCTATCCGCCCGTGCGCATCGCACTGCAGGCACTGGGCGCCAACGTGGTGCCCGTGCCGGTGGATGCCGAGGGCCTCGTGGTGGATGCGGTGCCACCGCACGCCAAGCTCGTCTACGTCACGCCGTCGCACCAGTTTCCGCTGGGTATGCCGATGAGCCTCGCGCGCCGAGCGCAACTGCTCGATTGGGCGCAGCGCCACGGTGTGCTCATCCTGGAAGACGACTACGACAGCGAGTTCCGTTTCGACGGCCGGCCAATGGAGTCGCTCAAGAGCCTGGATGCCACCGGCTGCGTGGCCTATGTGGGCACGTTCTCCAAGACAATCTTTCCGGAGCTGCGCATCGGCTATGTGGTGCCACCGGCCTCGTTGCTGGCACCGCTGCAGCGCGCCAAGCAGGTGGCCGACTGGCACAGCGAATCGCTCATGCAGGCGGCACTTGCCAAGTTCATGCTCGACGGCGATTTCGGTAAGTACCTGCGCCGCATGCACAAGGAATACGCCGCACGGCGCGAGGCACTGTTGCGGCATCTGCGCGGGCCGCTGGCACCGTGGATGATGCCGGTGCCTTCTGCGGCAGGCATTCACATGGCGGCACGACTGCACGCGCCGCTGCGGGAGCCCGCCGTGCTGAAGCTGGCCGAAAGCGTGGGCGTCGGCTTGTATGGCACGACCAGGATGCACGTTGCCCAACCACCGCTGCCGGGGCTGCTGATTGGCTACGGCTATGTGAACGTGGCGGAGATCGACGCGGGCCTCGCCCGGCTGGCGCAGGCACTCGCCAAACTGGCTACCTGAAACTCGCCGAGAGTGGTGCTTTTGCCGAGCCACTCGACCCTCTAATCTGGCGCCTGTCACCACGTACCGGAGCCCGATCATGGAACCCCGCCTCGACTTCTATACAGCCAATCCCGTTGCCATCCAGGCGGTGATGGGTCTGGAAAAGGTGCTGAGCAAGAGCACGCTGGAAAAGCCGCTGACAGAGCTCGTGCGCCTGCGCGCCTCGCAGATCAACGGTTGCGCCTACTGCGTCGACCTGCACACCAGCGACGCGCGCAAAGGGGGGGAAGACGATCGCCGCCTGGCCACCGTGTCGGTCTGGCATGAAACGCCCTTCTTCACCGACCGCGAACGCGCCGCGCTGGCGTGGACAGAGGCCGTCACCCTCGTCGCTGAAACCCGCGTGCCAGATGATGTATGGCAGGCCGTGCGCGCCCAGTTTTCTGATGCCGAGCTGGTTGACCTGACGCTGCTTGTGTCCACCATCAACACGTGGAACCGTCTGGCGATCAGCTTTCGCAAGCTGCCGGCTTAAGAGGCGCCTCACCGCAGCATGGCGGATCCGGGCGCATGCAGGACGGATGCGCGGCCGCCTATACTCCAGCGACCGGCGCGCCTCTCGTTCGGTTGAGCACCGCCTGCCCTGGAGCCCGCATGCATCCCGTCCGCACACTCAGCATCAACATCGAGCGCCACTTTGATGATGTGGCCGCCTTCCTGGCCGAGCCGCTGAACTATCCCACCTGGGCGACGGGCTTGTCGACCAGCCTGGCACCCAGCACGCAGGGCTCGGGTGCGGCGCCCGACGAATGGATTGGCGATGCGCCGCAGGGCAACGTGTTCATCCGTTTCAGCCCGCCCAACACGTTTGGCATTGCCGACCACTGGGTGCGCCTGCCGGATGACACCGTCATCTACGTGCCGCTGCGCGTGGTACGCAACGGCGCCGGCACCACCGTCTCGCTCACGCTGTTTCAACTGCCCGGCATGGACGACGCGCAGTTCGAGGCCGATGCCGAATGGGTGCAGCGTGACCTGGTGAAGCTGAAGACGGTGGTGGAAGCGGAGTAAACGCAAGCGCTCAGGCTCAGACCTTCTCCGCCTGCGCAGCCTGCGGGGCGGTCTGCAAGGTGGATGCGCCGGCCGGTGCGGATGGTGCGCCGAGCGACGGATCGCCATGCGCATCCGACCCCTTTACCTGGCTCACCCAGAACACGCAGAACAGCCCCGCCGCCACGGCCAGCCAGCCGTTGAGCCCGTAGCCATCGATGTGGCCACCCGCGCTGGTGGAGAGCAGCAGCCCGCCAATCCATGCGCCCGTCCCCGTGCCTACCGACATCACCGCGCTGTTGGCCGAAAGGAAGGCGCCGCGCACCTTCGCGTCGGGCACGGTCGTCATCAGGGCCTGCATGGGCACCATGCGGCTGGAGAGGACCACCATGAAGCACGGGAAAAACAGCAGCAGGCCGATGAAGGGCCAGTTCGGCAGATGCGTCATCACCAGCACCGGGATGAACGCCAGCAGCGCCGCCGCCACAAAAACACGGCGACGGCCGTAGTGGTCGGCCAGCTTGCCCACGGCGCGCGAACTGAAGAACGCTGCTGCACCCCCCGCCACGTACAGCCACGACAGATCCTGCGGCGCGATGCCATGGTTGGCCACCAGCACCGGCGAGATGAACGGGATCACCAGCATGTGCGAACCCATCATCACGAAGGTCAGCAGGAAGGCCCGCAGATGCCGTGGGTTGCTCAGCAACTGCCACAGGCCCGCGAGGATCTGGCCGGGTGTCTGGCGGGTGTTGCTCAGGTGGCCAGTCAGCGGCGGAATGGTGTGCCGCGCGCCCAGCCACGTCAGCGCGGTCATCACGGTCAGCAGGAAGAACGGTGCCGTCCAGCCGAGGTGTGCACCCAGCGCGATGCCCACCGGCACGCCAGCCATGGCCGCCAGTGCAAACGACGACATCACCACGCCGGTGGCCGCGCCCCGCCGCGCGGGCGGAATCACATCCGACAGGATGGCGAGCACGAGCGAGCCAAGCACGCCGCCCGTGAGCCCCGCAAATGCGCGTGCAAACAGCAGCATGCTGTAGCTGCCCGATAGCGCACAGGCCAGGTTGGCCAGCGTGAACAGGCCGTAGACGGTCAGCAGCAGGCGGCGCCGGTCAAAGCGGTCGGTGTACGTGGCGGCCAGCAGGCCCGAGGCGCCGGAGCACAGCGAATACACCGACACCGCCGTGGCGAACGCCGCCGGGCCGATGCCAAACGTATGCATGATCTGCGGACCGAGCGGCATCATCACCATGAAATCCATGATGACGGTGAACTGCGTGAGCGCGAGCAGCCAGAGCAGATGCCGCTCGCGCTTGGGTTCAAGTAAGGGCATGGGAGAGAACGAAGATAACGGAGAGAAGGCGCTTGTCTCCGTGGCGGGGATCGCCCGGGTGATGTTTGCGCCGCATTATGTCTAAAAACATATCTTAAGATAGTTATCGCAACCGGCGAAGTCAACCCGAATTTGCGTGACGCGCATACAACGGCGGCCATCATGCGCCTGCGGTACAGGTGCGCCGCAGATTTTTTTTTGATGGGCGCGAATCCGTTCACGCTGGCGGTGCCTCTTAGGGGGGCGAGGACTGTCCTCACCTTTCGTCCGACCCCTTTGGAGAACATCATGTCGTTTCTGAAATCTGCCCTGTATGTGAAGAACGTGCCGAACTGGGAGCGTGTCGTGCGCATCGTGCTGGCGCTGGCTGTCGCTGTTGGCGGGCTGGCCCTGGCGGCTGCGCCCTGGAACTGGCTGCTGGCCGCAGCCGGCGCCGGGTTTGGCCTGACCGGTGTGGTTGGCTTCTGCCCGGCGTGTGCACTGGTCGGCCGTCGGCTGCAGCAACCTAAGCGGTAACCCGCGCGACTGACGCCATGGATCTTGTCCGTCACCAACCCCTGCTCGATGCCGCCCGCGCGGGAGACGTATCGGCCATCGAGCGACTGCTGGCCGTCTGTCAGCCCGACATCCGCCGCTATGCGCAGCGCAATTGCTTGGTCTCCGACGTCGATGACGCCGTGCAGGAAAGCCTGCTGGTGCTCTCGCGCAAGGTGGGGTCGCTGCGCGCGGCGGCGGCGTTTTCCAGTTGGCTGTTCGCCATCGTGCGCCGCGAGTGTCATCGCATGGCGCGCAAGGCACTCTCGACCGACCCGTGGGATGACGACAAGGTGGAAGCGTGGCTCGCACGCCTGCCGGTCGACGATCTGCGCCACGACGTGGCGGCCGCACTGGAATCCTTGCCCGCGCACTATCGCGAGATCATCGTGCTGCGTGACCTGAACGAGATGACCATCGGCGAGATTGCCGATCAGTTGAACGCGTCCCGCGCGGCAGTGAAGAGCCGCCTGCACCGGGCGCGGCAACTCACGCGCGAATATCTGCTCGGCTGAGGCCCAGTCCGGACACTGCCCTACCGCGCACGCATGCCCCATAGCACGTCGAGCACATGTTGCGTGGCGCGTTCGATGTGCCCTGCCCGATGCGCGATGCCAAGCTGGCGCCACAATGCCGGCCGCAGCGCTCGCATGACAATGCGGGCGTCCGGCACTGGCGTCGCCGCTTCGTGCGGCAGCAGTGTGGCGCCGTAGCCCGCTGCCACCAGGCTCTTGATCGCGTCGTTGTAGTTGAGCTGGATGCGCGGCGTGGGGTGATGGCCGTCGGCGGCGAACCACTCCGCCGTCAGGCGTGAGAGCCGCGTGGTGGTGTCGTTGAGGATGAGCGGCTGCCCCGCCAGCCATGCCGGCGTGACACGCGCCGGGCTCTGCCAGTGCGCTGGCAGAAACGCCATGACGGGGTCACGCCGCCACGGCTTGATCGCCAGCCCCGCCACCTGTGATTGCGGCAGCGCCACCAGCCCGATATCGAGCACGCCGTCGGCCAGCCGCGTGAGCGTTTCCTGCGAGGTCAGCACAGCCACCTGCACGTCGATGCCTGGATGATCCTGCCGCAGCACCTCCAGCGCTTGCGGCAGCAGATGCGCGATCGCGCCGGTGGACGCACCCAGCCGCACGCGCCCGCTCAGGCCCTGTACCTGCCGCTGGATGTCGTCCAGCGCCTGCTCTGCATCCGCCAGCAGACGGCGCGCACGTTCGACCATCACCTCGCCAATCGCCGAGGGGCGCACCTGCCCGCGCTTGCGCGACAGCAGTGGCGCACCCACACGGCCCTCCAGCTCGGCAATGTGCAGGCTGACCGTGGGCGGCGCCAGGTGCAGGGCGCGTGCGGCGTCGGCAAACGAGCCGCGGTCGGCCACCTCCACCAGCGTGCGCAGGCGGTCCAGGCTGATCTCTCTCATGGCGGGCGTCAAGTTCAGAAAAACTGAATATAAGCGTTGTGAAATTCAACTTTTCACATCGCAGGCATGCCGTGAAGATAGCGGCTCACACATCGTTTTGCACGCACCGTATTCCCGTACTGGAGGACACCGGCATGGCTGCACCCCTGATCTTTATCGATGGCGACCAAGGCACCACGGGCCTGCTGATCCACGAGCGCCTGCGCGGCCAGATCGATCGGCAGAGCCTGCAACTGCTGACGCTGCCTGCCGATGCCCGCAAAGACGCCAAGCGCCGCGCCGAGGCCATCAACGCCTGCGATATCGCCATCCTGTGTCTGCCGGATGCTGCCGCGCGCGAAGCCGCGGCGTCCATCGTCAACCCGGATGTCCGTGTGATCGATGCCAGCTCCGCGCATCGCACCACGCCGGGCTGGACGTATGGGTTTCCGGAGATGAGCGAAGGACAGGCGCAGCGCGTGGCAGCGGCATCCCGCGTGACCAACCCCGGGTGCTACCCGACCGGCGCGATTGGCTTGCTCGGTCCGCTGGTGCGCGCGGGTCTGGTGCCGGTGGACTACCCGGTCAGCATCCACGCCGTGTCCGGCTATTCGGGTGGTGGCCGCGCCGCGGTGGAGGCCTACGAAGGGCCCGACGCGGCGAATGCGCTGCCATTCCAGGTGTACGGGCTCGGCCTGGCGCACAAGCATGCGCCGGAAATCCAGCAGTACGCCGGACTCACGCAGCGGCCGATGTTCGTGCCCGCGTATGGTGCGTATCGCCAAGGCATCGCGCTGACGGTGCCGCTGGAGTTGCGCTTGCTGGCACCGGGCGTTGACGCAGCCCGGCTGCATGCGTGCCTGGCTGATCACTACGCGGGTGCGCGGCATGTGGAGGTGATGCCGCTGCGGGCGTCGTCCGCGTTGTCGCATCTGAACCCGCAGGCGCTCAACGGCACCAACGACATGCACCTGGGCGTGTTTGCCAACGATCACGGCCAGGTCCTGCTGACGGCGGTGTTCGACAACCTTGGCAAGGGTGCCTCGGGTGCGGCGGTGCAGAATCTGGAGCTGATGCTGGGGGCCGCGTGAACCATGTGCGGGGCGCTGGAGGGTAGTGGGAAATCGAATGGAAGTCATCGCAACATTTAATTGGTCGATTGTTGCCGACTTCGCTATCGTCAACGCCGCCCGCGTACGAACGGCCCAATGCTGTTTGCGCCCGAGGCCGGACCAACCCATTGCCTGGATGCAGTATGTCTAAAACAACGTATTACGCGCCGCATGGCGGCCACCCGCCGCAGACCGATCTGTTGACCGATCGCGCGATGTTCACCGAGGCGTACGCGGTGATCCCGAAGGGGGTGATGCGCGACATCGTCACGAGCTGGCTGCCGTTCTGGTCGAACACGCGCCTGTGGGTGATCGCCCGCCCGCTGTCGGGGTTTGCCGAAACCTTCTCGCAGTACATCGTTGAAGTGAGCCCGGGCGGCGGCAGCGACAAGCCCGAGCAGGACAAGAACGCCGAAGCCGTGCTGTTCGTCGTCGAAGGCGAAGCCGAACTGACGCTGCAAGGCAAGAAGCACACGCTCAAGCCGGGCGGCTACGCGTTCATTCCGCCGGGCGCGGACTGGACGCTGCACAACGTCAGCGATGCTGCTGTGCGTTTTCACTGGATCCGCAAGCACTATCAGGTCGTCGACGGCATTCCGCTGCCGGAAGCCTTCGTGACCAACGAGCAGGACGTCGAGCCGATCCCGATGCCGGGGACCAACGGTGCGTGGGTGACGACGCGCTTTGTCGACATGAGCGACATGCGCCACGACATGCACGTGAACATCGTGACGTTCGAGCCGGGTGGCGTGATTCCGTTTGCAGAAACGCACGTCATGGAGCACGGCCTGTACGTGCTGGAAGGCAAGGCCGTCTATCGCCTGAACCAGGACTGGGTTGAGGTGGAAGCGGGCGACTTCATGTGGTTGCGCGCGTTCTGCCCGCAGGCGTGCTATTCGGGTGGCCCTGGTCGCTTCCGCTACCTGCTGTACAAGGATGTGAACCGTCACATGAACCTGTTGCTGAACCCGTCGCGCTAAGCGTCGAGCAGGTCAGACGAAAAAGCCCGTCGGTATATGCCGGCGGGCTTTTTTCATGGGGTCGCAGTACCTATTTGCGCGTCGCCACGATAAACAGGCGCGGGAACGGCAAGAGCACCGTGCCGTCCTCCTGTGCCGGATATGCCAGCGCGATCGCGTCACGATAGCGCGTGAGGAACGCGCCGCGTTCGTCGTCGTTCAACGCCGCCAGGAACGGCCGCAGCCCTGTGCCTTTCAACCACGCGACCACTGCATCGGCGCCGCCGCGCAGCGGGTGGTAGTACGTGGTGCGCCACACGTCCACGCGTGTGCATAGCGGTGACAGCATTGCGTAGTAGCGGCGCGGGTCGAACCGCTCGGTCCGTTCCACGCCTTTGAGCTTTTCCGCCCACGGGCCGGCGGCGGCCACTTCGCGCATCAGGCGGTGCGTGGGTTCGTCCAGGTTGTCCGGCATCTGCACCGCAAGATGACCGCCCTGCGTCAGCTTGCCGATCAGCTTTGGAAACAGTCTGGCGTGCGCGGGCAGCCATTGCAGCACGGCGTTTGCGAGAATCAGGTCGTATGCGCCGGGCGCATCCCATGCAGCAATGTCTGCGATGTCAAAGCGCACCTGAGGCAGGCGCTTGCGTGCAGCGTCGATCATGTCGGCCGAGCTGTCGATGCCGAGGATGGCCGCGCCGGGCGCACGCGCCATCAGTGCCTGGGTCGAGTTGCCCGGCCCGCAGCCGATGTCGATGGCGCTGTGGATGGGCGTTTGCGGCACGGCGGCCAGCAAGTCCCTGGCGGGCCGTGTGCGCTCTTCTTCAAACTGAACGTATTGGTTTGCGCTCCAATCGTGTTGTGTCGTCATCGCGATTCTCCTTGCCGGGGGTGCTATCGATTGGCGGCATTCTGTGGTTTTCCGCTGGATCAGTAAAATGAATTCATTGTTCTCATTGATTCATTTATCTAATGAAGATCGACACGCTTGGCGTGCAAGCCTTTGTGGCGATTGCGGAGTGCGGCAGCTTTACGCAGGCGGCCGACACGCTGCATGTGACGCAGACGGCCATCACGCAACGGCTGCGCAAGCTGGAGGCATTCCTGGGGGTTGCGCTGGTTGAGCGCACCACGCGCAGGACGGAGCTGACGGAAATCGGCCGCCGCTTCCTGCCGCAGGCACGCCGACTGTTGAGTGAGTTGTCTGACGCACTGACGGAAATCCGCGAGACCGGCCTGAGCCAGCGTGGTGACATCACGATCGCCTGTGTGCCGACGGTGGGTGTGCAGTATCTGCCGCGCATTCTGCGGGCGTTCTCCGCGCACCGGCCGCACGATCGTGTGAAGATTCTCGATCACGCCTCTGCATCGGTGCTGCAGGCGGTGCTGCGCCGCGAGGCGGAATTCGGCATCAGCATTGCGGGCGACCAGCACCCTGAACTCACCAGCGTGCCGCTCACGAGCGACCCGTACGTGCTGATCTGCCGCGACGATCACCCGCTCGCCAAACGGCGGCGCATCCGCTGGGAGGCGCTGCAACCGCATCCATTGATCTTTGCTGGCGAGGTGAGCGGCAACCGCAGCCTGCTCGAAGGCGCGCTCAAGAACAGCGGAGTGACATTGCATTCGTTCTACGAAGTCCAGCGCAGCTCAACGGCGCTGGGGCTCGTGGCCGAAGGGCTGGGTGCGGCAGTGGTGCCGCGGCTCGCGATCCAGAAGAATGCGTACCCGATGATCCGGACGATAGAACTGGTCGAACCAGAGGTGTCGCGCACGCTGGTGCTCGTAACGCGCAGGACAGCGCAGTTGTCGCCTGCGGCGCGTGCGCTCTACGAGATGATCGTCGAGGAAGGGGCGACGCTGGCACGTTGACCGGTGAGAAGGTCTACCCGCAGGGGCAGGCACTTCTCACTCGGGTTGCATGCTTCATGCATGTGCGCCCTGCGGGTTGCTGGGGTACGTGGAATCGCCGTGCCATGCGAGCACGCCACGTGTGTCAGTGCGCTGCTGATCGGCACCCTGTGCGTACGGATCGAAGCGATCGCGCCTCCACGAAAGATAGCCGTAGGTGTCGGCCTGACGATCCGCACCTTGCGTGAACGGATCCGCCTTGTCCTGCTTGTGCCCTTGCGTGTACGCATCCACCTTGTCCAGGCGGCTTTGTCCTTGCGTGTAGGGATCGGCGCTGCTGGCGGCTGCGGCCGGTTGCGCCGCGAACAGCGCGGCGGAGGCCGTCAACGTGGCCAGCAAGGCGAACGACAGGCGGCGGGTGCGTGTGAAGGAACGGGTGGTGTGCATGGTGAACTCCTCATTGGTTGAGCGTGCGCCATCCGCGGATGGCAGTCCGACGGATCGCTTGCCGGATGGCATCGACCTCTCCTGTTGGTCGCGACATCGATGCAAACCTGACACGGTTTCCATGAGAAATTGTTCGCGCCCGCCGGTACCCACAGATACGCAGGCCGTGCCGCAGTGGATGCAGCCTCGGCACAACGTGCGCTCGACCAAACACGCGCAGCACATGTGGCGGTCACGTCAACTGCATGACCCCTTGCACACCCTGCCAGCCCACATACAGGCCCACGAGCGCGATCAACCCACCCGAGAAGTACGGCGCCTTGCGTGCGAACTCGCCAAAGCCGCCCCAGCGTCGTGACACGTGCTTCACGCTCAGCGCCGCCAGCGCCCCCGAGGCGACCATCGTCAAAGCCAGGCCAATGCTGAAGCACAGCACCAGCGCCGCGCCCAGGGTGATCTGCTTGAACTGCAGACACAGCAGCAGCACCGTGATGGACGCCGGGCACGGCACCAGCCCGCCGGTCAGGCCGAACACGATGATCTGGCCGGTGGTGACTTCGCGGTTGGCGAAGCGGCGGCGGATATCGTTGGCGTGCGCGCGTTCGTGCGCATCCTGATCGTCGCCGGACGACACATCCAGTCCACCATGGTCATGCGCGGCATGCGTGTGGTCGTGCTCAATGAACTCGACGTCGTAGTCGTGCCGATGGTGCGCATGCCCGAGTGACAGACGTGCCGTGAAGGCATGCGGCTCGGGAATGGTCTGTTCCGATTCCAGAAAGCCATCGCGCTGCAGGAAGCTGAAGGTCTGCCGACTGCCGTCCGGCCGCTCGGTCACCAGCTGCACCTGATCTGCCGGCCAGGCATGACCATGCGTGCCCTGATGTGCATGCTCCTGCGCCAGCCGGAAGCGCGGCGGTACACCGTCTTCAAACACTGCCAGCCTGACGATGCCATGGCCGGTGTCGATGCGATGGACGTCGTCATGACCATGATCGTGGTCATGGTCGTGCGCTGCGCGGGTGCTGCGCCATGTGCGCCACATCATCCACCCCGCCACGGCGACGATCAGCACAGCGGAGGCCATCTGGAAGTATGGCTCGGTTGTCTCCGGGTTCCAGTTGCGGCCAAAGTACAGCCCCGCCATGGCCACCGCCCACACCACCGCCGTGTGCGAGACCGTGGCCGACAACCCCAGCAGTACCGCCTGCGCAAGCGTGCCGCGAATGGCGACGATGAACGCCGCCATCATCGTCTTGGAGTGCCCCGGCTCCAGGCCATGCAATGCGCCCAGCAGAATGGCACTGGGCACGAACAGCCAGGCATTGCCTTGCTGCAACAGGGTGGCGAACGCGGTCATGGGTGGGCAGCCGGTGGTGAATTCAGGTGGGTGAACTATACTCCCCCCTAGTATATTGATGCTACCCTTTCGCGTCATTCAACCCACCTCAATGTTCTGACTCATGGCCCATACCATCCGCGACAAAGCCAAGCTGCTGGCGCGTGTGCGGCGCATCCAGGGGCAGGCGACTGCGCTGGAAAGGCAACTCGCCGAGGAAGGGGATTGCACGGCCATCCTGCAGCAGATCGCGGCCATTCGCGGCGCGGTCAACGGGCTGATGGCGGCTGTCCTTGAAGGCCACCTGATGGATCACGTGGTCAAGGAGCCCACCGAAGCGCAGCGTCAGGAGGACTTCGA
This sequence comes from Ralstonia flaminis, assembly GCF_958415495.1. NCBI lineage: Bacteria > Pseudomonadati > Pseudomonadota > Betaproteobacteria > Burkholderiales > Burkholderiaceae > Ralstonia > Ralstonia flaminis. The sequence goes on along the minus strand of NZ_CATZLL010000005.1, from coordinate 24,397 downwards.
CGCCGTGATGCAGGTGATCAAGTCGTACCTGAAGTAAGGCAACGCTCTCCCACTCCCCACCCATGACGCCACAAGCTGAACACAACCTCCAGCACGCGCACGCCCTGCTCGACTGGAACCGCGCGCATCTGCGGCACGACACGGTGCTGACCGAGGCCGTCATCGCCGAACGCTTTGCGCCGCAGTTCACCGTGTTCGCAAACGGGCGGCATTACGATGCCAACTACGCGAACTACAAGACCTTTCTCGACGGCTTTAAGCACGCCATCGCGTCGATCGACTACAAGGTGACGCAGACAGTGGCGGACGCCGCAGGCGTGGTGCTCGGCATGCGTGCATTGGTCACGCGCACCCACGGTGCAGTTGACCAGTTCGACGCTATGTTGCTGCTGCGCTTTGATGACGCAGGCAAGGTCAGCCGGTGGCACGAGGTGTATCTGCAGTCGCCCCACGCAACGGACTGATCCTGAGCGAAGGCCGCGTGTCGCTTGCGCGGTGCGGTCAACCTCGCTAACCTGCTGCAACGCCTTCGGCAAATTCTGATTCTTCGCATCCATGTCTCGACTTCACGCCACCTTCCTCGCTGCCGGCCAACGCGCCGGCATGGAAGACGTGTGCGTGCAGCCAGGGCCCTTCCCTCCTCCTGTCGTCTCGTCGGGCGACGACGTGATCGGCGCACAGCCGCCGCCGCGTCTGCCCGCTCTCGGCTGACTTCCAGCCGCTTCGTTTCCGGTTGACCTGATCCAGGCTCGGGCTTGAACCCGAGGTGGGCGTGCGCTCGTGCGCCCACGCGCCGGAACCCGACATTCCTTTTCGACAGGTGAGTGGTATGCGTTCCATGCAAGCCGCGCTGGCAGGGTCCGGCGCGACGGTTCTATTCGTGCTGCTGTGGAGCAGCGGTGCAATCTTCGCGGAGATCGGGGTGCAGCATGTCCCGGCGTTTGCGTTTCTGGTGGGGCGGTTTGCGCTGGCCTCGCTGGTGCTGGTGGCGCTAGGGCTCTGGCGCGGGCGGTGGTGGCCCGCGCCGGGTTCGCGGCTGAAGGTGGCGGGCACCGGTGTGTTGCTGACTGGTGGCTACTCCATCTGCTATCTGCTGTCGCTCGACCGCGGGCTCACGCCGGGGTTGCTGGCCACGGTGCTCGGTGTGCAGCCGTTGCTGACGTTGCTGGTAATGGAGCGCGCTTGGTCTGCGCGACGCATGGCAGGGCTCGTGCTGGCACTGGGCGGGCTCGCGCTTGTGGTGGGTGGTGCCAACGCGCAGCAGGTGCCGATGGCGGGCCTCGGCTACGCGCTGGCGTCGCTGGCCAGCATGACGGTGGGGGCGATCTGGCAGAAACGCCTGGGCCAAGCGCCCATCGACGTGCTGCCGCTGCAGAACGCGGTCAGTCTGCTGCTGTGCGCAGTTTTCCTGCTCGCGCAGCCGATGCCCAGTGCTTTCGTACCCAGCGCGCCCGGTATCGTCGCCTTGCTGTGGATGGGCGTGGTCATGTCGGTCGGCGCGCAACTGCTGTTCTACCGGCTCATGCAACGCGGCAACCTCGTCAACGTGACGAGTCTGTTCTACCTGGTGCCGGTGGTGACGGCGCTGCTGGATGATGTGGTGCTGGGCCATCGTCTTTCGCTGGTGGCGATGGCGGGCATGGGGATGATCCTGCTGGGGCTGGCGGTGGTGTTTCGCGCGCAGCGATAGATGAAGCGCGGCGGCTGCCTTTAGGCGTGTGCCTGTGGCAGCCGCACGGTCACCCGCAGCCCACCCGTGGCCCCGTTCGCATCCTCCAGCACCACCTCCCCACCCAGCCGCTGCACCACTGTGTTCACGATCGACAGCCCGAGCCCCGAGCCCGTCGCTTCGTTGCCGAGCACACGGTAGAACGGATCAAACACGCGCTCACGCTCATCGGCGGGGATGCCGGGGCCGCTGTCCTGCACGCCAATCGACACCACGCGTGCCTCGGTTGCGATCGACAGGTCAATGCTGCCGCCAGCCGGTGTGTAGCGGATGGCGTTGTCCACCAGGTTGCGCACAATGACAAAGAGGTCGAGTTCGCTGGCGTACACGTGGGCGTCAGCCTCGGTGGTGACGCCCAGGTCCAGCCGCTTGGCTTCGGCCAACGGCATCAGGTCTTCGAGCACGCTGCGGAAGATGCGCTGGACGGGGACGGTGCTCTCCGGCACGCCGGTGGCCTCCTGCGCGCGCGCCAGCGTGAGCAACTGTTCGAGCAGCCCACGGCTGCGCTCGATGCCCTGGCGCAGGGTCGCCAGACGTTCATGGGCATCGGCTGACATCGGCGCCTGCCCCAGGCGTTCGGCCTGCAGCGACAGCGCCGTGAGCGGCGTGCGCAACTCGTGCGCGGCATCGGCCACGAAGCGGTGCTGCGCTTCCATCGATTGCCCCACGCGCGCCAGCAGCCGGTTGATGGCGACCACGAAGGGGCGTACCTCGTCGGGCACGGCTTCGGGCGCAATGGCGTGCAGCTGGCGTTCGTCGCGCTGGTCCACCTCGTGTGCGAGGCGCTTGATGGGCGCGAACATCTTGCGCAGCACGTCGGCCACGGCCAGCAGCAGGATCGGCGCCAGGATCAGGAACGGCATCAGCGTGCGGATGGCGCTGTCGCGTGCGGTCTCATCGCGCACGGCGGTTTCCTGCGCCACGGCAATGCGCTGACCGTTGTCGAGGGTGCGTACCCATACGCGGTATTCGCGCTTGCCTGCGCGCGCGGTCTGCATGCCGTCCACCAGGTCGGGCGGAAACGCCAGACGTGGTGCGGGTGTGCCGGGCGCCACCGTGCCACCCGGGCCCGGCAGCACCTGCACGATCACGCGCGCTTCCTGATCGGAGACGGGCGGCGCGCTTTCTGGGCTCGCGGGCGGTGCGGGCAGATGCTCGGGGTCGAACATCGCGCCCACCTGGCGCAGCACGTCGTCCTGCAGTTCATGCGCCTCGCTAAAGGCAGAGACGAACGCAAAGCCCCCCGCCAGCACCGCTACGCCGATGATGATGATCGACAGCCACAGCGACAGCCGCCGCTGCAGTGATGCCCTCACCCACCCTTGGACACCATCCATCCCACGCCCCTGATGTTTTTGATGGCCTGCGCGCCGAGCTTCTTGCGCAGCGCGTGGATGAGGAATTCGACCGCGTTGCTGGCCACCTCGTGGCCCCAGCCATAAATGCGCTCTTCCAGTTCTGCGCGCGAGAGGATGGCGCCCGGGCGCAGCATCAACGCTTGCAGCAGCGCAAACTCGCGCGCCGATAGGCGCACCGGTTCGCCATCGCCCATGCGCGCTTCGTGCGTGGCAGGGTCGAGTGTGAGCAGGCCGTTGGTCAGCACCGGGCTGGCGGCCCCGCCCTTGCGGCGCAGCACCGCGCGCATGCGGGCCAGCAGTTCGACCATTTCGAAGGGCTTGAGGATGTAGTCATCCGCGCCGCCGTCCAGACCGCGCACGCGTTCATGCACGGCATCGCGCGCGGTCAGGATCAGCACCGGCACGGGGTTGTCGCGGGCGCGCAGCGCGCTGAGCACGGCGTGGCCATCCTTGCCCGGCAGGCCGAGGTCAAGCAGCAGCACGTCGTAGTGTTGATGCGCGGCCACGTCCAGCGCGGTCTGGCCGTTGCGCACCCAGTCCACCGCATAGGCGGCGTCGCGCAGCGCGGCATCCACGGCCGCGCCGATCATCGGGTCGTCTTCAACAAGGAGCACGCGCATGCGGTTTCTGGTGAGGGCTCAAGCGGACTGCATGGCATCGCGCCGCGCCTGCCAGCTCGTATAGCCGATGGTGATGAGCAGGATCACCAGCAGCACCGCCGATGCGCCCGCCGTGCCCAGGTTCATGCCGCCCGCGCTGATCGGCTTGGTCAGCAGGTCACCGCCCGTAGCGCCCAGCGGCCGCGTCAGCACGAAGGCCATCCAGAACAGCGCCACGCGCGAGATGCCGGTCAGATAATACGCCGCCGCGATCAGCGCAATCGCACCGGCAATCAGCAGCGCCCCACCCGCAAAACCCAGCCCCGACGAGTCCGCCAGAAAGTCGCCCAGCGCCGTGCCCAGCGTGTTGGATACGAGGATGGCGCCCCAGTACAGCAGCTCCTGCCGGCCGCTGCGCACGTTCGCGATCGACAGCGATTTCTGGCTCAGCTTCCAGTAGACGAGCACCGCGCACAGCAGGCTGGCAAGGATGGTCGACCCGGTGGCGTAGCCCAGGCCCAGCGTGCGGTCCATGAAGTCCGACAGCGTGGTGCCGGCCGTGCTGGTCGAGAGGATCACCGCCCAATACAGCAGCGGGTGGTAGGCCTTGCTGCGCAGTTGCGCGCCCAGCGTGACGAGGAACACACCGATCAGCAGGACCGAACTGGCCGCGTAGCCGACCTTGAGCGTCATCGAGAGCAGGTCGCCGGCGGTTTCGCCCAGGGTGGTGGCGCAGATCTTCATGATCCAGAACGCCAGCGTGATCTCGGGCAGTTTGCTGGGGAGGGTGCGGGATGGGGTCATGAGCGTTTCCCTATCTTTGTGAAACCGAAGCGTCGTGTGTGGTGTCCGCCGTGTGCTCCAGCGCCGACAGGTAGGCCACAAGCCCCACGACCACCGCCAGGAAGAGCGCATTGACGGCGCCGGTGCTCAGGCCCAGGCCGCCGTTGGCCTCCGGTTGGGCGAGCAGGTCGCGGCAGGCGGCGCCCAGCGGGCGCGTCATTACGAAGGCCCACCAGAACGTGGGTGCGGCGCCCGCGCCAAAGCCGAAGCGCGCCATGGCCGCCACGGCAACCAGCACACCAAAACCCAGCGCGGATTGTGCATAGCCCAGGCGCAGGCTCTCGGTCAGCCAGTCGCCGCATGCGGTGCCCAGCGCAAAGGCCAGCAGCACGGCCAGCCAGTAGAAGCGCTCACGCGCGGGGGTGTCGACGGCATCGAGGGCGAGTGTGTCCGCGCGGCGGTGCCAGAGCACCAGCGTGGCCAGCAGGGCCACTGACAGCACCACGGTCGATGCCCCCGTCGGCAAGCCGGCACGTGCAATCAGAAGATCCACGACCAGCGTGCCAAACACGCTCGCCAGCAGTACCGTGATCCAGTACAGCCACGGCAGGTAGCGGCGTGAGCGAAGCTGGCCCATCAACGCCGCCGCAAACAGTGCGCCCGTGACGACGGTTGTGCCGCCCAGCCCGAACTGCCAGCCGAGATTGAGCGCATCGGCCGCAGCCGCACCCACCGTCGTGGACATCATCTTGATGATCCAGAACAGTGCGGTGACTTCGGCCACCTTGTTGCGCCGGCTGGGGTGTGATGCGGCGTCCATATGCGAGGCAGGGATTCGGGAATTGGGCGTTGGGGATTTCACCGCAGTCTGCCGGGCCAGACTTAGATGCCCCATAGCCCCAAAAATGGCCGCACGATGTGGTGTCACGGCGTCACATGCCTGCGGCACAATTGCCCACCGATTCTGCAGGCCTGTCCTCCTTCATCCCACCTGAAAGGAATTGCCATGGTGACGCTGCTCTTGAATGCTCCCGCACCCGATGAACATGCCGCGCAGACCCGCTTTGGCGGCCGCCCGCTGGTGTCGGCCGACGGTTCCTTCACGTGGCCGTGTTGCGCCGCGTGCGAGCAGCCGATGCAGTTTCAGGGGCAGATTGGCGTGGAAGCCACGGCCGGGCATCCAGCCGGGTTGCTGCTGGTCTTCATGTGTCAGAACGACCCCGGCTGCTGTGACGAGTGGGACCCAAACGAAGGCGGCAACCTCGCCGTGTTTGTGCCGGCGGGTGCCCTTACGCTGGCCGAGCCGCCCGCCGAGGGCCTGACCCTGCGCGAGACCACAAACGGCGCACGCACTGAAGCGCAAGACACTGAAGACTACGAAGCCGCCCGCCGCCAATGGTGCGAGCGCACCGGCCAGCCCGGCCGCCAGGTGCTCGGCCAACTGCACGGCGCGCCGTCCTGGCTGCAGGCCGACGAGACCCCCGGTTGCCCCGCCTGCGGTGCCCCCATGCACTTGGCCGCGCAGTTGGAGGAAGGGCCCGACGCGCACACCGCCATGAACTTCGGCGGCGGCTGCGCCTACCTCTTCCAATGCGCCAGCCACGCAGGACAGGTGAAGTTTTTGTGGCAGTGCTGACGCGTTAGCGCAAGCGCTTACTGGGCCAGACGGCGCAGCTTCCACTCCCCGCTGGGCTGCTTGCACAGCCAGGCCGTCCACTGCTCCTTGCTGGAACCGCGCGTCAGTTCGCTCTGCAGGCGGCGGCACGATTGGCCGGCGTCTGTTTTGCTCTCCAGCGGCGTGATGGTGGCCTCGATGGCCGGTTGCCTGCCTTTTGCCGGCCACGTCCATTGCGCGGGCGTGTTGTCGGCGGTGTTTTTCAGGGTGTCGCCGATGGCCTTGGTGAACGATTTCACCTCCGTCTCGCTCATCGACCCGATGATGGTGCTGGCCAGCACATTGCGGAAATACGCGAACGACGGCGTGGCGGCGGCAAGCAGCGCGGCGCCCGTCAGGGCGAGTGCAAAACGGCGGGGGTGCAGCATGGTGTGTCCTCTGGATGTGACGGAAGGTGCCTTCATCCTAGACCATGCCGCCCCGCCCGGTTGTGACAACCGTCACCGTCCAATCACCCGCCAACCTTGTCGAGCAGGCTGTACCACGCCACGCCCGCCGCAATGTAAAAGCGCTGCAGCCCATGCAGCGGGATCGGCGTGATGGGCGACACGGGGTAGGGAAACGCCTCCCCACTGCCCGCCAGCCGCGCAGCAATATGCTGGCCCAGACTGGTGCACAGGGCAATGCCGCGCCCGTTGCAGCCAAGCGCCATCGTCACGCCCGGTGCAGGTTCGTGGATGTGCGGCATGAAATCTCGCGTGATGGCGATGCGGCCTGCCCAGCGGTACTCGTACTCCAGCGGCCCCAGTTGCGGAAACAGCAGCTCCAGTGAGCGTTCAAGGTGTGCAAAATCCTGCGCGTTGCGCGGCTCGGCAAAAAAGCCGCGTCCACCCATCAGCAGGCGCCCGGCCGCATCTTTGCGGAAATACAGCAGCAGCCGTTGCGAGGTGGAAGCCGTCTCGCCGCGCGCCAGGATGCTTTGCGCATCCGCCGACCTGAGTGGTTTGGTCGCGACGATGAAGCTGTTGGCAGAAAGCACCGTCTGTGCCAACCCCGGCCACAGCGGGCCGGTGTAGCCGTTGGTGGCGATTACCACGCGCTGGGCGCGTACCAGGGCGCCCGTGCTGGTGGTGGCGATCCACTGCGTGCCCTGCCGCTCCAGTGCGGTGACGGCGGTGTGCCCGTGTACGGCAGCGCCCGCTTGTTGTGCGGCGCGCACCAGACCACGCGCATACCCCATCGGCTGGATGGCACCAGCACGGCCGTCGAGCCACGCGCCCGCAAATGCTTCGGTGCCGACCCGCTTGGCGACGGCGGCGCGGTCGAGCACCTCCACCGGCACGCCGCGCCGCTCCCATTGCCGGGCGCGTGCATGCAGTGCTGGTACCGCCTTGTCCGAATACGAGAGTTGCAGCCATCCCGCACGCACCGGCTGGCAGTCGATGCCGTGCCGGTCGATCAGGTCGAACACCAGATCGGCCGAGCGCGAGACGGCATCGATCAGCGGCTCGGCACGCGCGGCACCAAACAGGCGCACCAACTCATCCGGGTCATGCTTGAGCGTTGGGTTGACCTGCCCGCCGTTGCGCCCGGACGCACCCCAGCCTGGGTCATTGGCTTCCAGCACCGTGACCTGCGTGTTGTGCTCGGCCAGATGCAGTGCGGTAGACAGCCCTGTGTACCCGCCGCCGATGACGAGCACGTCGGTGCTGGTCGAATCCATCAACGGCGGCGTGGGTGGCGCAGCGGGTGCGGTGGCGGCCCACAGCGACGGCGGCAATGGCTCGCCACCAAAGGCGATGTCGAGTTGCGGCAGCGTCATGGCACAAGGTCTCCGGCCGGAGAATTGGCCACACCGTCGGCGGGTTTGTGCAGCACGCGGCGCAGGAAGTCTTGCGTGCGCGCCTGGCGCGGCGCGCCCAGCACCTGTGCGGCCGGCCCTTCTTCGACGATGGTGCCGCTGTGCAGAAAGCACACGCGGTCAGCCACCTCGCGCGCAAAGCCCATCTCGTGCGTGACGACGATCATCGTCATGCCTTCACGGGCGAGTGCGCGCATGACCTCCAGCACATCACCGACGAGTTCCGGGTCGAGCGCAGACGTGGGCTCGTCAAACAGCATCGCTTCCGGCTCCATCGCCAGCGCACGGGCAATTGCCACGCGTTGCTGCTGACCGCCGGAGAGCTGGTTCGGATACGCCTGTGCCTTGGCGGCCAGGCCCACCTTTTCCAGCAGCGTCATCGCCTTGGCGCGCGCCGTTTCGGGCCGTTCACCCTTCACGTAGACCGGCCCTTCCATCACGTTCTCCAGCACGCTGCGATGCGGGAACAGGTTGAAGCGCTGGAACACCATGCCCATGCGGCTGCGCAGCGTGTGGATGGCTTTGCTGTTGCGGTCAACACGCTCGCCAAACGCACGGATCTCGCCACCGTCGTACGCCTCCAGCCCGTTGATGCAACGCAGGACAGTCGACTTGCCCGAGCCCGACGGCCCGATCAGGCAGACGACTTCGCCCTTGTCCACATGCAGGCTCACGCCGCGCAGCACGTGGTGGTCGCCAAAGTGCTTCTGCAGGTCACGGATCTCGATCATCGCTTGGCCCTCCCCGCGCCCATGCGGTGCTCAAGCCGGCGCAGGCAGTACACCAGCGGCAGGCTCATCACCAGATACAGCAGCGCCACCAGCGTGTAGACCGTCATGTTCTGGAACGTGGACGAGGCGATGAGCTGCCCCGCGCGCGTCATCTCCGCCACGGTGATGGTGGACACCAGTGATGAATCCTTGAGCATCATCACCAGCGTGTTGCCATACGGCGGTAACGCAATGCGAAACGCCTGCGGCAGGATCACGCGCCGCATGATGAGCGCGCCGCGCATGCCCATCGCTTCGGCGGCTTCGCGCTGGCCCGGGTCCACCGCCTCGATGCCGGCGCGGAAGTTTTCGGCTTGGTACGCGGAATACGCAATGCCCAGCCCGATCACGCCCGCCTGGAATGCCGTGAGCTGAATGCCGATGTCCGGCAGCACGAAGTAGATATAGAAGAGCTGCACGATGATCGGCAGCCCGCGGATGACGTTGACGATGGTCGCCCCGGCCGTCGACACGGCCTTGATGGGCGACAACCGCATCAGCGCCAATGCCAGCCCGATCACGCTGCTGAGCAGGAACGACAGTACGGTCACTTCCACCGTGACCACCGCCCCCTTCAGCAGAATCGGCAGGAACTCCTGCGCGTGTTCAAGAAACGTTGCAACACTCATGGCGCATCACCCGTCAGCGTCAGATGCCCCACTTCTTCACGATGGCGTCCAGCGTGCCGTCGGCCTTGATCTTGGCGATGGCCTTGTTGATGCGGTTGAGCGTTTCGGTATCGCCCTTGCGCACCACCAGGCAGACGTCGCCCACATTGGCGGGTTTGTAGTTGGGCGCGAGCTTCACGCCTTCAAAGGTTTTCTGGCGGATCTGGTACGCGATGATGGGCTGATCACCCAGGCCGGCCTTGATGCGGCCCAGCGCCAGGTCGCGTGTCATGTCGGCCACGGAGTCGTAGCTGCGCACTTCCTTGAAGATGCCCTTCTTGTTGAGCATGTCGAGGAACACCGTGCCCACCTGCGCGCCCACCACCTCGCCTTTCAGATCATCCAGCGTGGCGTAGTTCTTGGCGTCGTCGGCCTTGACGATCAGGCCCTCGCCGTACGAGTACACCGGGTCGGAAAAATCCACCACCTGCGCGCGCGCCGGCGTCTTGAGCATCGCCGCCGAGATGATGTCGATCTTGCTGGACGTGAGCGACGGGATGAGCGCCGAGAACACCGTCTGCTGCACGTTCACGTTGAAGCCGCCCGCCTTGCCGACGGCCGTGACGGTATCGACCATCATCCCCTGGATGGAGTTGGTCTTCACATCCAGAAACGTGAACGGCACGCCGGTGGCCGTGGCGCCCACGTTATAGGTGGGCGTACCGCCCTGCGCCCAGGCGAACGATGCGGTGCCGAGCATGCACAAGACGAGTGCGGCGCGACGGAAAGTGGTGACAACAGACATGGCAACCCTCCAGGCAACGAAAAGAAGACGCACCGCGGATGGGACTCCACGGGGCTTGGCTCAGCCTTATGCAATGCGTGTGCCAATATTCGAACGTGTTGCATCGACCTATAATTGTGGAAAACCACTAGTCGACGTATAAGAATCGATATGCGATTCTTTTGCCGTTGATTTGCCACTGAGGCGCCACTTTTCATGACCGACACGGACGACACCCCAGACCTGCTGTTCAACCAGTCGCTCGAAAAGGGCCTGGCCGTGCTCGGCGCCTTCAATGCGCAGCGCCGCACCATGACGATTGCCGAAGTGGCGGCCGCTGCTGGCATCAACAAAAGCTCGGCGCAGCGCATGGTCTACACGCTCGAGCAGCTCGGCTACCTGCGCAAGCATCCGCAAACGCGCCGCTACCAGCTCACCCCGGCGGTCATGAAGATCGGCTTCAACTATTTGGCGGCTGACACGCTCATCGACGTGGCCAACCCGTTCCTCTCCGAGCTGACCAAGGTCACTACCGAAACGTCTTGCCTGACCGAGCCCGACCAGGACGAGATGGTGTACGTGGCCCGTTTTGTGAGCGCGCACTTCGTGCCCGTGCACATGCCCATCGGCAGCCGCATCCCGATGTACTGCACTGCATCGGGCCGTGCCTACCTGGCCGCATTGCCCGTGCCCGAAGCGCAGGCCATCGTTGAGCAATCGCACCGCGTTGCGCACACCATGCACACGCGCACCGAGGTGGCCGACATCATGGAAACGCTGCGCGAAACCCGCCAGCGCGGCTACGCCATCAACCGCGAAGAACTGTTCCTCGGCGACATGACCATCGCCGCGCCGATCGTGAGCGGCAGCGGGCGGCCGTTGGGCGCGATTCATCTGGTGGCGCCGACGGGCCGTTGGACGCCGGAGGAGATGGAGAGCAAGCTGGGGCCGGCGCTGCTGCAATCGGCGCGGGCGATCTGTACGTCGGTGCGGGCGCTGGGGTAAGGCGGGGCCGCGCAAAGCCCGGCACAATGCACGCACCCTTGGCCGTTCCGAACACCACAATGACCCTCCCGCTGCTCAACGACTTCCCCCTGCAGGCCACTGACAAGCTCCGCTACGGCGACACCGACCGTCAGGGCCACATCAACAACGCCGTCTTTGCCACGTATCTGGAAACCGGCCGCGTCGAACTGCTCTTCAACCCCGACAACCCGCTGGCCGCGCCCGGCTGCGAGTTCGTCATCGCCCAGCTCGTGCTCGATTTCCGCAACGAGATCCTCTGGCCCGGCTCGGTGCAGATCGGCACGCGCGTCGCGCACATCGGGCGCAGCTCGGTCAAGCTGGAGCAGGCCATCTTCCAGAACGGCCGCTGCGCTGCCACCTCGCAATCCGTGATCGTGCAGATCGACGTCGCCACGCGTCAATCGGCGGCGATTACCGATAGCGCACGTGCACGGCTGACCGCGCTCGTCGTCACCCCTGCCGGCGCGGAAACCGAGTAAGCCAGCGCGCGCTGCGTGATGCACGGTCGACGCAAACGACGGCGCGCGAAAATTTTTAACTTTGTTTGCGCTTCTGTCACTTGCCGGTGGGAAGATGGCTCTCCCTGTTCAAACATGCGGAGGTGACCATGGGACTGTTGGATGAAGTGGGCAAGATCGCCGGCGCCGTCGCCGCTGTTGAAGCCACCGAGAAAGTCGATCCCGATGCTGGCCTGCTGACCAAGGCTGTCGCCGCTGTTGCCGGCTTCAAGGGCGCGGGCGCGCTGGAAGAGATGGTGGAGAAGAAAGACGAAGCCAAGGCCGACGGTGCCGAGGCTGCTCCGGAAGATGGGGCTGCGCCGCAGGCTTGATTCGCTTGCAGGCTAAAAAGGATTTGGGGGACCCCGCCGGTTGGCGGGGTTTTTGTTTGTGTGGTTACTCGGCCGACGGCCACTCGCCCGTCACCCTGTATTGGTACACATCAGAGAACTCGGGTATTTCGGCGAGTTCATCCAGAACACCGCTGAGCGTCGCATCCTGCTGCACGAGTGTGTGCAGCGGCCCTGCTGCGTAGAGCAGCGCCTCTTCGCGCATCGACGGGATTGTTCGCTTCAGCAGTTCAAATGCGGATACCGGCGCCACGCCCTTGGCATGCAGCCTGCACAGTATTTCGATGGCATTGCCCTGGGTCCAGTCGTACTCGCCACGGATGAACGTCAGTAACGTAGGAACGGCAGGCCGACCTAGGTGATAGAAGATTTCGAAGATCGCGAACTGCCGCGCGGCTAACCAACTGCCTAATCCGCCGAACTGCGATTCAAACGCCTTGGGTGGGCTATGTTCGCTGTGCAGCAGGTCAACGAGTTTGCCGATGGAGTCCGTACCGAGCGCCGAAGCTGCCTCGGCTGCACGCCGTGTGAACTCTTCTCGCTCGTAGAGTGACGCTGCCACGTGGCGCACGAATTCATTCTCGTTCATGTTGGCGGTGCCACTCGCAGTCTTGCGAGACAGCATCGCGCGAATGGCTTTCAGCATCGCGTGGTTTCCTCGCGGCGGATCTAGTGTGTGTTGGCCGAGTGTTCCACGGATCCCTGGGCGCAGCGCCGATATCCGGCCCGCACAAGCGAAGCCTCAAGCCATGCACCTCCGCGAACCCCGCAATAGATGTTTTTCACCAGAAAAAGGAGCGCCGCAACCATAGGCTGTCCCAGGGTCCACAGCAGTCCGGCGGTGGCATCAATCGCGGTCAATCGCCCACCCAGCTCGACCAAGCCTTCTGAGAATGCCCAGAACGTGCCGCATGCAAGTGCGGGCCAGTGGAGGCCGGTCTTGACCTTGCGTTCCGAAAGGACGGGATGAATGTAGGTGTGTACGGGCACTGCTGTGCGAGGCGGTTGAGAGAGGGCCGCGCACATTCTCCAAGCCCGGGTTAGGGAAATCAATCGCCCACAGTGGGGGCGTCACGGTTCGGGGCGCGGAGTCTTCGTAAGCTTGTTTGGCGGGCGCTATTCGGTGGGCAAAGCGGTTTCCCAAGAAGTGCCATACAGTGCCCTGTGGCATCCTGAGCCCCGCAGATTTCTGACGCAGTCCAACGGGAGCTGTCTTGAAGATCGACCACATCGCCTTCGCCGCGCAATCTCTCGACCAGGCGCACGCGTATGCCTTGCAGATGTTCGGCGTGAAGCTGCCGGCCGGCGGCAAGCATCCCTTGATGGGAACGCACAACCTGGTGACGCGGATCGCGCCGGGCATCTTCCTCGAGTTCATCGCCATTGACCCGGAGGCGCCCGGGCCAAACCGGACCCGCTGGTTTGCGCTGGACCGCCTCATGCAGGAAGGCAAGCTGGAAGACGCGCCCCAGCTGTTCGGCTGGGTTGCCAGCCTTCCCGGTTTGGCGCGCAACGCAATCGACTCATCGCAACACGAGTTGCTTGAAGTGTCCCGTGGCGATTTGCGATGGCACTTCTTCCACCGCAAGGACGGTGAGGCGGAAGCAGGCGGGTGCCTGCCGGCCCTCATCGACTGGGCCGGAGGTAAAAGCCCCGTCGACAACATGCAGGATGTCGGCCTCCACCTGAACCAGTTCCAGCTTGCCCATCCGGAGATGGCCGCCATTCGCGCAAAGCTGGATGGACTGGGCTGGGATGCCGCCTGCCCGGAGAATCGGCATGTCGCATTTGCTGATGCGGCGCGGCCTGCTTTGACACTCGTGCTCGACACGCCGAATGGGCGCGTGCAGATCGAAGGCGGCGGCGTGTAACTGCTGGCCGATCAGGCCGCGCGATCCCAACCGGTTCCGATCACGCGTCGCTCGCCTACCCGGTGCCGCGTAGAGAACCCTTCACGAATACATTGCCCCAGCGCCTGCGCCGCCACACTCGCACCCTGCGCAGGCAATAGCAGGCTGATCGCAAACATCGGGAGTTCCGGCAAACCGGCTTCAGGCCCGAGAATGTCCAGGTCCGCCGGCACCGTCGGCGTCAGCCATGCGGTGACGGCCAGGCCGGTGCGCACGGTGGCGGTGGTCGCTTCGATGTTGCCGCTCTCGAACACCGTGCGCCATTCGATACGGTGCTCACCCAGCGCCTTGAGCACGCGGGCGCGAAAGGCGCAGCTCTCGTCCACCATCGACAGCGGCAGCGGCCGCTTCGCATGCACGTTGCCGCCGCGCGCGCCCACCCACACCAGCCGCTCCACGCACAGGCATTCGCCGGTCGCCTCATCCACCGGGGCCTCGACCACGGCGACGTCCAGTTCGCCGCGCGCGATGCCTTCCGCCAGCTCAGGCGAGGTGCCGCAGACAATGGTCAGCTCCACCGACGGCCACGCTTCGGTAAAGGCCTTGAAGATGGGTGGGAAAACGGTGCCGACCAAGTCATACGGCACGCCCAGCCGCACCGGGCCCTGCAGCGGGCGCGCGGCCATGTCGGCCCAGACTTCGTCGTTGAGGGCGAGCAGGCGCTTGGCGCGGCCGAGGAAGCGCTCACCCGCGTGGGTGAGTTCGAGTCGGCGGCCGTCGCGCTCGAAGAGGCGGCATTCGAAGGCATCTTCCAGCCGCTTGATCTGCTGGCTGACGGCGCCCTGTGTGAGGTGCAGCGCATTGGCCGCCACCGTCATGCTGGCGTTTTCCGCCACGGCAACGAAGGTGCGGACGAGGGTGATGTCGAGGTTCTTGGCCATCGATGCATTCTAGGTGCTAATGCGTGGCATCAAAAACCTCATGGTTGCTAATGGCTTGTCAGCGCACCAGCAGCTTCATCATCGTCTCGAACGTCTTGCCGTACGGTGCGCGGAACATGCCCAGCCCGTTGAGCTTGGCCTGCTTGAACACCGGCTTCATCTTCGAGAACCGCTCGAACCCGTGGATGCCGTGGTACGCGCCCATGCCGCTGGCGCCCACGCCGCCAAACGGCAGATCGTCCTGCGCCACGTGCAGCAGGGTTTCGTTGATACACACGCCGCCGGCAATGGTGCTGGCCATGACGCGGTCGACCGTGCTGCCGTTGCGCTCGAACAGGTACAGCGCCAGCGGACGCGGGCGGGCGTTGATGTAGTCGATTGCTTCGCCCAGCGTGCGGTATGGCACCAGCGGCAGCAGCGGGCCGAAGATCTCTTCCTGCATCACGCGCATCTCGTCAGTGCCGCCGGTGATGAGCGCGGGCGGGAACAGGCGCGTGGCTTCATTAGGTGCTGCACCGGTGAGCGGTAGCACCTGGGCGCCCTGCTCGCGTGCCTCGTCGGCCAGGCTGGCCATGCGCTGGAAGTGGCGCGGGCTGATGATCGTTGTGTAGTCGCGGTTGCTCGCCATGTTGGGGTACATCTTGCCGACCAGCTTGCGCGCAGCGTCGATAAAGCGTTGCTCGGTGCCAGCGGGCAGCAGCACGTAGTCGGGGGCCACGCAGGTCTGCCCTGCGTTGAGCAGCTTGCCGACCAGCGTGCGTTCCACCGCGCAATCAAAGTCTGCATCGGGCCCGATGATGGTGGGCGACTTGCCGCCCAGTTCCAGCGTCACCGGCGTGAGGTTGTCCGCCGCCGCGCGCATGACGTGATGGCCGACGTTGGTGGACCCCGTGAACAGCAGGTGGTCGAACGGCAGCCGTGAGAACGCCTCAGCCACGGCGGCATCGCCATTGATGACGCGCACTTCATCGGCTGCAAAGTGGCGCTCGATCAGATCAGCAAACAGCTCGGAGAAACGCGGCGTGTATTCCGAGAGTTTCACCATCGCCCGGTTGCCCGCGGCGAGTGCGGAGACGAGCGGCCCGATGGTCAGATAGATCGGGTAGTTCCACGGCACGACGATGCCCGCCACGCCCAGTGGCTGCGGAATCAGCCGCGTGCTGGCGGGGCGGAACCACAGGCTTACACCGCGCCGCTGCACGCGCATCCAGCGCTTGCCGTGGGAGAGCGCGTGCTTGATGCCATCCACGCTGGGGAAGATTTCCAGCAACTCGGTTTCCTGCCGCGAGCGGTTGCCGAAGTCTGCGCTGACGGCCTGGGCGATGGCCTCGCGATTGTCCATGACGAGGCGCTTGAGGCGCTCCAGCCGGTCGCGGCGCACGGACCACGCGGGCAGCATGTCGGCCTGGTGCGCGGCGCGCATGGCTTCAAACGTTTGCTGCATGCGCAGCAGGTGCGGGGCAGGCAGGTCGGCAGGTTGCATGGTGATGCTCCTGGCAAGGGTGGGCGGGTTGGTCCAACTGCAAGGGAGTATGGTCGCCCGGGTCGCCTTGCGAAGCCCTGATACGGCCGCGCCGTGTGCCGTATGGCGCCCTCGTAGTCGTCCGTACAGACGCGCATCGACCGTGAAATATCGCGGTGCAGCATGCCGCCCCGTCAGGTGTGGAAAGCATGTCAGCCCAACCACCGCCGATTTTGCTGCGTGACATCGAACGATGCCTCTAATGCGGGTTAGCCCGACCGTTTGAAACAACCCATGGCGCCTAGGATGTGAGTTCGTGACCGGCAGCCAGCCGGCGGCGGCGCTCGCCCAATAAAAAACACATCCGGAGACACTCATGGCCAACGATTCGCTCACCTTCGACTACGTCATCGTCGGCGCCGGCTCGGCCGGTTGCGCGCTGGCCGCCCGCCTGACCGAAGACCCGGACGTGACGGTTGCCCTGCTGGAAGCCGGGCCGCATGACCACCATTTCTCGGTGTGGGTGCCGGCGGGGTGTGCGGCATCGCTGCCGTTCAAGAACAAGCGCAACTACGGGTTTGAGACCGTGCCGCAGCCGGGCCTGGGCGGGCGCCAGGGCTACCAGCCGCGTGGGCGCGGGCTGGGCGGCAGCTCGTCGCTCAACGCCATGATCTACATTCGCGGCACGCACAATGACTACGACCACTGGGCCTCGCTCGGCTGCACCGGCTGGGGCTGGAACGATGTGCTGCCCTACTTCAAGCGCGCCGAAGGCAACGAGCGCGTTGCCGGCCGCGATGACGATGCACTGCACGGCGGCACCGGCCCGCTGCACGTGAGCGACCTGCGTACCGGCAACCCGATCGCCCGCCGTTTTGTTGATGCCGCCGCAGCTGCCGGCTACCGCCGCAACGACGATTTCAACGGCCCCGATCAGGAAGGCGTGGGCCCGTACCAGGTCACGCAATACAACGGCGAGCGCTGGAACGCTGCACGTGCCTATCTGCATGGCGGCGACAAGACCGATGCCACATACAACCGTGGCCGCCGCCAATTGACGGTGCTGCCCGACACGCAGGCGCTGCGCATCGTGTTCGAAGGCAAGCGCGCGACGGGCGTGGTGGTGGATCGCGGTGGCCGCACCGAGACCCTGCAGGCGCGGCGCGAGGTGATCGTGTCTTCCGGCGCGTTCGGCTCACCGCAGTTGCTGATGGCCTCGGGCGTGGGGCCGGCGGAGCATCTGCGCTCACTCGGCATCCCGGTCGTGCAGGACCTGCCCGGCGTCGGCCAGAACCTGCAGGACCACCTCGACATCATCCTGCACAAGAAGACCTTCAACCTGGACCTGATCGGCTATTCACTGCGCGGCAGCGTGCACATGCTGGGTGAGATCCTGCGTTACCGCCGCGAGCGGCGCGGCATGATCGCCACCAACTTTGCCGAGGCCGGCGGCTTCATCAAGAGCCGCCCCGATCTGGCCGAGCCCGATCTGCAACTGCACTTCGTGGTTGCCATGGCCGACAACCACAACCGCACGTTCAACTACGGCCACGGCTACTCTTGCCACGTGTGCGTGCTGCGCCCGAAGAGCCGCGGCGAGGTGCGGCTGGCGACAACCGATACGCGCGACGCACCACGGATCGACCCGCGCTTCCTGTCCGACCCAGACGACATGGCCGGCATGCTGGCGGGCTTCCGCGCGGTAAAGCGCATCTTCGCGCAGCGGCCGCTGGCCGAGCTGGGCGGGCGCGAGCTGTATTCGGGAGACATCCGGGGCGATGGCTCCGACGACGAAGCCGTGCGTGCGCTGATCCGCCAGCACGCAGACACCATCTATCACCCGGTCGGCACCTGCAAGATGGGCAGTGCGGACGATGCGATGGCCGTGGTTGATCCGGAGTTGCGCGTGCGCGGTGTGACCGGCCTGCGCGTGATCGACGGTTCGGTCATGCCGACACTGATCGGTGGCAACACCAATGCCCCGATCATCATGATTGCCGAGCGCGCGGCCGATCTGATCCGCCAGGGCGGGCGCCCGGCGCTGAATGTGGTGGCAGGTACTTCCGCGCAAACCGCGCCGGCCGAGGTTCACTGAACGCGGTCGGATCGAGCGACGATCCAACAGGATGAGCCTCGGCGGTGAGGCTCGCACACCGACTGTTTGGCCGTACCCTGCCCTAGATGGCGCCTTGAATTTCTGTTGCAGGGAGGAAAAAGGAAGGGGGACTGTCTGAGCGCAGCGAGTTTTCCCCTTCCCCTCCCTGCGACATAAATTCAAGGGATGGGTCGCCATCTCGGGCGCGCCTTTCTTTGCTTCCTTTCTTTGGCAAGACAAAGAAAGGGAGTCGGCCCCGGCAGGGGACGAAACCGGGGCGCACCAACAACATCAATCAATTGCCGGGCACAACCACCCAGCAATCCAAGCAACCTCAGTTACCAGCACTATCCGTCGGCGTATTGAACGAATCCCGCAGCAGATAGCTCATCGGCACCTCCAGATTCACGCCATTGGGCGGAATCGGCTGCTGAAACCACTTCTTGTAAAGCTTCGGCACCTCACCATCGACGATCAGCCGCGTCATCGACTGGTCGATCATCTTCTTGAACTCCGGGTCCTGCTTGCTGAGCATGATCGCGTACGACGACACGAGCTGCGTCTTGCCGGCCACGGTGTAGTCCGCCGGGTTCTTGGCGGTGGCGCGCATGCCCGAGAGCAGGATGTCGTCACCCGCAAACGCATTGGCGCGGCCATCGGCCAGCATGGCGAAAGCGCTGCGCAGATCATTGGCGTCCACCACGCGCATCGTCATGCCGGTCTCGTTGAGCTTGCGTGCGAGTTCCGCATTGGTCGAGCCACGTGCGGCCACCACCGTCTTGCCGTTCAGGTCTTCCCACTGCTGGATGCCCGAGTTGGCCTTGACCAGCATGCGGCCCTTGGTGATGTAGTGCGGAATGGTGAAGGCCACCTTCTCGCGGCGGTCCGGCGAGTTGTTGGTCGAGCCGCATTCCAGGTCGGCTTTGCCCGATGCGATCACGTCCATACGGGTGGCGGCCGTCACCGGCACGTACTGCACCTTCAGGTCCGGCCGCTTGAGCGACGTACGCAGCGAATCGATCAGCCGCGAGCAGATGTCAATCGTGTAGCCCACCGGCTTGCTGCCGTCGAGGTACGAGAACGGGATGGAGTCTTCACGGTAGGCCACGTGCACCGTGCCGGAATCGCGGATGCGATCGAGCGTGGGGGTGGCGGCCACCGCGTTGGAGGCGGAAACCGAAAAAAACGCCGCAGGAACGGCAAGCGCGGCCAGCAGCCACGTGCGCGCAGGGAACAGCATCGTCAAAGGTCCTAGGAGAGGGTTAGGGCTATCTGGGCACGGCTGACCGTGTCGCTGCCCTGTCGACGCGGCCATCTTCGCAATCGTTTGCCGAGCAACGCCAAACGGATTGCGCAGAACTGGCTTGCGCGCCGCCACTCCCCCCGGGGGAATGCCAAATGTGAAGCAAAGTCACGCGCCGCCATGGGCGCGCATTATGCGCTGATTGCGGGTATACCCTCAAGCACCTTGAGAGCCCGTTCGTAAGTCGGGCGGAATCAGTCTGCGACCTTGTCGGTCGGGAACTTGAACGAGTCGCGCAGCAGGAAGCTCATCGGGATGTCCAGCCTCACGCCGTTGGGCGGAATCGGCTGCTGGAACCACTTCTTGTAGAGCTTCTCCGCCTCGCCATCGAGGATCGTGCGCGACATCGCCAGGTCGATCACCTTCTTGAACTCGGCATCGTCCTTGCCCAGCATGATCGCGTACGGTGCCACCGCCAGGTTGCTGCCGACCACGGCATAGTCCGCTGGGTTGGGCGAGGTGGCCCGAAAGCCGTAGAGCAGCACGTCGTCCATCGCAAAGGCGTCCGCCTTGCCGGCAGCCACCATGCCGAAGGCTTCAGCGTGGTCCTTGGCCTCGATCACGTTGATCTTGAGCACGCGCGAATCGGCCATCGCCTTGATCTGCCCCCCGTTAGTGCTGCCCCGCGTGGATACCACGGTCTTGTTGTTGAGGTCTTCCCAGCGGTGGATGCCCGAGCTGATCTTCACGAGCATGCGGCTGCTGGCAATGTAATGCGGGATAGTGAACGCTACCTTCTCGCGCCGCTCACGGGTGTTGTTGGTGGAGCCGCATTCCAGATCTGCCCTGCCCTCGGTGATGGCGGCGATGCGCGTGGCAGGCGTCACGGCCACATACTGCACCTTCAGGTCGGGCCGTTTGACCGCCACCTTGATCGCGTCGACCAGCCGTGCGCACAGGTCGATCGAGTAGCCCACCGGCTTGCCGGCATCCAGGTAGGAGAACGGCACCGAGTTCTCGCGATAGGCCAGCCGGACGACTCCGGTGTCGCGGATGCGGTCGAGAACGGGGGTGGTGGATGCAGTGGATGCGGCAACGGCCTGGCAAGCGCATAACGCCAGGCCAGCCGCGAGCAATGCGCGGGTCGGGTGCGGCACGGGGGATGTCTCCTGTCGGTTTCTTCTTGTTGGGCCGAACGTGGGCGCCCGGCCCACCCACCCTGGGCGATCTGGACTTTCACCCGGCTTTCACCGGTTTCAGTCTTCACCGATTCTTCACACTGGCCACGCGCGTTGCAGCACCGCCCCCAGCGCCTGCGCATGGCCATCGAGCGTGCCGAATACACGGCCATGCTGATGGTGGAAGCGGCTGGCAATGAAGCGCTCGGCATCATCCGGGTGGGCGTGGGCCAGCATCAGCGCGGCCTGCGCGGTCAGGGCCAGCCCCTGGGTGATGCGGCGGGCGGCGGTCTCCTGAATGTCGCCTGGCTGATGCAGCATCGCCTGCAGCGCAGCCAGTTCGGCACGCACGGCACGGTGCCCATGCGCGCGCTCACCAATATCGTGCAGCAGGCGCAGCGCATCGTCCGGCGTGCGGGCGATGGCGCGCAGCACGTCCAGGCACATCACGTTGCCCGAGCCTTCCCAGATGGAGTTGACTGGCGCCTCGCGGTACAGGCGCGCCATCGGGCCCTCTTCCACGTAGCCATTGCCGCCCCAGACTTCCATGGCCTCGCCGGTGGCTTCAATGCTGCGTTTGCAGACCCAGAACTTGGCGGCCGGCGTGACGATGCGCTTCCAGGCGGCGGCCAGCGGGTCGGTGTCTGCACGCTCGAACGCGCTGCCCAACTCCATCATCAGCAAGGTGGCGGCCTGCGATTCGAGCGCGAGATCGGCCAGCACATTGCGCATGAGCGGTTGATCGACCAGCAGGCGGCCGAATGCCATGCGGTGGCGCGCGTGGTGCAGCGCCTGCATCAACGCATGGCGCAGGATGGCCGCGCTGCCGATCACGCAATCGAGCCGCGTGTGCGTCGCCATCTCGATGATGGTCGGAATGCCGCGCCCCTCTTCGCCGATGAGGATGCCCTCCGCACCGCGGAATTCCACTTCGCTGCTGGCGTTCGAGCGGTTGCCGAGTTTGTCTTTCAGGCGCTGGATCTGGATCGGGTTCTTGCTGCCGTCGTCCCGAAAGCGCGGCACGAAGAAGCACGATAGCGGGCCATCCTCGGCACCCATGCGCGCGACCACCAGGTGCGCATCGCACATCGGCGCCGAGAAGAACCACTTATGCCCGGTGATGGCGTATGTCGCGCCGCGCCCCTCGCCACGCAGGGGCATCGCCACAGTAGTGTTGCTGCGCACGTCGGAACCACCCTGCTTTTCGGTCATGCCCATGCCGACGAGGATGGCGGTTTTCTGGCGCCACGGCAGGTCGCGCGCATCGTGCTCGCGGGCGTAGAGGCGCGGGCCCAGGTCGGCGAACAGTGCGGTCTCTTTCTGCAGCACGGGGATGCTGGCGAACGTCATCGTGGCCGGGCACAGCGTGCCGGATTCGATCTGGGCCTGCATGAAGTAACCGGCCGTGCGCGCAGCCCACGCGCCCGTGCGCGGCTCGGCAAACGGCAGGGCTTGCAGACATTGGCTGCGCATCAGGCCAAGCAGCGCGTGCCAGGCCGGGTCGAAGCGGATGGCGTCGATGCGTTCGCCGGTGCGGCTGTGGGTGTGGAGCTCGGGGTGATACGCGTTGGCCTCGGCGGCCCACTGCAGGGTCTCGGGGGCGCCGAGCTGGTCACCGAAAGCGCTCAGCGCGTCTGCATGCCAGCCGCCGTTCAGGCGCTCCAGCGCACGTTGGAGCGTGGTGTCTGACGTGAACGGGTTGAAACCGGCCAGATCTGGGACCTGGTTGAAGACGCGGTGGGTGGCGTCGGTGGGCATTGGGAGTCTCCTGGTGTGCCGCTGTTGGTTGTGGGTCCATGGTAAGCCTCTCGTGAGGAGATTGGAGGCCGCCCCATCTCAGGCCTCGCCCACTGTCCACTGCATACAGGGGGCTGCGCAATACCCCCCGCCGCTGCCGCGTCCATTTGATTTGGAAATCAAAAATAATCGGAGACCGCCATTTTGGCGAGCAATGGTCCTGGCGTCTCAAGTTCCGGTCATGCCGTCTCAATATGCGTTCTTTAACGAGGTTGCGAACCAATATCAAGGCCGGAAATAAGCCTAAAAAGCCTTGTCTGCCAATGGTTTGGCCAGCGGCTTGTATTGACGGATCGGAAGGCTTTTTTTAGCATCGCGTCCGGATCACTGTGCCAGTCAAAATAGACAAGAAAGGCTGTGCAGATCTGACGGGGGATTTACAAGGGATAACACGCAGCCATTGCACCGTTTGTCGGAGTGCAATGGATTGCGAGTATGCAAATCCCACGCGCTATTCCCTCGTGACGGGGGCGTGCCTGGCAGCGGTCAGGCCCTGAATTTCGCAAGAACGCTCGAGAGAAAAAGCTCGCCAGGCAGCGGGCGGGAACGAGGGAGAAATGCGCGTGCTGACACAGAACAGCCCGTTTGGCCGGCATGGGGTTGCCGGATGGTCGATGTTGCGGCGTTTGGGGGCGGCACGGCGTACGTGGATGCAGCGGTGCCTGTTGGCCGTGCTGACGGCGTGGCTGGCGTTGCTATCGCAGGGGGCTGCCGGTTGTACGGTTTCCTTCCCGGCCAGCGCGAACACGCAGACGACCTACCAACTTAACGGCACGGATGTGGGCAATTGCGATCCGCTCCAAATAGGTATTGCCTACAACAATCTGGGCAACAGTAACGTGCCAGGTAACCTGGGGTCGATGCAGGCGACAGCGGCGGGCGGTCTGATTTCCGTGTATGTCGATCCGAACTCGCCAGCCGAGGGCTTCGTTTACCAGGCGCCTATCAACTTCAGTGGCACCGACACGGCGTCCTTTTACAACAATGTCGACGGTGGCGGTTGGGTACTCAGCACCGTCAATATCTCCGTCACTGGTCCCGCACCAACGGTGACTGGGCTGTCGACCTCAACTGCCACCGCCGCTGGCGGCACGAGCGTCACCATCACCGGGACCAATTTCTATCGGGGCCAGACGGCGGTCTGGTTCGGCTCGACCCCGGCCGCCAGTTTCACCATCGTGAGCAGCACGCAGATCAACGCTGTCTCGCCGCCTGGCTTTGGCGTGGTCGATGTATCCGTCTCGACGTTCAGCGGCGCCAGTGCCATCAGCGCTGCCGACAAGTTCACTTACGTTGCTGCGCCTACGGCCGGTCCAACCAGCACCACTGTTGCACACGGCAGCACCAACAACACCGTGCCGGTGAACGTCACGGGTTCGCCGACCAGCCTGGCCGTCTCCACGCCGGCTACCCACGGCACGGCCACCGCATCGGGCACGACCATCACCTACACGCCCAACGCGTCGTATTCGGGGCCGGACTCGTTCACCTACACGGCCACCAACGCGGGCGGCACGTCGTCGCCAGCCACGATCACTGTCACCGTATCGAATGCGACGGTTACCTATGCACCGTCGTCGCCCGCCGCCGGCACGGTGGGCACGGCCTATAGCCAGTCGCTGGCTGCGGCCAGTGGCGGCACGGCGCCGTACACCTACACGCTCGCCTCGGGCGCGCTACCTGCAGGCCTGACCCTGAACCCCGGCACCGGTGTCCTCTCCGGTACGCCCACCGCAGGCGGTACGTTCAACTTCACCGTGACCGCCACCGACAGCAGCACCGGCACCGGTCCGTTCTCGGCCACCAGCGGCCCACTCACGCTGACCATCAATGCGCCCACGATCAGCGTGT